>CACOAB010000005.1 GCA_902625125.1 uncultured Pelagibacteraceae bacterium
TTTTTGTCTAAATTTTTGTCTTCTTTATAATTGAAATTTTCTAAGGAAATTTTATCTTTTTCCTCAAAAGAAAAATCTGAAGATACAAGTCTTCCATTACTCAATGCGATAAAATTATGTTGAAACTCATCAATTAATTTAAAATTTTTTTCTTTTGGTGATAAATCATCATTTACAATATTATTAAAATTATTACTTAAAATCGAATTAAGGTCGGAAAATTTCCAGTCTTCGTCTCTTTTATCAGGGAAGCCAGTTTGATAGAAGAGATCTAAATTTTTCTTTCTTAAATTTATTTCCTCTGTAGAAAGATCTTTAATCTTTTCAATTTTAAAATTGTAATATTGCTTCATTTAAATTAAATTTGAATAACCTGTTTTTTCTAACTGAACCCCTAAATCTGCATTTCCAGTTTTTACTATTTTTCCATTATTTAAAACATGCACAAAATCAGGCTTTATGTAGTCTAGAAGTCTTTGATAGTGAGTTATTATTAAAAAAGCATTTTCTTTATTTTTATAAGAATTCACACCATCAGCTACAATTCTTAATGCATCTATATCTAATCCAGAGTCCGTCTCATCTAAAATTGATAATTTAGGTTTAAGAAGTTTCATTTGTAAAATCTCATTTTTCTTTTTTTCGCCTCCAGAAAAACCTACATTTAACTGACGAGATAAAAACTTTTCATTTATCCCAAGCTCCAAAGATTTTTCTTTAATTAATTTCAAAAATGTCAAAGTATCTAATTCCTTCTCACCTTTGGCTTTTCTCACCGAGTTTAAAGAAGTTCTTAAAAAAGTATTTGTGCTTACACCAGGTATTTCCAAGGGATACTGGAATGCTAAGAAAATACCTTTTTGCGCTCTTTCTTCAGTGGAAAGTTCACTTAATCTCTCCCCATTATATTTTATATCTCCTTTGATCTCATAACCAGTTTTGCCTGATAACACATTCGCTAATGTGCTTTTTCCTGAACCATTAGGACCCATAATCGCGTGCACTTCACCTGGTTTTATATCTAAATTTAAACCTTTTAGGATATGTTTGTTATCAATTGTTGCCTCCAAATTTTTAATATTTAACATTATCCGACGCTTCCTTCTAAACTGATTGCAACAAGTTTTTGAGCTTCAACAGCAAATTCCATAGGTAATTGCTGCAGAACCTCTTTACAAAATCCGTTTACAATTAAACTTACTGCTTCTTCTTGATCTAATCCTCTTTGATTACAATAATAAAGTTGCTCCTCATTTATTTTAGTTGTAGTTGCCTCGTGTTCTATTGTCGAAGTTGCATTATTATTTTTTATATACGGAATAGTATGAGCTCCACATTTGTTACCCATCAAAAGTGAGTCGCATTGAGTATAATTTCTTGAGTTTATTGCTTTATTTTTAATTTCAACAAGACCTCGATACATATTATCTGCGTTACCTGCTGAAATTCCTTTTGATATAATTTTACTTTTTGTATTTTTACCTAAATGGATCATCTTTGTGCCTGTATCAGCTTTTTGAAAATTATTTGTAATCGCTATAGAGTAAAATTCTCCGACTGAATTATCTCCTTGTAAAATACAGCTTGGGTATTTCCATGTGATTGCTGACCCTGTTTCAACTTGTGTCCAAGAAATTTTGGAATTTTTTCCTCTACAAGCTCCTCTTTTTGTAACAAAATTGTATATTCCCCCAACTCCTTTTTCGTCACCTGGATACCAATTTTGAACAGTTGAATATTTTATTTCTGCATCGTCTAAAGCTATTAATTCCACATTTGCTGCATGAAGTTGATTTTCATCTCTCATCGGCGCTGTACATCCCTCTAGATAACTCACGTAGCTTCCTTTATCTGCGATGATTAAAGTTCTTTCAAATTGACCAGTCTCAGACGCATTAATTCTAAAATAAGTTGATAGTTCCATCGGACACTTTGTATTAGGTGGAATGTAAACAAAAGATCCATCTGTAAACACAGCTGAATTTAAAGTAGCAAAATAATGATCACTAAGTGGGATTACTGAACCAAGATATTTTTTTACTAAATCTGGATGTTTTTGAATTGCTTCTGAAATTGAACAAAAAATTATACCTTTTTTTGTTAATTCACCTTTGAAAGTTGTTGCGACAGAAACTGAGTCAAAAACTGCATCAACCGCAATACCATTTAATCTTTTTTGTTCATCTAAAGGTATTCCAAGTTTCTTATAAGTTTCTAAAATTTTTGGATCTATTTCGTTTAAACTCTTAGGTTTTTCCGAAGCACTTTTTGGTGCAGAATAATAATATAAATCTTGATAATTTATTTTAGGATATTTTGGCTTCTGCCAGTTTGGCTCTTTTATAACCTTTAATCTATTAAAAGCTTTTAATCTCCAATCAAGCATCCATTTTGGCTCTTTCTTAATGTGGGAGATAAAGCGAATAGTTTCTTCGCTAAGACCCTTGGGAGATCTTACGTTCTCGACATCAGTTGTAAAACCGTATTTATAATCTTTATTATTTTTTATATCTTCAGTTTTCATTTATTTAAATTTTGATTATTTTTTACTAAGTCTTGTAATTTTACTTTTTCAAAGAAATCATTTATATGCTGATCAAGTTGGTCCCATAAATTGTGTGTGATGCATTTTGATAACTTATTATTACATCCTTTTTTTGACTCTTTCTTACAGTTAAGCATTTTTATTTCTTCATCTACTGCTGAAATTATATTTGAAATTTTTATTTCTTCAGGTGACACCTCTAAAATGTAACCTCCTTTTGCTCCTCTAACACTTTTTACTAAATTTTTATTTTTTAACTTAATGAATATTTGTTCTAAGTAAGCTAATGAAATATTTTGCCTTAAAGCTATATCGGTAAGACTTATTGGACCTTTATTTTTAAATAAGGCCAAGTCTGCCATAGCCATAACCGCGTATCTTCCTTTAGATGTTAATTTCATAATTTTACGTTGTATTACAGTATTTTTAATTTAATTCCTACTATTTTAGTATGAATTAAAAAAAAATATTTGCCGCGGAAAAACGTGTTATAAAACATTACTTTTTTTTAAAAATAATAATCATTATCAAAAATGAAACCTAAAAGTTTAGAAATTTTTATACCGGGGCCAGCTGGAAGACTTGAAGCAAAATATTATAAAAACCCAAAATTTGGATCTCCTGTAGCAATTGTTTTGCATCCTCACCCGCAATATGGTGGAACTATGAATAATAGAATAGTTCAGCTTATGTATAATATTTTTCTGGAAAATGGTTTTTCAGTAATAAAAGTAAACTTTAGAGGTGTTGGAAAAAGCGATGGAGTTTTTGACAATGGACAAGGTGAATTATCTGATGCTGCTGCAGCACTAGATTGGATAGAAAGACAAAATTTAGATTACAGTCAGTGTTGGGTATCTGGTTTTTCTTTTGGATCATTAATTTGTATGCAATTAATTATGAGAAGGCCTGAAGTAAATAATTTTATTGCTGTGTCTCCACAACCTAACGTATATGACTTTTCTTTTTTAGCACCATGTCCAACATCTGGCCAAGTTATTTATAGTGAAAATGATGAACTGGTAACTAAAGAAAGTATTGATGAATTGGATAATAGGATTAAAAGTCAAAAAGGTGTAGAAGTTATTTTTTCAAAAATAAAAAATTCAAACCATTTTTTTAAAAATAAAGAAAAAGAATTAATTTTAGAAATTGAAAAATATTTGAAAGAAAAAACAGCTTTAATTTAATTCTTAATAGACTCCCCACCTACGCTTGGAATTGTACATCCAGTGGTGCTTGGAAATGATATTGGTAATTTTAAAATTGATCTAATTGCTAAAAAAGCAAATGCTTGTGACTCTATGAAGTCTCCGTCAATTTTGAGTTCGTCTAAATCTTTTAATTTTACATGAGTAAACAAATTTTGTTTAATCTTTTCGACTAAAACTTTATTTTTTCTGCCCCCTCCACATAATAACACATTTCTTATTCTCTCTTTGGAGTCTTTAATGGCTAGAGAAAGTTGTTCTCCAATTATTCTTGCTGTAAAATCTGTGAGTGTTGCAACACCATCTTCGAGACTTAACCCTCTTGCGAATGATATATCAAAATCATTTGTATCAAATGATAGTTTTTTTTTATTATTTCTATTTGTATATAACTCTTGAGCTTGCTCAAAAATAATCTCATTCTTTGATCCAATTGTAGCTAATTCACCATCAACATCAAATTTTTTATCAGAGTTGTTCCTTACCCAATTATCAATTAAACAGTTTCCTGGCCCAATATCTTTGCTTAATAAATCCCAATTATTATCTTTGCTTTTAATAATAGTGATATTTGAAATTCCACCAATATTAAGAAAACATACTGGCAACGATATTTTACTTTGTTTCGCAACTAATTGATGAAAAATGGGAGTTAAAGGTGCTCCTTGGCCACCGTTTAAAATATCATTTTCTCTAAAATTAAAAACTATATCTTTATTTGTTAATTGGTTTAATAAATTTCCATTACCTAATTGTCTTGAAATTTTTTCTTTTGGGTTGTGATAAATAGTTTGGCCGTGAAAGCCAACAATTGTATTATCACTTAAATTTAATTGTTTAATTATTTGGGCATGAAAAATTGTAATTTTTCTCTCTAAATTTTCTATCTCTTTTTTAAATGTCGTTAAATGTTCAATTTTATGAATTTTTTCTTTTAAGGTGTGAATATCTTTATAAACCCTCGTGTCATACTCAAAAAACTTATTTTTAATAGATTCGTAAAAGTCTACTCCATTAGAGGAAATTATAGATGCATCGACCCCATCTCCAGAGGTCCCACTCATTAATCCTAAAGAGATCCATTTTTTTTGCATATTTTTATTTATTTATAACAATTTTTGTATAATAGTTGGTTAAGTAAATAGCACTATGAAAATTACTTTTTTGCAAGAGATGAAAGAAAGAGGTTATCTTAATCAATGCACTGATTTGGGTAAACTTAGCGAAATTTCTAATAAAAAATCAATATCTGGATATATAGGCTTTGATTGTACTGCAAGCAGCCTACATGTTGGTAGTTTACTTCAAATAATGATTTTAAGACTAATGCAAAAACATGGACATAGGCCCATAGTTCTATTAGGCGGCGGAACCACATTAATAGGCGATCCCTCAGGAAAAGACGCAACACGAAAAATATTAAATCAAGATAAGATTAAAAAGAATATTAAAACCATAAAAAAAGTTTTCAATAAAATTTTAATTACCTCTGATAAAAAAACTAAACCAATATTTGTGGATAATGCATCCTGGTTAACCAAACTAAATTATATTCAATTTCTTAGGGACATTGGTAGTCATTTTACAATAAATAAAATGCTAACATTCGATAGTGTAAAACTAAGATTAGATAGAGAACAATCATTAAGCTATATGGAATTTAATTATATGATTCTACAAGCTTATGATTTTTATCAATTGTTTAAAAATAAAAATTGTATCCTACAAATTGGTGGTTCAGATCAATGGGGGAATATTGTTAGTGGAGTAGATCTAATTAGAAGAATATTGCACAAAGAAGCTTATGGCTTAACCTCTCCTTTAATTACTTTAGCCTCAGGATCAAAAATGGGTAAGACCGAAAAGGGAGCAATTTGGTTAAATGAAGATGAATTGTCCTCATATGATTATTGGCAGTTTTGGAGAAACACCGATGACAGAGATGTAAAAAGATTTTTAAATTTTTTTACTGAAATAGAAACTTATGAAATTGAAAAAATTTTCAATAAAGAAAAAAATATAAATAAATTAAAAATATTATTGGCTAATGAAGCCACAAAAATAATGCATGGAGAAAAAGCATCAAAAAAAGCAGAACAAACTGCAACGGAAACCTTCGAAAAAGGAGGTATCGGATCAGATTTACCTGAAATTAAATTATACTTAAGCGAAGTTGAAAAAGGTGTAAATTTTTTAGAATTTATTGCGAATAACAAAATTTTACCCTCAAAGAGCGAGGCAAGAAGAGCGATTGCTAATAAAGGATTAAAAATTGATGATAATGTAATCGAGGATGAAAATAAAATTCTTAAATTAAAAGATTTTAAAAATAAAATTTTAAAACTTTCTTATGGGAAAAAAAAACACTATTTAGTTAAGGTTATTTAGTATCTTTTTTTTTATCTATAATCTTCTGGATAAATCTTGGTGTCAGAGTTCTAATTGGATTAATTGTTGTTTTTATTTTACCTTTTGGACCCTTCATTTTAAAACTAATGCCAAATAGACCCTCTCCTACTTCTTTTGGGATAATTATATCTCCTAAGACTGGAATTTTTGAAATCATTTTATTTAATGTTTTTGCTGGAACTAAAGTTCCTCTTAAACTGGTAAGGCCATTTTTGTCTTTATAACCCTCCATAATAACTGACATACTTGGACCTAAAGCCAAAATTTCATTTAGTCTTAATAAATCTTTATTTTTTTCCATATTTATTTCCAAAATATCAAAAGTTAATCCTTCTCCTTCAGCTAAATCTGCTAAGCCACCTAAATCAGCTAAAGATAATAACTTCACAACCCCGGGAGCGTTTACAACTTTAAAATTTTCAATTTTAAGAATTGAAGTGGATGATGAATTCTCAATAATAGAAGAGAACAATAATTTTCCTCCAGATAGACCGTCAAAAAAACTATACTCCGTCAATAAAGGTTGCGGTAAATCAGAATAGATTTCCAAAAACTTTTTATCGTTGCTCTTATCTTTTTTCATGGAAATATCTAAAAAATTATTACCCCCAAATTCGCCTTTGGAGGTTATTTTTATGAATTTACCTTTTTCGATTTTACCAATCAGTTTGAAGTTTTTTAGATTTTCTGAAACCGGAATGTTTACATTTTTAAAATCTATTTCAATATTGCTGCTTAATTTTTCTAGTATATTTTCTTTACTTTGATTGTTAAAAAATTTAGCTAGATTAGTTGCATCAAATTTGTTTCCCTTTATTAAAATCTTACTTTTATTTTCAATAAAAAAATCATTTTCTTTAGTTTGGACAGATATTTTTTTAAAAGATGAGAGCTTATTTTTTTTTATGATTAAACTATTTATTTTAATTAAATTCTTACCTTCTAAGTATTTTAAGGTTTTTATATCTATATCATTATTTTTTTTTTCAATATTAATAGACAAATTGCCAATTGTTTTATTTGATTTTTGATAATTTAAGAAATCTAGATTTAGACTATTATTAAAATCTATATTGAGTTCTACATTCTGTAAATTTTTGTTTGTATCATTTTTAAAATCTATCTTAAAAAAATCTAAGTTATTAAATGAGTATTTTCCCGCAGCTTTAAAATCAATTGTTTTTGGAGATAAATTTGACTTTATTTCTAAATCTGAAAAATAAATTTTTTTAATTTCCTCTGTAACATACTGATTAATCATTGGACGGGATAATTCTAGCTTATTTTTTTGAATTTTACCTTTAACACTGTAATTATAGTCTTTTATTTTATATGTATTATCTAAAATAATAAAAAAATTATTATTTAAATTAGCCTCTATTGCTTTAATATTATTGAGATAAGTATAATCTTTGAAAAATTTAAGATTTCTATTAAAAAATTCTTCTTTGAGATCCAGTTTTGATATAAAATTTGATTTTAATGTTATTCCATTATCTAAATTAATTTTTATATCTCCATCAGAGATCCTTATATCATCAAGATCTCCAAATATATTTTTCAATAAAATATCGTTTTTATCTGCAAAAAAACTTAAATTAGTATTTATTAAATTGAAATTAGAAAAAAGCTCTGCCTTTAAATCTTTTACTTCACCTTTAGCTATAAAATTGTCTATAGAATTATCTTCATTCAAAAAAATATCAATTTCCGAAATTAACTTTCCCTCTTTTATTCTATTACTCAATAAATTTTTAAAATTAGAAGGTTTAATGATCGATAATAATTTATTTAAATTTGAGACATCTATTTCTTTAAGTACAAAGCTTGTTTTTTTAATTTTAGGATTAGATTTAAACAGAGACTTGAAATCAATATAAGCCTTTACATTTTGTAAAGGAATTATTACACCTCTATAGCTTATTTTTGGTTTCTTTGTTTCTATAAATAAATTTAATTTTTTAGGATCTAGTTTAAATTTAATTTTATCTAATTTAATTTCTATATTTTTTTTTTGTGAAATTTTATCTGTAATTAATTTATTAAACCTACTAGTTTCAATCCCTATTGTTGAGAGAATGATGATGGAAATTGTAAATAGAAAAAGTATAATTAAGACTAAATTTGTAATAACTTTTTTCATTACTTATTTTTAATACCCTCCTCGATAAACTCATCAATATTCCCATCTAAAATGCTAGTTGGGTTGGTGCTTTCTGTTTTGTTTCTCAAATCTTTTACAAGTTGGTATGGCTGCAGAACATATGATCTAATTTGATGACCCCACCCAATATCTGTTTTAGAACTCATCTCTTTTTGATTCTCTTCTTCTTTTTGTTGAATTTTATGTTCGTATAATCTTGCTTTTAACATTTTAAAGCAGGTTTCTTTATTCTTATGTTGAGATCTTTCATTTTGACACTGTACAACAATTTTAGTTGGTAAGTGCGTTATCCTAACTGCGCTGTCGGTAGTATTTACATGTTGTCCACCAGCACCACTTGATCTATAGGTATCTATTCTTAAATCTTTTTCATCAATTGTTATACTAATATCGTCTTCCACAGCAGGATAAACCCATACGCTAGCAAAACTTGTGTGTCTTCTTGCTCCACTATCAAATGGAGAGATTCGAACTAACCTATGAACTCCAGACTCTGATTTCATTAACCCATATAAATAATCACCCTGTACCTTGATTGTAGAAGATTTTATACCTGCCTCTTCACCCTTGTGTTCACTGATAATTGTATATTTGAAATTTTTTTTATCAAACCACTTCATATACATTCTACGAAGCATATCTGCCCAATCTTGGCTTTCAGTACCGCCCGCCCCTGCATGAATTTCTAAATAAATGTCATAATCATCATTTTCACCTGATAAAAAGCAGTTTATTTCACTTTTTTTAATTTCTGACAAAATTTTTTGTATCTTTTTAATACAGTCATTAATAGTTTCTTCGTCTTTCTCTTGAGAAGCTAGTGCATGTAAATCTTTAATATTGTTTAATTCAATAAAAAAAATTTGATAAGTATTAAAAATATCTTCGAATATTTTTTTTTGTTTGACTGTTTTTTTTACTAAGTCTCTATCTTTCCAGAAATTTTCTTTAAGTGAAATTTGTTCTAATTCTTGAATTCTTTTTTCAATATTTTCTCTATCAAAGATACCCCCTAATATTATTCAAGGATTTTTCAGTAGCGGCTAGTATTGCTTCAAAGTTTTCCATTAGTAAAACTGTCTAAACTTAATTATTTTATCACGGCCATTGGTTGTGATTAAGTTATTATTTTCAATATTGTTAATATCTTTTAATTTTAAAGCTTCAATAATTGAATTTTTTTCTCCAGGCGCTGCTTTGACACCAGTGTCATAATTTAGTGATGTCAAATATATATTTTCAGGAATTTTGAATTCTTCAAAATCTTCTTTAAAAAGAGTTTTTTCAACAAAATCTTTAAAAATAGGTAATGCCGCTTTTGATCCCGTTTCGAATTTGCCTAAAGTTTTAGGATTATCATATCCGATGTAGACACCAATTACTAAATTAGAAGAAAATCCAATGAACCAAGCATCATAATTATCATTTGTTGTGCCTGTTTTTCCAGCTAAAGGTACTTTTAAGGATCTTAGTTTTTTAGCAGTCCCTCTTTGAACTGTTCCTTGTAAAATTGAAGTCATTTGGTAAGCTGTTTCCTCACTAATAACTTTTTCACTTGTGCTTTCTATAGACGGAAGTTTAATATTTTCATTGATAAATTTATCACAACCTAAACAAGTTTTTCCTTTTTTTTGAAAAATTGTTTTTCCTCTTCTATCTTGTATTCTCGAAATCAACTTTGGTTCTACCTTTTTTCCTCCATTTACAAAGGGTGCGTATGCAGATGTTAAATTAAGTAGAGTGGTTTCGGCTGCTCCTAAAGAAACTGATAAAAGTTCTGGTATTTCATTATAAATATTCAATTTTTTTGATAAGTTTAAGATTTCTTCTAAACCTAGCATTTTAGCAATTCTAACAGTCATTAAATTTCTTGAATATTCAATCCCTTTTCTTAAAGTTGATGGACCATAAAATTTCTTTCCATAGTTTTCGGGTTTCCAGTTTTTCAGTCCGACTCCTTGGCTTTCTACAAACGGTGCATCTAAAATAATAGAATTTGGAGCAAAACCTTTTTCCAAAGCTGCAGCATAAACTATTGGTTTAAAAGCAGACCCTGGTTGCCTTTTAGCTTGAGTGACCCTATTAAATTCACTTTTTTTAAAATTAAAACCACCAACTAACGCTAATATATCTCCGGTAAATGGATCTAAAATAACAATACCACCATTAACTTTTGGATACTGCTTTAGTAACCAAGAATTATTTTCTTTTTTTACAAAAATAATATCCCCTGTTTTAAAAATATCTTTAATTAATTTATTTTTAGGAATAGTCCACTTAATATTATTCAATAATAAAATTCCCGAATTTTTTTTCTTTTTTTTTTTATTCAGTATGGCAAATTCAATTTTATTATCGTCTAATGATATAACTTCTGCTAGTTTCCAATTTAAAGTTGGGTCTAACTTAAACTGCGCGACTTTTTTTTCCCAATTCTTATTGTTGACTTTATTTGTGATTGCGCCTCTCCATCCGTGTCTACGATCATACTCTTGAATTCCTTGTCTTAAAGATTTTAAGGCCTGGATCTGATAATTTATATTTAGTGGTGTGCTTATACTTAATCCCTGGGAATAAAGTTTCTCAAATCCATAAATATTTTTAACAGTTTTTCTTACTTCCTCGGTATAAGAATTTGCCTCATTTACTATTTCTATTTTTCTCTTGTTAAGAGTCAACTCAGAATTTTTAAAAATTTTTAATTGTTTTTTAGTAATAAAATTATTTTCCTCTAAATTTTGTAATACTAAATTTCTTCTAAACTTTGCAACTTCAGGGTATTTATATGGATTATATTTGCTAGGTGCTTTTGGTAAAGCAGCTAATAAGGCGGCATCTGTGTAGGTTAATTCTTTTATCGATTTATTAAAATATTCTAGACTAGCTGCAGCTATTCCATAAGTGCCTTGACCTAGATAAATTTGATTTAAGTATAGTTCCAAAATTCTTTCTTTTGTATAAGCTCTTTCTATTCGAAATGCTAAGATCGCTTCTTTAACTTTTCTTTTTAATGATACTTCATTTGTAAGTAAAAAATTTTTTGCAACTTGTTGTGTAATAGTAGAAGCACCCTCTAATCTTTTTTTTTGTGTAATATTCTTAATATTTTTCAAAAATGCTCTTATTATTCCTTTTGCATCTATTCCTGGATGGCTGAAAAAATTTTTATCTTCTGCAGAAAGAAAAGCTTGCACCACTTTTTCCGGTACAGATTCATACGGTATAAAAAGCCTTTTTTCTATGGCGTATTCTGCAATTAATTTGCTATTTTCAGAATAAACTCTACTTGATATCGGTGGTTGATAATTTGATAATTTTTTGTAATCGGGCAATCCTATAGAAAAATACCAAAGAGTTGAAAATATGAAAAAAACAACAATTACTAGAAATGCTAATATAAATTTGATCGAAAAATTGATAAGATTTAACATTTTGTATTTATTTATAATAAATCTGACTATCTTGAGGCATGTTTGAATTAAAATCCTGTAATTATATCTAAAATTGTATAAAATATAACTTATGACATTATTTAATATATCAAATTACAAAAATTTTAAAGGAATTCTCAAAAAATGGAAAAAAACTTATATATCGATGCATCGCATCCAAATGAAACTCGTATTGTTCTTAAATCAAATAATTCAATTGAGGAGTATGAGTATGAAGACAAAAATAATTTAAATTTTAAAAATAATATTTACCTTGCTACAGTAAGTAGAGTTGAACCGTCTTTGCAAGCTGCATTTATAAATTTTGGAAGAGAACGTCACGGTTTTTTAGCTTTTAACGATATTCAGTCAGACTATTATCAGTTACCTTCAGAGGATAAAGAAAAAATAAGAATAGCTGAAGAAAAAATTCGTGAAGAATTAAAAGATAAAACAATCGAAGTAAACCAGGATAATTTACAATCGGATGATAACTCGAATACAAAAGATGAAAAAAATATTAGTACTGAAAATCATGCTGAAAAGGAAAATAAAAAAGAGTATCGTGAAAAAGTAAAATCTTCATTTGGTATAAAAAGATATAAAATTCAAGAAGTTATTAAACCTGGTCAAGTAATCTTGATACAAGTAATTAAAGAAGAAAGAGGACAAAAAGGTGCTGCACTAACTACATTCATTTCTTTAGCTGGTAAATATATGGTATTAATGCCAAATACACCAAAAGGTGGAGGCATATCTAGAAAAATTTTCAACTCTTCTGATCGTCAAAAAATAAGAAATATTCTTAATGATATAGAAATACCCAATAGTATGGGTGTAATTGTAAGAACAGCAGGAGCAAATAAAACAAAAAATGAAATTGAAAAAGATTTTCAAAATACTTTGAAAACTTGGGAAGAGATTAAGGAAAAAGCTTTAAATTCTAACGCACCGTCTTTAGTTTATGAAGAGGGAGATATAATAAAAAGATCTTTAAGAGATGCGTATGATAACGATACAAAAAATGTTTATATCGAAGGAAACGAAGCTTATCAAAAGGCAAAAAAATTTATGAAAGAGCTAATGCCTAAAAATGTGAAAAACGTAAAAAAATATCGAGGTAAAATTCCTCTTTTTTTTGATGCTAATATTGAGAAGGAGTTAAACAATATTTATGAACCCACAGTAAAACTTAAATCTGGTGGATACTTGGTAATCAATCCAACAGAAGCATTAGTTTCAATAGATATAAACTCAGGTCAATCTACAAAACAAATAAACATAGAAAAAACAGCTTTAAATACTAATCTTGAAGCTGCCGAAGAAATAGCTCGTCAAATAAAATTAAGAGATTTATCTGGTCTAATTGTAATTGATTTTATTGATATGATGAATTTTTATAACAGACGTATTGTTGAAAAAAAAATGAGAGAGAGCATCAGGAAAGACAGGGCTAGAATACAAACTGGTAGAATTAGTAGTTTTGGTTTGCTTGAAATGACAAGACAAAGATTGCGTGAAGGTTCAATTAAGTGGGAAACACAACTATCACTTTCATCTTTTTCTCAAAAAATTCTAAAAAAAATTCAACACTTGGCTTTTACTGATAAAGTAAAGATTATAAACTCTTATGTTCCAGAAAAAGTAAAAGTATATATAGAGAAAAATTTACTTGAGGAGTTGAAATATTTTCAAAAAAAATACTCATTTGAAGTTAAAATACTATCAAATGATAAGTTTATAGTTCCTGAATATAAAATTGATCTATTAAATAAATCGAAAAAAGTGATCAACACTATCGAAAACATAAATCCGATTATCGAAATTAAAAGTAATAAAGGAATTAAGATTAAAGAAAAAAAAGAAAAAAATAAAATTACTACTAAAGAAAAAACTAAAAAAACAAAATCAATAAAAAGAAAAGCAAGGACTCTTTGGGTAAGAAAAAAAAGAAAAGTTAAATAAGTCCTCTTATTGGTGAGCTTGCTGAAGCAAAATAATTTTTATTCATTCTTCCAGCTAGAAAAGAACTTCTTCCAGAAATAACTGCATCTTTGAAAGCTTTAGCCATCAAAATTGGTTTTTTGGCATTGGCTATGGCACTATTTATTAATACACCATCACAACCTAATTCCATTGCTATCGTAGCATCTGAAGCAGTTCCAATGCCTGCATCAACTATTACTGGTACTTTAGATTGCTTAATTATTAAAGATATGTTCACTTTATTTTGAATTCCAAGACCGGAACCAATAGGAGATGCTAAAGGCATAATTGCAGAAGCTCCGTTATCTTCTAATTTTTTTGCTAACAATGGGTCATCTGTACAATAAACCATGACTTTAAATCCCTCTTTGGTTAAGATCTTGGTAGATTTAATAGTTTCAATCATGTTTGGGTAAAGAGTTTTTTTATCACCTAAAACTTCTAATTTAACTAGTTTCCAGCCTCCCATTTCTCTTGCTAGTCTTAAAGTTCTTAAGGCATCATCAGAATTAAAACAACCGGCAGTATTAGGTAAAAAAGTTATTTTTTTTGGGTTTATGTAATCTGTTAATATTGGTTTTTTTTTATCTAAAATATTTACTCTTCTAACAGCTACCGTCACCATATCAGCACCTGAGGCTTTAACAGCTTTAGCCGTTTCCAAAAAGTTTTTATATTTACCTGTTCCAACTATAAGTCTAGAATTAAGAGTTTTTCCTGCAACTTTAAAAATATCTTTTTTCAATTTATCCACCTCCAATAAATGTAACGACTTCTACTTTATCATTATTTTTTAAAAGTTTTTTTTTATAATTTACTTTAGGAATTATTATTCCATTATGCTCGATCGCAACTTTTTTATTAGATAGTTTGTACTTTTTTAAAAGATCAAATATTGAATACTTTGGTTTGATAACTACTTTTTTTCCATTTAATTGTATTTTTGCCATAATTAAGTTATTCAATACTTAGAAATTTATGGATAAAATTATAATTGTTAATGGACCAAACCTCAACCTTTTAGGTGAAAGAGAAAAAAATCAATACGGAAGTTTCACCTTAAAAGATATTGAAAAAAAATGTAAGGATTATGCAGAAAAAAATAATATCAATCTTACTTTGTTCCAATCAAATATTGAGGGAGAATTAGTCAATCAAATTCAAAATTCTAGAGAAAATCAAGATGGATTAATTCTCAACGCTGGAGGTTATACTCATACCTCAGTAGCAATACACGATGCTTTGAAAATACTAAAAATTCCAATAATTGAATTGCATATAAGTAATATTTATAATAGAGAGGAATTTAGGCACAAATCCCTAATAAGTAAAGTTGCTAAAGGAGTAATTTGTGGTTTTGGTGCAGATGGATATATAATGTCATTAAAAGCAATGAAAAATTTTTTAGATAAATGAAAATAGATAAAAAACTTATAAAAGAACTAGTAGACCACTTAAAAGAATTTGAGCTTACCGAATTAGAGTATCAAGATGGTCAAAAAAAGATAAAAGTTTCAAAAGCATCAAAAGGTATAGATCAAATAAAAACAAGCGCTGTTGTATCCCCAAATAAAACAGTGCTTAAATCATCTGATGACATTGATGGCATCAGAGTAAAGTCACCAATTATTGGTACAGCTTACTTAGCTCCAGAGCCAGGCGCTAAAAAATTTGTAGAAGTTGGTGATAAAATTAAAAAAGGACAAACAGTGATGATTGTTGAAGCTATGAAAACAATGAATCATGTTCCTTCTACCGCGGATGGTGAAGTAAAAAAAATCTTAATTGAAGATGGACAACCTGTGGAGTTTGGTCAAACTTTAATTCTTCTTAAATAAATAATTTAATGTTCAAAAAAGTACTTATCGCTAATAGAGGTGAAATAGCTGTAAGAGTTATTAGAGCCTGCAAAGAATGGGGAATTAAAACTGTAGCTGTTCATTCTAATGTAGACGCCGAAGCTATGCATGTTAGACTTGCAGATGAAAGTGTTTGTATTGGTTCTCACCAACCCCAAAATAGTTATCTTAATATTTCATCAATTATGTCAGCTGTTGACTTAACAGGTGCAGAAGCAATTCATCCTGGTTATGGTTTTTTGTCGGAAAATGCAAAATTTTCTGAGATTGTAAATAAACATGGAATTAAATTTATAGGTCCAAGCGGAGATATAATTTCAAAAATGGGTGATAAAATTGAAGCTAAACGAATTGCTAAAAAATATGGTTTACCAATAATTGAAGGTTCTGAGGGAGGGGTAAAATCTCTGTCTGAAGCTAAATCGATATGTAAAGAAATTGGGTACCCTGTTTTAATTAAAGCTGCAGGTGGAGGTGGTGGTAAAGGAATGAAAATAGTGGAAGAGGAAAGTAAACTAGAAAATTTATTTTTAACAGCCAAATCAGAGGCGTTAAAATTTTTCAATAATGATGAATTATATATAGAGAAATATTTTAAAAATCCTCGACACATTGAAGTTCAAATTATGTCTGGAAAAAATAAAACTGTACATTTAGGTGAAAGAGATTGTTCGGTTCAAAGAAGACATCAAAAATTAATTGAGGAAACACCAAGCCCCGTTCTCACAGATGCACAAAGGAAAGATCTTTTGGAAAAAACAGTAAAAATGGTAGAACAAATTAATTACGAAGGTGCTGGCACAGTTGAATTTATATACGAAAATGGAAAATTTTATTTTTTAGAAATGAATACGAGAGTGCAAGTAGAACATCCCGTTACAGAAGTTCAGACCGGTATTGATATTGTTAAAGAACAACTTTGGATAGCTTTTACTGGTGATACTGCTTTAAAACAAAATGATATTAACCCACGAGGGCATACGATTGAATGTAGAATTAATGCTGAAAATCCTGCTTTAGATTTTCAACCCAGTCCAGGAACGATAAGTGTTTGTCATCAACCTTCTGGATTTAGAACAAGAGTTGATGGTGCTATTTTTCAGGGGTGCAAAATAACCCCTTACTACGACAGTTTAATTGCAAAAGTAATATGTAAAGGAAGAAATAGAACTGAAGCTATACAAAGAACTTTAAGATCTTTAGATGAATTTGTCCTAGAGGGTATAACCACAACAATAGATTTACATAAAAAGATACTGAATCATAAAAAATTTATTGACTCCACTTTTGATACAAATTGGCTTGGTAAAGAAAAATTTTTTTAAGCTGTATTGCAATTTAGTAATTGTAAATCATATATTGCGTGATCAAAAGGTGTTAAACTTGGATCTGATGCAAATGTCCATCCATTAAATATAAATACTTTCTCATTTTCATTTTTAGTCGAATCTTTTACCTGCATATATGCAACACTATCAGTTTTATTATTAACTTTTACTTTACCACATTTTAATATCTTTATTTCTAGCGGTCCAAACTTTTTAATTTCATTCAAATTAATTACGAGTTTTGAGGATTTAGCTGTAATTTTATCTAACCCAATCAATATAGCTTGAGAAGATTTTAAACTTGAATTTTTTTTCTTCTCTTTTAAATTTTGGCTCGTTGTTGTACTTATGTTTTCTTCATCTAGCTCTTCAAAACTTGGTTTAATTTTCTCTACATTAATTAATGGTGAAGATGTAATTTTGTCTTCGGAATGAGAAAAGTTTATAAATAAAAACAGATAAAAAATTATTAGGAAGTAAACTTTATTTCCAAGTCTCATATTTTTTCTTAATTTCACCTTTGCGAATTTTAATTGGTTTATAACTGTTACTTGTGCCAGTTTGATTCTCTAAATGTTTTTTTTGCCAAGAATATTTATGATCTTTCTTATCAGGTATCTTATCAATTGTATGATGCATCCATAAGTACCATTCGGTGGTTATTTTTGTCGCTTCTATATTTTTTGCGTATATTACCCATCTTTCATTTTTCTTATTCTGATAATATTTATTTCCATAGTCATCAGTTCCTACATGTTTTCCAAAAAACAAAGTTTTTAAAAAAGTTCCAAAAGTTTGTTTGTTCCACCAAGTAAAAAATATTTTTAAACCCATATTCGTAATTTTAAATCCACACAATTTTTAATTGTATTAATAATTGTTAGACACCTTATACAATTAATATATATCTTAATAAAGAGATTCCATTATTTTATGAAAAAATACATTGTTGAAACTTACTATACCTGCACATTTAAAACAGTCCATACATTGGAAAATTTGGATGATGCAGAATTATCAAAGATTGATCAAAGAAATGACGGTGAAGTCGAAGTCATAGATGTAAAACTGAATAATCGAAAAACAAAAAAAATTGGTGGTAAAAAAGATGAAAAAATTGAAAATATCAAATTAAGCAAAGGCTTGCCTAAAAATATTCCTAATCCACTAAAAAATATAAAAGATGATAAAAAAGAACCTGCAATAAATTTAAAGAATAAAGGCAATGCAAGATTTAAAATGCCAGATAGACGTAAAGGTTATATTCAAAAGGCACAAATTGGTGATCATAAAGTGTATTTGCATACAGGTGAATACGATGATGGAAAAATAGGAGAAATTTTCATAGATACAAACAAAGAAGGTGAACTTGTCAAAGCCATGATGAATAACTTCGCAATAGCTATTTCATTAGGATTGCAGTATGGAGTTCCTTTAGAAGAGTATGTTGATGCATTTATTGATACTAAATTTGAGCCATCAGGTAACGTTATTGGAAACGATAGAATTTTAAGCGCCTCATCAATCCTAGATTATGTCTTTAGAGAACTAGCAATTTCTTACTTAGGTAAAGAAGAATTAGCTCATACACCGTCCATCGCTAGCACAAAAAATATAACCACTTCAGAAGGAGATGATAAATTTTTAAAAATTGTTAAAAATATTACTTCAAAAGGTTTTGTAAGAAGCAACTATGAAGAGAAGCTGGTTGATCTTTCTGATGTTAGAATAAATCTAAAAACTAAAAACTAATTTTTTTTTAAGTCTTTTTTTATACTAAGCTCTTTTAGTTGTTTTTCATTAACTTCTGAAGGAGCTTGCATCATCAAATCTTGAGCATTTTGATTCATGGGAAATAAAGTTACTTCCCTTATATTTTCTTTACCAGCGAGCAACATAACAATTCTATCAATTCCAGGCGCTATACCACCATGAGGTGGAGCTCCATAACTAAAAGCATTAATCATCCCGCTAAATTTTTCGTTTACATCTTCTTTTGTGTAACCTGCTACTGAAAACAATTTATACATTAATTCTGGAATATAGTTTCTAATCGCGCCAGAAGATAATTCTACTCCATTACAAACAATATCATATTGATAAGCTTTAATATCTAATGGCTTATCAAAATCGATTTCTTTTAAATTTCCCTGAGGCATTGAAAAAGGATTGTGGCTAAAAATAATTTTTTTTGAGTTTTCATCGTATTCATACATCGGATAATCAACGATCCAACAAAATGCAAAATAATCTTTATTTATTATATCTAAATCTTTAGCAATTTTATCTCTAGCTTGTGAAAGAATTTTTACAATTTCTTTTTCTTTACCACACGCTAAAAAAATACTATCACCAATTTTAGCATTACAATTTTTCATAATTTCTTTAATAGAGTCTTCGCTGAAAAATTTTCCAATAGGACCCTTCGCTGTTATTTCTTTATCTTGCTCGATAGTAAAATATGCTAACCCTGATGCACCCTGATCTTTTGCCCATTTGTCAATATTATCGAAAAAACTTCTAGGTTTATCTTTTGTTTGTTTTGTCACAATAGCTCTGACAAGCGATCCATCTTTAACCATTTTTTTAAATATATCAAATTTCACATCATCCCTCTTAAAAATATCTGAAATGTCCTGAATTATAAGTGGGTTTCTTAAGTCTGGCTTATCAGTTCCAAATTTTTTCATTGCATCATAAAAGGAAATTCGTGGAAACTTTTCATTCAATATTTTTTTTGATGAAAAATTCTTAAATAAATTAAGCATAAGTTTTTCGACTACTTGAAATACATCTTCTTGTTCTACAAATGACATCTCTAAATCTAACTGATAAAATTCACCTGGACTTCTATCTGCTCTTGCATCTTCATCTCTAAAACAAGGGGCAATTTGAAAATATTTATCAAAACCTGAAACCATTATTAATTGTTTAAATTGTTGAGGTGCTTGAGGAAGTGCATAAAATTTTCCGGGATTTAACCTGCTTGGAACTAGAAAGTCTCTAGCACCTTCCGGGCTTGAAGAAGTTAAAATTGGAGTTTGATACTCTAAAAACCCAAGTTTAATCATTTCTGACCTGATAAAAGAAATCACTTTTGATCTTAAAATTATGTTTTTGTGCATTTCATCTCTTCTTAAATCTAAAAATCTATATTTTAATCTGATTTCTTCTGGATAATCTTGTTCGCCAAAAACTGGCATTGGGAGTTCTTTGGCATCTGATAAAACTTCTACAGAATCAATTGAAATTTCTATTTTGCCGGTTGTTAAATCTAAATTCTCGGTACCACTTGATCGTTTTACTACTTTGCCACTAATTTTAAGAACTGTTTCAGGTTTTGATTTTTCTAAAATTGGAAAAAAATCATTATTATTTTCTATGACACACTGTGTCATTCCATAATGATCTCTTAAATCTATAAATAATAAATTTCCGTGATCTCTTTTTCTATGCAACCAACCTGAGAGATGAACCTTTTGGTTAATTTCCTTTTCGCTAAGTTCTGAGCAGTTGTGACTTCTGTATTTATTCATTGATTTAATACTTTTTTTATTAGATTAATATTAATAGATTTACCAGTAGATAAAGATATTTCATCTACTTCTTTAAGAAATTTAAACAATTTTTCGTATGATCTATCTACATTATTTATGATGAAATCTGATATTTTAGGATTAATACTTATTTGCTTCTCGGATAATGTCTTTGAAATGATTACTTTCAATAAATCATCAGTTGGAAGCTCAATTCCAAAAAACAAAAAACTGTTTACTCTAGATTTAAGATCTTCTAAATCAAATTTCATACTTTTTAATGATGAAATTGAGTTTATCAGAATATAGTTTTCAAGCTGTTTAGACTGATTTAAAATTGTGTAAAATAATTTTTCATCAATATTGTTATCAAAATTATCAATGATTAAACAATCATAGAGATCTAATTTGTCAATTACTTTGTTATCAATTATTTTTGCATCAAGTATCTTTGTCTTGTTTATTTTTTTTTCCAAAATTTTTGCTAAATGGGTCTTTCCAGAACCAGAGGTGCCAAATATATTTAACCATTTGCCTGGCCAATTAGGCCAGCTCTCAATTAATTTATAAGCAGAAAAATTATTGCTAGATACAAAAAAATCTTGCTCATAATATTTTTTTGCAAATGGAAATTTAAATATAAGTTGATCCATTTTATAAAGTATTAATCACCCATTGATCGTTAATCAATTTCAAATTTATATTTTCCCTTCTTAATTGATTGATTGTTTTATCTAATTTACCCAAATATTTTATTCTTAATTTCATAAATTCATTGTTAAATTCCTGAACAAATATATTTTCAATCGTATCAATATTTTTCATCCTTAAATTTAATTCAACTAAATTACTTTTTTTGTTCAAATTTAACTTAACATTTAAAAAAGATGGAGTTCTTATATCAATCAAATTTTCCGCTTTGACAAGATTTACTAATTCTTTTTTTAAATCAACGACAATTTTTTCATCAAATTCTTTTAGGAGTTGTTTTTGTTTTTTTAAAATTAAATTTTTAGAAATGTTTTTTCCTTGTATTCTTGATTTAATATATGCTCTTTTGCTCTCTTTACCGCTATCTTGGATTAAAATTATTGCTAAATTGTTCTTTGAATATTCTTGAAATATTTCATTGAGTTTCAAATTTATTAGATCTGTTTTATTCTCATTAATTAATTTTATGATTTCTATATTTTCTAATGGAAGAATAAATTCAATCAAGTCATCTTTTGTGTGTTTGTTCCAATTTTCATAATACTGGTTATTGCTAAAAACGTATATTTCATTTTCCTTTGTTAAAATCGGCAACACATAAAGTTCTTTATCAGTAATTCTAGAATAGAGGATTCCTCTTTGGTAGAATAAATCGTGAATTTTATCTTTATCAAAAGTAACACTAAAATTTACTTGCTCATCTTTTTTCTCTTCGTCAGGTATATTTGAAATTTGATAGTAGGTAACTAACTTCTTGATTGAAGAAAAATTTAAATTTGAGAGCTTTTTAACATCCTCCTCTAACAAAATTTTTGCAATTAGTTGATTAAATCCTTTTTTAATAGCTTGATTAGCTAGTTGATTATTCGTGGTTTTATCTTTTTTTTCTAGCCTAATATTATTAACATTAAATAAGTTATTCTCAGATAAAAGAGTTTCGGTTTTTAAAAAAACAATTAAAATAATAAATATTAGTTTATACATTTTCATAAAATTAATTATCAATTTATAAATGAAAAAAATTGAAAATAGCTATAAAAAAAGTGGTGTTAACATTTTGTTAGCAAACAAATTGGTTAAACATATATCCAAAATATCAAAAAAAAATGACAAAAAAAAGAATACAACCAAAAAATCAGATACAATCGGTGGATTTGGTTCTTTATTTGATATCAGCAATTTAAAGATTAAGGATCCGGTAATAGTTTCCTGCACTGATGGTGTTGGGACTAAAATTGAACTTGCAAATAAATTTAAGAAATTTGATTCAATCGGTATAGATTTAGTGGCGATGTGTGTTAATGATTTAATTGTTCAAGGTGCAAAACCATTATTTTTTTTAGATTATATAGCTGTAGGAAAATTAAATTTGAATAAAGTCAAAAAAATTTTGAGAGGTATTTTTAATGGATGTAAAATTTCTGATTGCAAACTAATTGGTGGAGAGACTGCAGAAATGCCAGGTGTCTACTCTAAAGATAAATTTGATTTGGCAGGATTCAGTGTAGGTATAGTCTCAAAAAAAAAAATATTAGATAAACGAAATGTAAAAAAAAATGACATTATTTTGGCTATTCCTTCAAACGGTATACACTCAAATGGATATTCACTTGTCAGAAAAATTTTAAAAAAAAACAAAGTTCCAAATAATTTAAAAAAAGAACTTTTAAAACCTACAAAAATTTATTCAAAGGAAATTTTGAAATTAGCAGATAATAATTTAATTAATGCTGCTGCACACATTACTGGTGGTGGTCTGATTGAAAATTTATTAAGATCTATTCCAAAAAACTTTACTTTAAATATTGATCTTTCAAAAATCAAAACGACTAAAGTTTTTAAATGGCTTAAAAGTCAAAACATTTCAGATCAAGAAATGTTACAAACTTTTAATTGTGGTGTTGGATTTTGTTTAGTTGTATCAAAAAAAAATATTACTAAAATTAAAAGTATTTTTAATAAAAAATTTATGCCTTATGAAATTGGCTTTATTTCTAATGATGCGAAAAAAGTAAAAATTATAAAATCTTTAAGATGGTAAAAAAGAATACATGTATTTTTATTTCAGGAAATGGTTCTAATCTTAAAAATTTAATTTTATCTTCTAGATCAAGCAATTTCCCTATAAAAGTAAGTTTGGTGATATGTAATAATATTAATGCGAATGGAATAATATATGCCAAAAAATACAACATACCTTACATTTTTGTTAATACAAAATTTAAAAATCATGAAAACAAGATATTTTACTATCTTAAAAAATATAAAATTTCTTTTATTTGTCTTGCTGGCTATATGAAAATTGTTTCAAAAAAACTAATAAAAAAATACCAAAGAAAAATAATTAATGTTCATCCCTCTCTTCTGCCAAAATTTAAAGGTCTAAATACTTTTGCTAGAATGTTAAAAAATAAAGAAATTAAAGCTGGATGTACTGTACATTATGTGAGTGAAAAATTAGATAGTGGAATAGCAATTGTTCAAAAAAAATTTTTTATCGATAAAGAAGATGATGAAAAAGTTCTTAAAAATAAAACTCAAAAATTGGAATATTTAGCTTTTCCTGAGGCAATTATCAAAGTCTTTAGAGCTTAGTTTTTAAAAAAAAATTCTATCTCTTTTTTTGCGTTATCTACCGAGTCTGAACCATGTACTGAATTTTTATCTATTGAAATTCCATACAACTTTCTTATTGTGTTTTCATCGGCCTCTTTAGGATTGGTAGCACCCATTAATTTTCTATTAAATAAAACTGCATTTTCACCTTCTAAAACCATAGCCACGATTGGACCTGATGATAAATATGCGCATAAATCATTATAAAAAGGTTTAGATTGATGAACTTTATAAAACTCTGATGCTTCGTCTTTAGAAATTTGTATTTTTTTAATTTCTTTAATTTTTAAATTATTTTTAATAAAAATGTTTTTAATTTCATCAACTAAGTTTCTTTCAACTGCGTCTGGTTTAATGATGGATAAAGTTTGCTCAATTTTGCTCATAGTTTTCTTCGATAAGTTGATTTAACAGTCTAACCCCAAACCCTGTTGCTCCACCTGAATTAAGTGCTCCCCCATATTTAGAAAAAGCCATTCCTGCTATATCTAAATGAGCCCACGGTGTTTTATTTAAAATAAATCTTTGTAAAAATTGAGCAGCTGTAGTTGATCCTGCTCCACCTACATAATTTATGTTTTGCATATCAGCGTTTTTAGAATTCATAAGTTTATCATAATTTTTATGTAGAGGCATTCTCCACAGTTTTTCCTCAACTTTCTCCCCTGCATTTAAAATTTGATTTGATAAATTATCATCATTAGAAAATAGTCCCGCGTATTCGGAGCCCAAACAAACTATTATGGCGCCTGTTAAAGTAGCTAGATCAACTATAAATTTTGGTTTAAATTTTTTTTCTGTAAAACTTAAAGCATCTGCTAAAACTAATCTTCCCTCTGCATCTGTGTTCAAAACTTCGATTGTTTTACCGCTGTAAGATTTGACTATATCTCCCGGTCTTTGAGCTACTCCACTAACCATATTTTCTACAAGCCCAACAACACCAATGGCATTAACTTTTGCCTTCCTAAGAGCCAGGCTTTTCATTAAACCTACAACAGCTGCTGATCCTGCCATATCATACGTCATATCCTCCATAAACCTTGCAGGCTTTAGAGAGTAACCACCAGTGTCAAAGGTTACACCTTTCCCAACAAATGCTAAAGGTTTAGAATTATTTTTTGCACCTTTCCATTCCATTGTAACAAGATAAGAACCTCTTATGCTTCCCATGCCAACTCCAAGTAATGCGTTCATTCCAAGTTTTTTTAATTTTTTTTTGTCATAAATATTAACTTTTAAACCCTCTCTTTTTAACACATTTAATCTTTTAACATATTCATCCGGATGAAGAATGTTCCCAGGTTCAGATACTAGATCTCTAGCGTAAAAGGTTCCCTCTTCTAAAGCTTTAAATTTCAATTGAGTTTTTGTAGAGGGTTTATTTTTATTCCCACTTACATTTACAGAGATAATTCTAGATTCTTTTTTTGTTTTATATTTTTTAAATTCGTAAGATTTTAATTTTAACCCATGAACGAAATGACTAATAAAGTTTTTATGGCTGCTAGAGATGCTATCAGAATTTAACAAATACTCTGCATTTTTTCCTTGATTAACCTGCCCATAAAATTCTGCTCCTAAACTTTCTATATCTGAAGTTTTTAAATTTTTTTTAATTGATATTAAAATTATCTTTTTTTTTGAGTTTACCTCAAAAACTAAAATTTTTTTTTTTAAGTCACTGGTTTTTAAAATATCAACTATGTATGTAAGCTCAGAATTAGATAGATATTTTTTTAAACTTTTAATTTCAAATTTTTCATTAGAGAATAACACTAAATTTGATGAGGATTTATTTGATGTTTTATTTGAAAAGTTAATTTTTATAGACATAATTTTAATGTTTCATATTGGGTTGACAGCTATATATGATCAAAAAACTAAGATTTCAACGATAAATTTATCACAATTAAACCTTTAATTGAATTTAGCTTAAAGATGAATTAATTATACATTAAATTCATATGCTTCAAAACAAAATTTATCAGAACTATTTATTAGAAATTTTAAAAACCTTTTTTGTCATTTTGCTTGGTCTTTCGCTAGTTGCGCTTACGGTAAGAGCAGTAAGTTTTTTAGAATTAATTGTAGACAGTGGGTATTTGCTTAGTACTTATTTTAAGTACTCAATTCTAAATATCTTAGGAATTATTCCAAAGTTTATTCCTTTATCTTTTTTACTTGCTTTAACTATATTTGTTATCAAACATAAACAAGACAGTGAATTTATAATTTTGTGGACATCTGGAATTAAAAAAATAGATTTGGTTAATTCATTATTTTTATTTTCTTTTCTAATTCTTTTAATCCATTTAATTACCTCAACTCTTATTACACCATTAGCTTTAAATAAATCGAGAAATATAATTAGTGACAATCAAATAAGTTCTATTCTACCAACTGTAAGAACTCAACAATTTAGTGATTCGTTCACTAGTTTTACTTTCTTCGTAGAAAAAAAGGATGGGAATAATGTACAGAATATTTTTTTACATGATAAGGGAAATATTTTAAAAAATTTGTCTCCAAATGTTTCGGACACTCAAAGCATATCAATTATAGCCTCAAAGGGTACTGTAGAGAACAATAGAATAGTTCTGTTTGATGGACAAATAATATCTGAGAAAAAAGAAAATTTCAAAGATGATGTAATAAAATTTGAACAATTAAATGTTAATCTCAGTAATTTAAATACTAGAACAATAAAAAAACCAAAGATACAGGAAACTTCAACTTTAAAATTAATCAATTGTTTTATTGGTCAAGACTCAAATAAAGATTTTTGTAATAAATCATTTATTGAAGAATTAGGACCTACATTAAATAGAAGAATAATATTACCATTTTACATTCCTGTAATAACATTAGTTTGTTGTTTACTATTAATCAAAACTGAAAAAAAATATTTAAATAGTTTTAACATTTTTCTTTATTCTTTTTGTATATTACTTTTCGCAGAATTAGCAGTAAGATTTACTTCAATAAATTTCTTCATGCAAATATTGTTTATCACGCTACCAATTATTTTGACAATGATAGTGTATAGTTTCATCCTATTTAAATTTTCGAATGAGTATAAAATGAATGAATAAGATAATTTTAAATTATATCATTAAAAATTTTTTAAAATCATTTTTTATAATTATGATTGTCTTTTTTTGTTTTGGAATTATCCTAAACCTCTTTGAAGAAATAGAATTTTTTAAAAGTCTAAATGTAAACTTTTTTACTCCATTAGTTTTAACGAGCATGATAGTACCAGGAATAATAATTCAGTCCCTGCCTTTTATAATTTTTATTTCTAGTATGTGGTTTATGTTGAAAATAAGAAATAATAAAGATTTGTTAATTCTTAAAGTCTATGGTTATTCAAATTTAAAAATTTTTTTTATTTTAGCCACCACTTCCTTTATCCTTGGATGGTTGGTATTAGTTTTGGTGAGTCCTATTACATCTTCACTGACCAAATTTTATGAAAAAACAAAATCAAACTATTCAAAAGAAACAAATCATTTAATAAGTTTTAATAAAAATGGAATTTGGATAAAAGAGTCATTGAATAACAGTCAAAGAATAATTTCTGCTCACAAATTAAATAATTACGATTTAATAAATGTAACTATATTTCATTTGGATAGCGAATATCAGTTAATAGAAAAAATTAGTTCCGAAAGAGTAAATATTAAAGACTTTGATTGGGAAATTGATCAGGCACGAGTATTTAAATTTGAAGATAATATTTTTAAATCTAAAGAAATAACTAATTTAAAAATAAAATCAGTTTATAATTATGACAAAATAACAAATTTATTTAAAAATTTTGAAACAATTTCATTTTTAGACCTAACTTTAAGATACAATAAGTTAATTTCTAATGGTTATAATGGCTTATTTCTAAAGCAAACTCTAAACACACATTTAAGTCTTCCTTTTCTGTTGCTTCTTATGACCGGTATTGCTGCGATATTAACGATGCATACTTTGAAAGACTCTAATAATTTGACATACATAATTCTTGGACTAATTGTAGTTGTTGTTGTTTTTTATTTCAAAGATTTATCTTTAGCTCTTGGAAAAACCGCTAGAATATCAATGACGCTGTCTATCTGGGCACCTGTTATAATTTTAAGTTTTTTTTCTTTTATAGGAATATTGCAAATTAATGAAAAATAAAATAGTTATAATTTTCTTATTCAAACTAATTTTTTTTCCTGCCTTTGCAGAAAATTTAAAAATTGAGTCAAAAAAAATTTCAATTGATAAAAATAAGGAAGTAACAATTTTTGAAGATCAAGTCGTAGCAATTACAGAAGATAACAACAAAATTCAAAGTAATTTTGCTGAGCTAAATAGAAAATCAAAAAACCTAATTTTAAAAGATAACGTGAAATTGGAAGATAGTAAGCAAAATTTTATTGAGTCTAATTATGCAGAATATAACGAAATTTCTAGAATTTTTAAAAGTAAAGGCGAGACTAAAATTACAACTTCAGAAAATTATCTAATTAATGGTAGCGATATAATTTTTGATAATAAAAATAAAGAAATTAGTTCAAACAATGCTGCAATATTGATTGACTCTTCGAATAATAAAATTTACTTAGAAAATTTTAGATACAACTCTTCTACTAACATATTTAAATCTATAGGTTACATAAAAATTGATGACCATCTTGATAATTCATATGAGTTTTCACAGATTTACATAGATACGAAGAAAAAAGAGATTGTTGGTACGGACATTAAAGCATTTTTAAATCAAGAAAGTTTTAAGCTAAATGAAAAAAATAAACCACGTATTTTTTCTAATGCTATAAAAATAAAAAATAACGGAAAAAGCGTTTTTCAAAAAAGTAATTTTACGCTTTGTGACTATAGAGAGAATGACAAGTGTCCTCCGTGGGAAATAAGGTCAACCAAAATGATGCATGATAATAAGAAAAAAACAATTTATTATAACAATGCATTAATCAAGGTTTACGATATACCAATATTTTATTTTCCTAAAATATCTCACCCTGACCCAACTGTAGATCGTAGATCAGGTTTTTTGCCGCCTTCTTACTCAGATACTAAAAACCTGGGTGAAGGTATAAGCCTTCCTTATTTTTTTAATTTAGGACCTGATAAAAATTTTACTCTCACAAACAGATTATATTTGAAAGAAAATCCCTTATTTATTGGAGAGTATCATCAAGCCTTCAAAAATTCATTTTTAATGGCTGACTTTGGATATACTCAAGGATACAAAAAAACTACTGTTAAAAAAAAAGGTGGAGAAAAATCTCATTTTTTTTCAAAATTTAGTAAAGAGTTTGTAGGGAAAAATAATTCAAAAAATTTAGTTGAAGTAAACCTTCAAGAAGTTTCAAATGACAAGTATTTGAAATTGTACAAAATCAAGTCTAATCTTGTAGACTTTAATTCTAGTACATTGGATAATTCTATAAGTTTCACCAGAGAGAATGAGGATAGCTACTTTGGGTTAAATGCAAGTGTATATGAGTCTATAAGTGAGGATTATAATGATAAATATGAATACATTTTTCCTGAGATCGCTTTTGATAAAAACTTATTTAGTGATAATAAATTTGGCGTTTTAGATTATCAAACCAATATCAAATTTCATAATTATGATACTAATAAAACAAATAAATTTTTGGTTAATGATTTTAATTGGAATTATAAAGATCTAATTTCACCTTTTGGAATTAATAATAAAATCACAGGTCATTTTAGAAATATAAATTACGAAAGTAAAAACGTTGATATATATAAAGATGATCCAACTAGTGAACTTTTCGGTGCTATTGGACTAACTTCTTCAATAAGTCTACAAAAAAATGTTAATCAAGCTAATCACTTTTTAACTCCAAAAATTCTTTTTAGGTATGCTCCGGGAAGCATGAGGCAGGAAACGTCGGGCTCAAGACTGGAGCCTTTAACCGCTTTTTCAATGGATAGACTTGATAATACATATAACTTTGAAACTGGATTAAATACTGCAGTAGGTCTTGATTATTCGATCAGTAAAAATGACCTTAAAAAATTTGATTTTTCTATCGCACAAATTATTAACTCTGAAGAAAATAAAAAGATGTCTGATATATCAAGTTTAAATGAAAAATTGTCAGACTTAGTAGGAACTATGTCCCTAGGTAATGATAAAGCAAAATTAACATATAATTTCAATATTGATCAAAACTATAAGGAGTTTAACTATAATGAATTAACAACTTCTTATGACTTTGACTCTTTTCAAATAAATTTAAATTATCTTAAAGAACAGAAGCATTTAGGAGATCAGGAGTATTTAAAAACAAAATTAGATATATTTAAAAATGATAGTAATCAGCTATCGTTTGAAAATAAAAGAGACTTAATTACTAATTCATCCGAGTTTTATAATTTAAGCTATGAATATATTAATGATTGTTTAAGAGCTGGATTGGTATATCGTAGAGAATTTTACAATGACTCTGAGATTGAACCAGAAAATTCTTTAATGTTTAAAATCACTCTTTCGCCATTCGGTGACGTATTTTCACCTTCATTTAGAAATTAATGATTAGAGTTTTTGTAATAATTTTACTTTTTTTTAGTTTTTTCAATATTAGTTATGGTCAAGTTCAAACAAAAATTGTCTTAAAAATTGACAACAAAATTGTTACAAATTTTGAAGTGAAAAATAAAATTTTAACTGAATTATTATTATCAAATTTAGAAATAAATCAAAAAAATATAGATAATTTTAAGGCACAGGCTGTTAACTCCTTAATTGATTTGAAACTAAAAGAAATAGAATTAGAGAGATTTAGTGCAAATTTTAAAGACACTGATATCAATAATTATTTAAAGTTAATCACTAAAAAAAATATTAATGAACTTAAGAGTATTTTTTTTAAAAATAATTTAGATTTTAATTTATTTTTAAATGAAGTTAAAACTGAATTAAAATGGCGACAATTTATTTACAATACTTATAGCTCTAGATTAGATATAAATTTAGATAACATCGACAAAGAATTAGAAACATTTTTAAAAACAGAGGGTTTGAAAGTTGAATTCAAATTATCAGAAATTGAACTTTTAATTGAAAATGTCAATAATTACCAAACTAAGCTATCAGAAATAAAAAAAATTATAGAAGATATCGGCTTTGAAAATGCGGCTTTAAAATTTAGTACTTCTGGAACAAAGTTGAATAGCGGAAATTTAGGTTGGATTAGAGCAAACGCTTTATCAAAAGAAATCTATAATAATTTAAAAAATCTAAAAAAAGGAGATATCAGCGAGCCTATTATAAAAGGAAATACTCTAACACTTTTTAAATTAGTAGACAAAAGAAAGTTGGTATCCAATGATATAGACAAAGATATAGTAAGAAAAAATTTAATCGAATTGAAAAAAGTTGAATTATTTGGACTATACTCTAACAGTCATTTATCGAAACTAAAGAATACTAGCTTGATTGAATATAAATAATGAAAAAAATTTTAATTATCACAGGCGACCCTAATAGTATTAATTCTGAGATAATTTTTAAAGCTTGGAAAAAGATAAGTAAATCGTTAAGAAAAAGAATATTTTTCATCTCAAATATAGAATTAATAAAAAAACAATTCAAAATTTTAAAATATAAGGTTGATATTAAAAAAGTCTCTAGCCTTAAAGAAGCCAGCGATAAATTTAAAATTTTAAATGTAAATTTAAAATTCAATAATCCTTTTAATGTATCAACAAAAAATTCTTCAAAATATCTATTAGCCTCTTTTGATTTGGCTCATAGAATCGCACTATCGAACAAAGTATCTGGCATTATTAATTGTCCTATAGATAAAAAACTTTTAAATAAAAAAAATTACGGTGTAACCGAACTGTTGGCTTCTAAATGTAAAATCAATAATAATTCAGAAGTAATGCTAATTAGAAATAAGAAATTATCTGTTTCTCCAATAACAACACACATAGATATAAAAAATGTTTCAAAAAATATAAACACTAATTTAATTGTAAAAAAAGTACAAACAATTCACTCCTGGTATTTAAAAAAGAATAAAAAAAAAGTGAAAATAGCTATATTGGGTTTAAATCCTCATAATGGTGAGTTGAAAAAAGGAAGTGAAGAAAATGAAACTATATTACCAGCTATACTTAAATTAAAAAAAATCGGAATTAATATTAAGGGTCCATTTGTTGCAGATACTATTTTTATAAAAGACTTTAAAAATTTCGATGTAATTGTTGGCATGTATCATGATCAAGTTTTAGCTCCTTTTAAATCTATATTTAAATTTGATGCAATTAATATTACGTTAGGTTTGAAATATATTAGAGTTTCACCAGATCATGGAGTAGCTATAGACCTTGTAAAAAAAGGTAAAGCTAACAGTAAGAGTTTTTATGAGTGTATAAATTTTATTAAAAATTTTTAAAATGCAATCCGCAAAAAAATCTTTAGGTCAAAATTTTTTAATAGATAAAAATATAATAAATAAAATTTTAAATTTACTTATATTGAAAGATAAAAATATTATTGAAATCGGTCCTGGCAAAGGGGCTTTAACAGATGAAATTCTTAAAAGAAAACCTTCAAAACTTACTTTAATAGAAAAAGATGATAATCTTTGTAAATCTTTGAAAGATAAATACAGAGGCAACAATATTTTAAAAATTTACAATAACGATATTCTAAAGTTTCCCTTAGAAAAAATAATAAAAAAAGAAACCATAATTCTAGGCAATCTGCCTTACAACATTTCATCTCAAATTCTTGTTCAAATTTTGAGATTTAAAAAATGGCCGCCGAAATTTTCAGACTTAATTTTTATGTTTCAAAAAGAATTAGGCAAAAAGGTTGTTAGTTTATACCCGTCAAAAGGGTATGGAAGATTATCAATTCTATCTAATCTTAAATTAAAAGTAGACCAAAGTTTTTTAGTATCTCCAAATAGTTTTTCACCTAAACCTAAAGTAACTTCAATGATAATTCATTTTAAACCAAAACTAAAAAAGATATATAAGATTAATAATCTAAAAACTCTAGAAAAAATTACTAATATACTTTTTTCAAATAAAAGGAAAATGATTAACAAAAGTATAAAAAAAATTTTAAATTATAAAGAAATAAAAAAAATTAAAAATCTAAATTTATCATCTCGACCTAGTGAAATAAAACCAGAGGTGTATTATAGAATAGCTGAAATTTTTGAGTCTAAATAGAAAGTAGATTTTTATTATATTCAATAATACTTTCAATTTGTTTAAAACAAACCTCTAGATTTTCATTTATTATTATATAATCGTAATCTTTCCAGTGCTTTACATCCTCGTCAAATGAATTAAATCTTTTATCTATTTCGGCTGTTGTATTTTGATCCCTTTTCAATAATCTTTTTTTTAATTCTCTTTTATTTGAAGTAATCAAAAAAATCTTTATAAGTTTTAATTTTTTAAATTTTGATAATTGCTTAGTTCCTTGCCAGTCTATATCAAATAGTATGTCATTTTTTTTTATAATCTCATCAACGTTTGCTTTTAGTGTTCCATAGTAATTTTCAAATATATTCGCATATTCATAAAATTTCTTAGTTTTAATTAGTTCTTCAAATTTTTCTTTAGACGTAAAATGATAATCCACTCCATCGACTTCATTCGATCGTGGAGGTCTGGTAGTATGAGATACTGAAATCTTAAATGATTGATATTTTTGTTGAATTTTTTTTGTAAGAGTAGTTTTTCCAACCCCAGAAGGTGAAGATAATATAACTAAGATATTTTCCTCAACCTTAGTCATTTATAAATTCTTTCTAATTTTAGCTAGCTTTGCTTTCAATAAATTTAATTGCATCGCCTACAGTCAAAATTTTCTCCGCATCACTATCTGATATTTCAGAACCAAATTCTTCTTCAAAGGCCATTACCAATTCTACAGTATCCAAACTATCTGCACCAAGATCATCTATGAAACTTGCTTCCTCAGTAACTTTTTCTTCTTCGATACCTAAGTGATCTGCAACAATCTTTTTTATTTTATTTTTAACATCTTCTGACATGAAATCCTTTCGTAAGTTTAATTTCTTAATAGATTATTAAAAAGAATTGTCAAGCCATATACATTCCACCATTAACATGTATGGTTTCACCATTTATATATTTTGCCATATCAGAGGCCAAAAAAGCTACACAATTTGAAACATCTTCTCCAGTGCCAAGATTCCCCGATGGTATTCTGCTAATTAGAGTTTTTTTAAAATCTTCATTAATTTTATCTGTCATTTCAGTTTGAATAAACCCGGGAGAAACACAATTAATATTAATGTTTTTTTTCGCATACTCTATAGCTAAACTTTTTGAAAATGCAATAATTCCAGCTTTTGATGCAGCGTAGTTAGCCTGTCCTAAATTACCTGTATGACCGACGATAGAGGTAATATTAATTATCTTACCATATTTTTGCTTTAACATTTTTTTTATAGCAAATTTACACATTAAAAAGGTTGATGTTAGATTTATATCTAATACTTTTTTCCAATTTTCATTAGTTAACCTAATTGAAAGATTGTCTAAAGTTATACCAGCATTATTTACAACTATATCTAAACCTCCTAAATTTTTATTCACCTTTTCAATAAATTCTTCTATATTGTCATGTTCGTTAAGCTTGAATTTTTCAACTATTAAGTTTGGATATTTTTTTTTAAGATTTTGTAATTTTTCTTCATTAGTTCCTGTTGCAATAATTTTTGAACCAAAACTATTAAATTTCTCAACCAGACTTCCGCCTATCCCTCCGGTAGCTCCTGTAATTAATACTTTTTTATTATTTAATTGCATCTTTTAAATTTTTAATATCAGCTATTGAATTAATTGAAAAGGTTTTTGCGCCAGAAATTGTTCTTTTAACCATGCCTGACAAAACCTTACCCGGGCCAATTTCTATAAAATTTTTAACTCCATTTTTAGACATATTTAACATACTTTCCCGCCAATTAACTGTTGAGTAAATTTGCCTAATTAATAATTTTTTAATTTCATTTGGTTCTTTTTCTATTCCGGCAGTTACATTGTTTACTATTTTAATTTTAGGAGCTGAAAAAGTTGTTTGGTTTATTTTATTTTCCATATTTTCTGATGCAACTTTCATTAACGAACAGTGAAAAGGTGCGCTAACTTTTAATGGGATAGATTTAATTTTTTTTAATTTTAGTTCTTTTTGAAATAAATTAACACTTACGCAATCACCGCTTATTATAATTTGTCCTTCAGCATTGTCATTGGCTACTTCACAAACACCGTCTTTAAAATCTATTTTACTTAGCAAATCTTTAATTTCATTAGTTTTTAGCCCTAGAACTGCAATCATGCTTCCTTTTCCAATTGGAACTGCGTTTTGCATTGCTTTTCCTCTTTCGTGTAACAAATATAGCGAGTCTTTAAAAGTTAAGGATTCGGAACAAACTAAAGCACTATATTCTCCTAGAGAATGCCCAGCAAAATATTGAATTTTGTTCAAATCAAAATTGAATTCATTAGTTAAAACTTTAAAAATTGAGTAGCTCACAGTCAAAATTGCTGGTTGAGTGTTTTGAGTTAACATTAAATCACTTTCTGGACCTTCAAGTATAATTTTTGAGAGCGGGTATCCAAGTTTTTCATCTGCTTCTTTAAATAAATTTTTCACTAAGTTAAAATTTTGATAAAATTCGGTTCCCATGCCTACTAATTGCGAACCTTGACCTGGGAATAATAAAGCAGTCATAATTTACAAGTTTATTTGATTATTATTAGTATTGCTATAAATATTAATTATAGTATAAAACCTTTTTTACAAACAATTAACAAGACAATATTTACTGAAAATATGAATTTTTACGAAAATACAATTATAGTTAGGCAAGATTTAGCAGCGAAAGATTTAAAAAATTTAAAAGATAAATATAATAAAATAATAGACGATACTTCTGGAAAGGTTTTAAAAATTGAAGAATGGGGTCTCTTAAATTTTGTTTCAAAAATTAAAAATTACAACAAGGGACACTATATTCATTTTAAATTTGAAGGTAATAAAGATACTGTAAATGAAATTAACAGGAAAATTAAGGTGGACAGATCTATAATCAGATTTTTGACAGTTAAATTGAAAAAATTAGACTTAGAAAAAGAGTTTTTTAAAAAAGATAAAAGTGAATAATAAAGATTTTGAATGAAAAGAAATAATAAAAAATTTCAAAAAAAGAAAACCAATTCATTAAATAAGCTTAGTTTATTTCAGAAAAATGATTCAAAATTTTCTAAAAATTGTCCTCTTTCAATTAAAAACGCTCCAGTGATTGATTACAAAAATATATCGCTTTTGAAGAAATACATCTCAGAAAATAGAAAATTGATATCTTCAAAAATAACCTCAGTGTCTCAAAACAAACAAAGGAAGCTTTCGAGAGAAATCAAGAAAGCAAAAATTTTAGGGCTATTATAATGGAAATTATATTGTTGGAAAATATTATCAATTTAGGAAATATCGGAGACAAAGTAACTGTAAAAAATGGATTTGGTAGAAATTTTTTACTCAAGCAAGGCAAAGCTCTTAGATATAGTAAAGAAAATCAGGAAATAGTTGACAAAAAAAAATCTGAACTAAATAAAAAAAATTTAGAGGTAAAAAGTAAATTTAAAGAAATAGCAAAATTAATTGCTAATAAGACTTATATTTTTAATAGAGAGAGTAAGGAAAATGGTGAATTGTATGGATCAATTAAACCTAAAGAAATATCTAATCTAATTAAGGAGAAGTCTCAAACTGAAGTCAGCCCTTCGCAAATTATTTTAAAAGATGAGTTGAACAAAATCGGCACTTTCAAAATAGATATTAACTTTCATACAGAAGTAAAAACAAATATTCTTATTAAAATAGACAAAATAGAGTCTAAATAACTTCTCCACAGAACAAAAAAAATGGTGTGTAACTTTTTCCTTTAAAACAAGTTCGTTTATTTTAATATTAGTTAATGGAAGAAATAAAGCCAATCGGTAATAAATTTCAAAGTAAACAACCGTCAAACCTAGAAGCTGAGCAAGCTTTATTGGGTTCTATATTGGTAAATAATGACATAATTGATGAAATTTCTACAATAATAAATCCTGATATATTTTATGATCCCGCTCATATCAAAATTTACGAAGTTATTGAAAGTTTGAATAATAAAGGAATGATTGCAAATCCTATAACTTTAAAAAACTTTTTTGAAAAAGATAATATGCTTAACGAAGTTGGTGGAACTGAGTATCTTGTTAAGCTGACACGATTTTCTGGCTCGATTAAACAAGCAATCGATTATGCAAAGATAATTCACGAAATGTATTTAAGAAGAGAATTGGTCATGGTTTCTGATAAATTATCTGCTGATACTATTAATGCTAGTAATGATGAAAAAAATGCGGAAAAAATAATTGAAGAAACTGAGAAATCGCTTTACGATTTAGCGGAAAGAGGAACTTTTTCTCAATCTTATTTAAAATTCAATAAAGCTTTAGACGAGACAATTAAAATGGCAACTCTAGCTATGCAGAGTGATCAAGGTATAGTTGGTGTTCCCACAGGCCTCTCAGATTTAGATGAAAAGTTAGGTGGATTGCATAAATCAGATTTAGTTATATTAGCTGGCAGACCTTCTATGGGTAAAACTGCTCTAGCTACCAACATTGCGTTCCATGCTTCTCAAAATATGTTAACCCGTGAAGAAAAATCATCGGTAGCTTTTTTTTCTTTGGAAATGTCATCTGAACAATTATCAACTAGGATCTTATCTGAACAAGCTAGGATAAAATCTGATGATATAAGAAGAGGAAAAGTTACTGAAGAGGAAATAAATAGATATATAGAAACTTCTAGAAATATTTATAACTTACCTTTATTCATAGATGAAACCCCAGCAATAACTATTGCAGCTTTAAGTAATAGAGCAAGAAGAATAAAAAGATTGCACGGTTTAGGTTTGATTGTTGTTGATTATATTCAGCTTATGAGATCTAGCTCAAACAAAAATGAAGGCAGAGTTCAGGAAATTTCCGAAATTACTCAAGGTCTCAAAGCCTTAGCTAAAGAGCTTTCAGTTCCTGTACTAGCCCTATCTCAACTATCAAGGGCTGTTGAACAAAGAGATGATAAACTACCTCAGTTGGCAGACTTAAGAGAGTCAGGATCGATTGAACAAGATGCAGATGTGGTCATGTTTGTTTACAGAGAGGCTTATTATTTAGAGAGAAAACAACCTAAATTAGGGTCTATAGAACATGCTGAATGGCAATCAAAAATGAACGATGTAAATGGACTTGCAGATATTATTTTAGGCAAACAAAGGCATGGTCCAACTGGTACAGTAAAAGTTGAGTTTGAAGGAATTTATACTAAATTCAAAGATTTAAGCAAAAATTAACTATAGTTTTTTCTTTTGTTATAAAAAAATTAAGATATATCTCAAATATCATCATGATAGCTGATATTTATAAAAAATTAATTATAGACTTCTCCAAATTAACGCTCATTTTTATATTAATTTTAATATCATTTTCTCTATATCATTCAAAAAATTTTAATTTAGATGCCTCATCCGATGCTTTGCTTCTTGAGGGAGACCCAGATTTAAAATATTTGAGAGAAGTTAATCAAACTTATGGCACAAAAGACTTTTTAGTACTAACGTACACTCCAGTATCAAGTTTTGCTGAAAAGGAAACTATTTTAAATCTTCAATTATTAAAATCTAAAATTGAAAATCTTACCTGGGTAGATAGCGTTATTACAGTTATTGATGTTCCTCTGCTTAAAAGCACTGATGAAAATCTTATGGAAAGATTAAAAAATTATAAAACTTTAGCTTATCCAGAAATAGACAGAAAAAGGGGATTTGATGAAATAGTAAATAGTCCAATTTATAAAGATTATGTCATAAGTAAAGATGGGAAAACTTCAGGAATAGTCATTTATCTTAAAAAAGACAAAAGGTTAGCCGAATATATAAAGATTAAAGATAAATATTATAATCAGTCATTAGAAGCTGGGCTGTCCAGAGAAGAAAAGGATAATTTTAAAGAATTTATAAAAGAGTACGAAAATTATAAAAATCTTTACAATATTAGAAACCGTCAAAATATTAATGAGATAAGAGATGTCATTAATAGATATGGAGATAATGCCAAAATTCATTTGGGTGGCATTCCTATGATAGCCAATGATATGATGACCTACATAAAGAGTGATATTTTAGTCTTTGGTATTGGTGTTTTTATTTTCATTATCGCAACACTTTGGTTCATTTTTAAAAATATCAAGTGGGTAATGATTCCGCTTTTAGGATGCGGAACTTCGGTAATTATCATGATTGGACTACTTGGATTGATTGGTTGGAAGGTAACGGTTATCTCCTCAAATTTTATTGCCTTAATGCTCATACTCAATATGGCGATGAATATACACTTAACTGTTAGATTTTTACAATTAAAAAAGGAATTTCCAAATTTAAAAAAAGACACCGCTGTATTTGAAGCTAGTAAAAAAATGATGCTTCCTATCATTTATACTGTGCTTACTACGATATGTGCATTTTTATCACTTATTTTTAGTGGAATAAAACCAATAATAGATTTCGGTTGGATGATGACTTTAGGTTTAATTGTTTCTTTTATTGTAACATTTCTGTTACTTCCTTCATTGTTAAGTTTGTTTTCAGCTGAAAATGAAATTAATATCAAAGATACAGAGAAATCTATAATCACATCTGCGCTAGGTTCTTTTACAAAAGAAAATAATATATTAATTTTTGGTTCAACCATTATTATAATTTTGTTTAGTATAATTGGAATATTTAAGCTTGAAGTTGAGAATAGTTTTATAAATTATTTTGATAAAGATACAGAAATATATAAGGGAATGAAAAAAATTGACGATGAGTTAGGTGGAACAACTCCACTAAATATAATTCTAAAATTTCCAACAAAACAAAGCGAAAATATAAAAGAAAATGATGAGTTTGATGAATGGGAGGAAGAGAACGACGCTTCTGAAGATAAAGCTAAATATTGGTTTACTAGAGATAAAATGAATAAAATTATTAAAGTTCATGATTATTTAGACTCGTTACCAGAAATCGGAAAAGTTCTTTCTTTTGGATCAATTTTAAGAGTTGCAGAAGATTTAAATAACAAAAAATTACAAAGTTTGGAAATAGCTGTATTGTATAGTAAAATTCCTGACACAATAAAAAATGAGATAGTCGTTCCTTATATCTCTGTTGAAAAAGATGAAGCTAGAATAAGTGTAAGAATTAAAGACTCTTTAGAAAATTTGAGACGAAACGATCTGATAAATAAAATTAATAATGAGTTAAATACTAAACTTGGCTTTGAAAAAGATGAGTATAAATTGTCAGGTGTTTTAATCTTATTTAATAATTTGCTGCAAAGCTTATTTAAATCCCAAATACTTACTTTGGGAATAGTTATGATTGGAATTTTTGCAATGTTTTTTATTTTATTTAGAAATATTGTTCTCTCTTGTATAGGAGTGGTTCCTAACTTCATTGCTGCTTTTTTTATTTTAGGAATTATTGGTCTTTTAGAAATACCATTAGATATGATGACTATTACTATTGCAGCTATCACAATTGGTATAGCAGTGGATAATAGCATACATTATATTTACAGATTTAAAGAGGAATTTAGTAAAATTAATAATTATAATAAGACTTTAGATAGATGCCATAGTACTGTTGGAGTGGCTATATTAAATACTTCTATTACAATCGTGTTTGGTTTTTCAATACTTATTTTATCAAATTTTATTCCAACAATTTATTTTGGTGTATTTACTGGATTAGCAATGTTGTTAGCAATGATTTCTGTTTTGACTTTATTGCCAAAATTAATACTTACTCTTCAGCCATTTGGAAAAGAAATTGATAATCTAGGATGATTACTGATTTATTTAATAGTCTAATCAATAACATTAATTATTTTGATATTTTTTTCTTCATAATTTTAATTTATTGTGTAATCCAGTGTTATTTAAGAGGATTTTCTTTAAGTCTTATTTCATTTATGAAATGGATTTTATCCACAATTATAACAATTTTTCTTGTGCCTAAATTCCAGCCAATCGTAGGGGAATATGTTGAGTCTGAATTTATTAACAACATTGGATTAGGAATAGCTGTATTTATAGTTACTCTTTTTATAATAATACTACTTGGAAAATCACTTGGCAGAGCTGTGACTTGGACAGGTGTTGGATCAATAGATAAAAGCTTTGGATTCTTATTTGGTTTTTTTAAAGGGTACATAGTGTCAGTATGTTTATTTTCTATTTTTAATTGGTTTTATCCTTATCAAAATTGGGGTATATCAGCAGAGGATGCGTTATCATTTAATTTAATTAACAAAGGTAGTAAAATATTGATAGAGGAATTTCCTTCTAACGAAGATTTTATTGATACAAAAGAAAAAATTGAAAAAATTTAATTTAGATAAATTGAGAGAGGAATGTGGTATTTTTGGAATATCAAATCATGGTGATGCATCTGCTTTAGTTGCTTTAGGATTACACGCCTTGCAACATAGAGGACAAGAAGGATGTGGAATCGTTTCATTTGATGGAAAAAATTATCATTCTGAGAAGCGACAAGGACTTGTGGGAGATCATTTTACAAATCTTGAGGTATTAAATAATCTTCCAGGTAATTTTGCTATTGGACATACACGCTATTCTACAACTGGTGAAACATCTCTAAGAAACATTCAACCTTTTTTTGCTGACCTACATATGGGTGGGTTAAGTGTAGCACATAATGGAAATCTAACTAACGCATTAATATTAAGAGAAAATTTGGTTAAAGAGGGTGCTATTTTTAGAACTACAAGTGATACAGAAACAATTGTTCAGCTTATTGCTAAATCAAAAAGAGAGAAATTTACGGATAAATTAATTGATGCTCTTTTTCAAATTCAAGGTGGTTATGCTTTAGTGATGATGACAAATAAAAAACTTGTTGGTGTGCGTGATCCTTTCGGAATAAGACCTTTAGTTGTTGGTAAATTAAAAAATTCTTATATTTTTGCTTCAGAAACTTGTGCATTGGACATTGTAGGTGCAACTTTTGTTAGAGAAGTAGAAAATGGTGAAATAGTGATAATTGAAAATGAGAAACTTAAGTCTATTAAACCTTTTCCTAAACAAAAACAAAGACCTTGTGTTTTTGAATATATATATTTTGCTAGGCCGGATAGCCTAATTAAAAATAAATGCGCTTATGAATATAGAAAAAAATTAGGCGCACAATTGGCAAAAGAAACAGACATAGAGGCAGATTTAGTAATTCCTGTGCCCGATTCAGGTGTGCCGGCTGCACTAGGTTATGCCGAAGAAGCTAAAAAAAAGTTTGAGTTAGGATTAATTAGAAATCATTACGTGGGAAGAACATTTATAGAGCCAACTCAGCATATAAGAAGTTTAGGCGTAAAACTTAAATTAAGTTCAACAAGAACAATTGTTAAAAATAAAAAAATCATATTAATTGATGACTCATTGGTAAGAGGTACTACTTGTCATAAAATTGTAACAATGCTTTATGAAAGTGGAGCAAACGAAGTTCATGTAAGAATAGCTTGTCCAGAAATAAAATTTCCTGATTTCTATGGGGTAGATATGCCCACAAAGAAAGAGCTGCTAGCTCACGAAAAAAGTAATAAAGAAATGTGCGAACATATAAAAGCAAAGAGTTTGAGGTTTTTAAGTTTAGAAGGTCTTTATAGTGCACTAGCTAACGAAAAAAGAAATTCCACTTACCCTCAGTTTAGTGACCATTATTTTACAGGCGAATATCCAATAAAACCCCACGATAATTTAATCGGGGCTAGAATAAAACAACTTTCTCTACTAAGCGGAAAATCAAATAATTAGTTTAATATAATTAATTTATTTTTATTGTTTATGAATAACAATGATTTGTCGATAAAAATTGGATTTGAATTTAGATTTGATTTTATATTAAACACTTCTTCTATTTCACTATTAAAATTAATTTTCACTATATAATGATCCTCAAGAAAAAAGTAAATACTATTATTTACTATTTTTAAATTTTTAATCTTACTTGAAATTTTTCTAAGTTTTGAATTTGATCTAAATTTTTTTTTTAAATCAAATGAATATATAACTTTTTTTTCCTTCAAAGAAAAAGCGATGAATAAATCATTAGCATTGACTAAAAATAAATGATCTTTAAATAATAAAGGAGTTATGTTGGAACCAAAATTTTTTTTAAATACTATTACGCCTCTTAACTTATCAATAATATAAAATTGATCATTTGTTAAAATAAATATATTTTTTTCAGAAATTAAAATTTGGTTGCTATAAAAAATATTACTTGGATTTTCTTTTATTCTTTTATTCAAATTTATAAACCAATCGACGTTCATTTTTTCATTAAAGGAATAAAGAGAACCGTATGAATTTAAAAAATAAAATCTTTTTTCTTCCGCAGTTATAATATTTCTAAAATTATTATTAAAATTTACTTGCTCGGTAGGTATTTTTTTAACTTGCTTACCAGTATTTTGATCTAAGATTAATAAATTATTATTTTGATCTGAAATAATAATATTTTTTTTATAAATTTTTATATTAGATCTATATGGAATTTTATGTCTATGAGCCCACATAACTTTGTTTTTGTTGTAATTATAGGCGTATATAAATCCAATATTATCAGCTACATAAATTATATTATCTTTAATTAATAAATTTAGATTTTTGTTAATTGATTTATACGTTTTTTTATAAAAGTTAAATTTTCTAAGAATTTTTTCTTCTTCAACTGAATAAACTACAATATTTCCTTTATTGTCACTAAATATTAAATTATTATTATCAAAAAATATGTTTTCTTGAATTTTATTTTTTGAAAGTTTTTTGCTTTTTAAGAATTGGAAATTTAATTCTTGGTAATCAAAATTTACACTGTTTATTTCGTCCAAAGAATGGTCATTTAATTGACTAAATATTTTAGGCTTAGAAAATAGTTTTAAATTTTGACCTGAGTCTATAATTTGATTGAAAATTTTTTGCTCGTTATTTAAATCAACAAATCCCTCAAAAATTTTGCTCTTTTTATCTGCTGATTGACTTTTGTCTTTCCATATACCTGAATTTTTATCAAATGAACAATTTTGCAGGAGAATTAAAATTAGAGAGATAAAGAGTAATTTCATCTATTAAAAAATTATTTATCAATTACTTCTTTTGCCAAAAAGGCAAATTTAGAACCTTCATTAATTAATCTTTTTAATAATTTTTGTCCATCTTCTGTTTTTTTTATTCTAATTAAATATAGAGCTTTTTTTAATGTCAATAAATCTTTTTGATCTTGAGATTTAATTATCGATTGAACAATTGAGAAATAATTCAAAATTTTTTCCTCACTTGAAATTAAATTTTTTTCTATAATTGTATTTAAGGATAATGTTGAATAAAATTTATTTTTACTTAAGATTATTTCTTCAAAAATTTTTTTAGCATTGTCTTTATCGTTTGTCGATAAATGGACTCCCGCTTCAATAAATTTTTCTGCTATAGAATTATTTTTATTATTTTGATATTGTATAAAAAGTAATGATAAAATAATACTTAAAGCTAAGATTGTTGTAACAACATAAGCTTTTATTTTATTTTCTTTTATTATTAGAATTAATTTATCTAAAAGATTAATATTATTTTCGTTTTGATCCATTTAAATAGTTTTTTGATGATGGAAATTTACCTAACTTTACATCCTTACTATATTCTTTTACAGCTTTTTCAATTATTCTATCCAATCTTACATATTTCTTTACAAATTTAGGGTAAAAACCGCTTAGCCCAAGCATATCATCAGTGACTAAAATTTGCCCATCACAATTATCTGAAGAACCTATACCTATCGTTGGTATTTTTAAATTTTTGGTAATCACATTTGCAGCGTTTGGAGATAAGCATTCAAGGACGATTGCAAATGCTCCTGCGTTTTCTATTAGTTGCGCTTCTCTATAAAGTTTTTTTATTTGAGAATTGGTTTGTCCTTCAACCTTAAATTTTTTTTTAAATTGTGGTGTGAATCCTATATGACCCATTATTGGAATATTTTTTTCTACTAGAACTTTAATTATTTTATAATTTTTTTTATTACTCTCTAATTTTATCGCGTCACAACCAGTGCTTTTAATTACTAATCTAGCATTTTTTTCTGCAGTCTTAACATCTCCATAAGTGCCTTTAGGCATATCAACTACTAGTAATGATCTTTTTACTCCCTGTCTAACGCTCGCTGAGTGTTCTATTATTTTTTTTAGACTAATTTTATGAGTATTTTTTTGTGCATAAAGTACGTTAGCCACAGAGTCACCTACTAAAATAATATCACAATAATTGTCTAAAATTTTTGCTATATTTTTTGAGTAAGCAGTAAGACTTATTATCTTTGATTTATTTTTTTTTTGTAAAATATTTTTAATTTTTTTATTCATTATTCTAATTCTATTGTGCTTGGTGGCTTAGAAGTTATATCATATACTACTCGATTAATTCCTTTAACATTATTAATAATTTTATTAGAAATACTATCTAAAAAATTTTTAGGTAAATTAAAATAGTCTGCCGTCATACCATCCTCTGAAGTGACGGCTCTGAGTAAACAAATATTTTCGTAGGTTCTTATATCACCCATTACACCAACAGTTTTAATTGGAAGAAGAGCAGCATACGCTTGCCAAATCTTATTATAAAGATTTTTTTTTATTAGCTCGTTTATGAAAATATTATCAGCTTCTTGTAAAATCTTTACTCTCTCTGCTGTGATATTTCCAACAATTCTAATCGCTAATCCTGGACCTGGAAATGGATGCTTGTAGTTTATGCTTTTTACTAAACCCAAAGATTTGCCTAAAATTCTTACCTCATCTTTAAAGAAATCCTTCAATGGCTCAACTAATTTTAAATTCATTTTTTTTGGTAAACCACCAACATTATGATGAGATTTTATTTTAGAAGTTTTACTACCAGTTGAAGATTTGCTCTCTATAATATCTGGATAGAGTGTTCCTTGAGCTAAAAATTTTACATTTTTATGTTTTTTTGACTCTTTTTCAAACACTTTTATAAATAAGTTTCCAATAATTTTTCTTTTTTTTTCAGGATTGGAAACGTTTTTCAATTTTCTTAAAAAAAATTTTGATGAATTAATCAATTTTACATTAAGATTATATCTTTTTTTAAATATATGATAGGTGTGCTTAAATTCATTTTTTCTCATCAGTCCTGTATCTACCATTATACAAATTAAATTTCTTCGTATAGCTTTGTTCACTAATAAGGCTACGACGCTACTGTCAACACCTCCTGATAATGCACAAATTACTCTATCTTTTTTAACTATATTTCTAATTTGTTTAATTATAATCTTTTTTTGTGACGTGACGCTCCATTTGTATTTTATATTACAAATAGAAAATAAAAAATTCGCAAATAATTGCTTCCCATTATCAGTATGTGTTACTTCAGGATGAAATTGAACACCATAAATTTTTTTTTTAGTATTTTCAATTATAGCGAATTTAGAATCTTTTGTGGATGCGATAACTTTAAAATTCTTTGGTAATTTTATCACAGCATCTTCATGACTCATCCAAACTGACTTTTTTGAGTCCAAAAAATTCTTTATTAAAATTGAGGATTTTTTTCTAAATAAAAGAGCTCTTCCAAATTCTCTTCTTTTATTTGATGATTTTATTTGTCCTCCAAAAATCTTAGCTATTAATTGTAAACCGTAACAAATTCCCATTATTGGGATTTTTTTTTCAAAAATTTCTTTGGGAACACTTTGAAACTTTTTTGTAGTAACAGTCGATGGTCCTCCAGACAAGATTAAACCTTTTATATCATTATATCTTTTTAATTTTTTAAGTTCATTTGGAGTTATTATCTCAGAATATACTCCTAGATCTCGTATTCGTCTTGCAATTAATTTTGTAACTTGGGACCCAAAATCTATGATTAAAATTTTTTCTTTGATTTTATCTTTATGAAATTGCATTTATTTTTTAGATAAATTTTCAATTTCAATTTTTAATTGATCACTTTTATTACAGAAGTTATTACACACTAATTTTAATTTTGTATTTAACTCCTTACTTTTTTTATAGTCTGAATTAGACAATTTTAGTTTTGCAAGGTAATAGATAGCTTCCTCATTTTTGGGATTAAGCAACATTACCGTATTTAAATTTTGTTCTTCTAATTTTTTTTTATCTTGTTTATTAAAAATTTTTGATAAATATAAATACGATAGTTCGCTCTTTGGATTGAAAACTATATCTTGTTCAAATTTGAATTTTGCATCTTCAAATTTATTTTGAGCGAATAAATCAAGTCCTTCTTGGAAATGTTTTGACTTCGCAAGTAAAAGAGTCGGAAAGGAAAATATAATTAATAAAGTTGTAAAAAATTTTTTTATCATAACTTATAGTTTGTTGTTTTTTGTGTCATTTCTACACTATGAACCATACTTTCATAGAAACCTGCTTTTGTAATTTTAATAAATTTTGCTTTACTATTTATTTCATCTAAATTTTTAGCTCCAATATATCCCATAGATGATCTCAATCCACCTTGTAGTTGATATATTATTTTTGATACTTTTCCCTTATATTCTACTCGTCCTTCGACTCCCTCTGGAACAAATTTTGATTTATCTTTAAAATTTTTTTGAAAGTATCTACTAGCAGAACCTGCTGACATAGCCCCTATCGATCCCATTCCTCTGTAATGCTTATAAATTTTACCCTTAACTTTAAATTTCTTACCTGGACTTTCATCCGTCCCAGCAAATATTGATCCCATCATAATTGCATCTGCTCCAGCTGCCAATGCTTTTGCAATATCTCCTGAAAATTTTATACCTCCATCAGAGATAATCTTAATTTTTTTTTTGTTTAAAGATTTTTTCACATCCATAATTGCTGAAATTTGTGGAACTCCTATTCCTGCAACCATTCTTGTTGTGCAAATAGATCCAGGCCCAATACCGACTTTAATAATATCGGCACCTGAATTGTAGAGTTTTTTTGCCGCTTCACCAGTAGCTATATTTCCCACACAGACAGGAATATTATTAGTGATTTTTTTTATTTTAGATAAAATTTTCAAGACTTTTTCGCTATGACCGTGTGCTGTATCTATTACAATTAAATCAACGCCACATGAAACTAATGATCTTACTCTCTCTAAATCTTCTTTATTGGTCCCAACCGCTGCACCTACATACAATTTTTTTATTTTTACTTTTTTAATCTCATTAGACTGTCTTTTTATATCTAAATTTCGATGAATAATTCCCATTCCTCCAGCTCTAGCTATAGCTATAGCCATTTTTGACTCGGTAACTGTATCCATAGCTGAAGTTAAAAAAGGAACCTTAAGGGAAATTTTTCTTGTTAATTGTAAAAAAATATTAGTTTTCGATGGTAATACACTTGAATATCTTGGTAGCAAAAGGACGTCGTCAAAGGTAAGTGCTTCTTTAATTGTATCCATATAAACTTATATACAATTAATAAAATTTATAAAGTCTTTAAAATTTCGCAATGTAAATAAGTTTCTTTGGACTCTTTTCTGCTGGACTCTGGTTTGAAAAAGTTTACTTTTTTATATAAGGATTTAGCCATATTTTTTACTTCTATAAAGTCCTCACCCATGAAGAGTTTCGAAACTAATACACCTTTTGGTTTAAGTATATCTTTTGAAAAATTAATCAGATTTGCGCATAGTTGATTTGTTCTAATTGAATCTAATGATTTATTGCCTGTTGTGTCTGCCGCCATGTCGGAAACAATTACGTCTAAATTATTGTCAAAATATCTTTTAATAACATATTTAGTGTCTTCCTCCATAATATTACCTTTTAAGAATTTTATATTTTTTAGAGGTTCCATATCTTTGATATCAACTGACATAATTTTTCCTGTTTTAATTATTTTAGCTGCGACTTGAGCCCAGCCACCGGGGGAAGATCCTACATCAAGTAAATTAGTATTACTTTTGATAAACTGATATTTTTTATTTAATTCAATTAATTTAAAGGACGCCCTTGACCTATAGCCTAGTGTTTTTGATCTTTTAAAAAATTGATCTCTATGTTGCTTAATCTTCCAAGAATTGCTTTTTTTTATTCTTTTTGATTTTTTCATTATAAAATATCTTCATGGCTGTCATCAGATATTTTTTTTAATTCTTTTTTATTTTTTTTGTTAAACAGAATAATGCTAAAAGGTATCGATAATAAATAAATTAATCCAAAAACTAGTAATGTTTCGAGAGTGTAGAATAATAAAGCTATAAAAACTATTCCTATTCCTAATAATAAAAACACCGTTGTTTTTGGTGAAATTGATATTTTCTTTAAAGCCAACGTAGGAATTTTGCTAACTAAAAGCACAGCAATTAATACTGTTAAGTAAGGTGTGAATTTTTTTATATCCAAACCAATATCTAAATTTGTTAATTCATATATTAACGGCATTAAAATTAATAATCCTCCGGCAGGTGACGGTATTCCCTCAAAAAAATTATTTTTCCATTCTTGTGCTTCTTCAATTTTTGTTAAATTAAATCTAGCCAATCTAAGAACGCAGCAAACAGAATAAATTAATGTTATAGCCCAACCTAATTTACCATAGTTATTTAACTCCCAAAAGTATAAGATGAAAACTGGAGCTATGCCAAAACTCACAAAATCAGTAAGTGAGTCTAATTCTTTACCAAATTCTGAAGTTCCTTTTATCAATCTTGCTATCCTTCCATCTAAAGCATCCAAGATAGCAGCAAATAAAATTAAAGTTACAGCCAGGCTAAAATTTCCATCAATTGAAAACTTAATTGAACTTATTCCTAAACAAACTCCACCTAATGTCAAAATATTAGGCAGTAAATACCTTGTTTTTTTTGAGGAAACTAATTTAAATTTTTTATTCTCTTCCATTACTCAGAGGCTAATAAGCTTTCTCCTGCTACTACGTTTTGACCGAGTTTAGCTAAAATTTTTTTATTTTTAAAATATATATCCACCCTGCTTCCAAATCTTATCATTCCTATTCTATCACCCTGTTTTAATTCTTGGCCTTGCTCTACCTCACAAACAATTCGTCTGGCTATTAAACCAGCTATCTGGACAATAATAATTTCTTCTCCATTGCTTAAACTTATCTTATAATAATTTCTTTCATTTTCTTCACTCGCTTTATCTAAAGAAGCATTTAAAAATTTTCCTGGCTTATAAAAAATTTCAGTTACTTTTCCAGATGACGGCGTACGATTTACATGGCAATTAAATACATTCATAAATACACTTATTCTTGTAAAAGATGTATTTTCTAGCCTTAACTCTTCTGGTCCTGATTTCTCAGAAATATCCGTGATAAGGCCATCTGCAGGGCTAACTAAATAAGAGTCATTATTGATAGAATATCTTGCTGGGTCTCTGAAAAAATAATAAACCCAAATTGTAATGACAAGAAACAAGCTACCAAGAAATTTTGAGAAAAATAAAAGGATAAAAGTTACCAAAATAGAAATAGCTAAAAATTTATACCCTTCTTTATGTATTTTTGGAAAAATCGAATTAAACATAATTTATAGTTTGATAATTTTTTCTTAATATGTATAAAAATCACAGTTAATCAATCTATATTTTATGGCAAAAATTAAAGTTAAAAATCCAGTAGTTGAGCTAGATGGTGATGAAATGACCAGAATTATCTGGTCATTTATTAAAGAAAAGTTGATCAAACCCTACTTAGAGATAGATCTGAAATATTACGATTTAGGTATGGAAAGCAGGGATAAAACTGACGATCAAATTACTATAGACGCAGCTAATGCAATCAAGAAATATGGTGTTGGTGTTAAATGTGCAACAATTACACCAGATGAAGCACGAGTTAAAGAATTTAAACTTAAAAAAATGTGGAGATCGCCAAATGGCACAATTCGAAACATATTAGGTGGTACAGTTTTTAGAGAGCCAATTATTTGTAAAAATGTTCCAAAATTAGTTCCTGGATGGACCAAGCCAATTGTGATTGGAAGGCATGCTTATGGAGATCAATACCGAGCTACCGACTTTTTAATTCCAGGAGAAGGAAAAATGGAAATTAAATGGATTTCAAAAGACGGTAAGGATAAAAAAGAATTTGAGGTATTTAATTTTTCTGGACCAGGTACAGCTTTAGCTATGTATAATTTAGATGACTCTATAAAAAATTTCGCAAGAGCCTGTATGAATTACGGCCTTGGTAGAAAATGGCCAGTTTATTTATCCACAAAAAATACAATTTTAAAAGCTTACGACGGTCGTTTCAAAGATTTGTTTCAAGAAATTTTTGACAAAGAATTTAAAAGTAAATTTGAAGCAGCTAAAATTACTTATGAACATAGATTAATTGATGACATGGTAGCTTGCGCAATGAAGTGGAATGGTGGTTATGTATGGGCCTGTAAAAACTATGACGGAGACGTACAGTCTGATACCGTGGCTCAAGGATTCGGTTCTTTAGGCTTGATGACAAGCGTATTAATGACTCCTGATGGAAAAACAGTAGAGTCAGAGGCTGCTCACGGAACAGTGACACGACATTATAGAATGCATCAACAAGGTAAAGAAACCTCTACTAACCCAATAGCGTCAATATTTGCTTGGACCAGAGGGTTATCCCATAGAGGGAAATTGGATGGTAATGACGAACTTATAAAGTTTGCCACTTCTTTAGAAAAAGTTTGTGTAGAAACGGTTGAAAGTGGATCTATGACAAAAGATCTTGCAATCTTAATTGATAAATCATCTAAATATTTAACTACCAATGAATTTTTAGAAGCTATTGATGGAAATTTAAAGAAAAAACTTAACTAATTTTTTTAGATATTTCCTTTAGAGCGTCCTCAATTTTATTTTTGTCTACACCTCCTGCTTGAGCAAAATCTTTTCTTCCACCACCTCCCTTACCTCCTAAAATTGCTGCAGCTGATTTAACTAAATCAACAGCATCATATTTTGATGTTAAATCTTGAGAAATTCCTACAGCCAAACCAACCTTATCTTCAAATGTAGAAACACTAATTATAATTCCCGATTTAATATCTTTTTTTCCTTCATCAATAATTCCTCTAAGTTCTTTAGGAGGAAAATCTTTTAAAATTTGTTCTCGAATTAATATATTCCCAATTTTTTTATCCTTGATTATATTTTTACTTTTATCTTTCTTAATGCCTTCAATTTTTACTTTATTAAGCTGTTTATTCAAATTTTTTAAATTTTCAAGCAAATCTAAATCTTCTTTATATTCAGGTTCAATTTGCGATTTTTGAAGTTCTTTTTTTATTAATTCTATTTCTTTTCTAAGATTTGACTCTTTCTGAGACTTAACTTCACTTATTGTTTTTTCATATTCTTCTAATTGTTTATCCCTTAATGCTTCAATCCTTCTAACTCCTGATGAAATAGATGATTGACTTATTACTTTGAACTTACCAACTTCTTTAGTATTTTTAACATGAGTCCCTCCACATAGTTCTGTTGAGAAGAACCCATTATTTTCCTTACCCATGAAAACCACTCTTACTTCCTCTCCATACTTTTCCCCAAATAATGCAAGAGCACCCATATTAACTGCCTCCTTTGGGGTCATTATTCTTGTTTGAACGTCTGTAGATCCAGTTACTACATCATTAACTATATTGTTTATTTTAGTCATTTCCTCTTTTTCAATTGGTTTATTATGACTAAAATCAAATCTTAACCTTTCAGGAGAGACCAATGATCCTTTTTGTGTCACGTGTTTTCCCAAGGTTCTTCTCAACGACTCATGCAATAAATGAGTGGCTGAATGATTAGCTTTCGAATTATTTCTTTTTAAAACATCTATTTCTAAGTTAACGCTTTGCCCAATTGAAATTGAACCTGTTTCAACTTTTCCGTAATGGACAAATAAATCACCCATTTTTTTTTGAGTATCGTTAACTTTAATTTTACAATTAGAACTAAAAATAATACCCTGATCACCTACTTGACCACCAGACTCTCCATAAAATGGAGTTTGATTTGTTATGACTTCTATTTCATCTCCTTTACTAGCAGAGTCTACAAATTTACCTTTTTTTGAAATTTTAATTATTACACCTTCAGCTTTATCAAATTCATAACCCAAAAATTCAGTGGGGCTAAGTTCCTCTCTAATTTTAAACCACCTTTCCTCAACAGACTTATCTCCAGATCCTTTCCAATTTGCTCTTGCTAAAGTTTTGCTTTTTTCCATCTCCTTCTCAAAACCAATACTGTCTACTTTAATATCTTTACCTCTTAGGATGTCAGCAGTAAGGTCAAGGGGAAACCCATAAGTATCATATAATTTAAAAGCTTCTATACCTGGAAGAGTTTTATTTTGAACTTTATTTAAATTTTCATCGAGTATTTTCATGCCGCGCTCTAAAAGAGAAGAAAATTTCTCTTCTTCATTTTTAAGAGTTTCAACTATCAACTCTCTACCATTTGCTAATTCTGGATAACTGTTATGCATCTCGTTTAATAAAACTTCAAAAAGTTTATAAAAAACAGGATTTTTGCTACCTAAAGAATGAGCGTGTCTCATCCCTCTTCTCATAATTCTTCTTAAAACATATCCGCGTCCTTCATTTGAAGGTAATATTCCTTCAGCAATTAAAAAACTACTTGCTCTTAAGTGATCGGCAATAACTCTGTGGCTTGCTATTGTTTTACTATCGATTGAAGTCTTTGTTATATCAGATGAAGCAGCCATTATTTTTTGAAAATGATCGATTTTATAGTTGTCGTGAGTACCTTGTAAAACTGCTGTCATTCTCTCAAGACCCATGCCTGTATCAACTGAGGGTTTTGGCAGATCAATTCTTTTTGCTTTTGATATTTGTTCGTACTGCATAAATACAAGGTTCCAAATTTCTATAAATCTATCACCATCTTCATCAGGGCTTCCGGGTTGACCACCTTTCAACTTATCTCCATGATCATAAAAAATTTCAGAACAAGGACCACAGGGTCCTGTGTCCCCCATTGACCAAAAATTATCAGATGTCGAAATTTTTATTATTTTACTTTCATTTAACCCCGCAATTTTCTTCCAAAGATTGAATGCATCATCATCTTCATGAAAAACAGTTACTAATAATTTTTCTTTCGGTAACCCAAAGTCTTTAGTCAATAAATTCCAAGCATGATGAATAGCTTGTTCTTTAAAATAATCTCCAAAAGAAAAATTTCCCAACATTTCAAAAAAGGTGTGGTGTCTTGGTGTGTATCCTACATTTTCTAAATCATTATGTTTTCCACCAGCCCTTACACATTTTTGAGATGTTGTAGCTGTTTTGTATTCTCTTTTTTCTAAGCCAGTAAACACATTCTTAAATTGAACCATGCCTGAATTAGTAAACATCAAGGTTGGGTCGTTGTTAGGAACTAGGTTGCTAGACTCTACAATTTTATGATTATTTTTTTTGAAATAATCTAGGAATTTCTTTCTAACATCTGTAAGTAAAATTTGGCCCATATTTAATTAAATACAGATATTTTAGAACTTGTCTATAAAGAGATTAATTTGATGCTTTTTTATCGTTATCTACTACTACGCAAATTTCAGATCTTGTTAAAAATCTTTGTCCCGTTCCATTATCTAAAGAAAACATGCCGCCAATCCCTTTAACAGCATCGATAGTCAAATCCGTATTTTTCCACTTCTCATATTGATCTTCATTCATATAAAAAGGTGTACCGTCTATATCTCCTAATTTCACATCACTACTTCCAACCTGATACTCTTTAGCAGGAAAGCACATTGGGGCGCTTCCATCGCAACAACCACCTGATTGATGAAATAGTAAATCCTTCCCGTGAACTTCCTTAAGTTCACTCAATAATTTTTTAGCAGATAATGTAGCTTTTACTTTCATATTATATGGCCCGTGAGACTCACGGGCCATTATATTAAATTTTTTAAAAGAAGCCTAATTTTTTCTCACTGTAAGACACGTGTAAATTTTTCACTTGTCTGTAATGATTTAGCATCATTTTGTGAGTTTCTCTTCCAATACCAGACTGTTTGTATCCGCCAAATGCAGCATGAGCTGGGTATGCGTGATAGCAGTTTGTCCAAACTCTACCTGCCTGTATACCTCTACCCATTCTGTATGCAACGTTACCATCTCTAGTCCAAACTCCTGCTCCTAGTCCGTAAAGAGTATCATTAGCTATTTCTAATGCTTCTTTTTCATCTTTAAACTTAGTAACTGATACTACTGGTCCAAAGATTTCCTCTTGGAATATTCGCATATTGTTTTTACCTTCAAAGATAGTTGGTTGGATATAGTTTCCTTTTTCTAATCCGCTATTAATTTTAGCTGCACTACCACCACATAGAACTTTGGCACCTTCTTTCTTACCTAGATCTAAGTAAGATTTAATTTTTTCCATTTGTTCAAGTGAAGCTTGAGCTCCAATCATAGTTTCCATTTTTAAAGGATTGTCTTGTTTTACAGCTTTTGTTCTAGCAATGGCTCTCTCCATGAATTTATCATATATAGATTCTTGAATTAAAGCCCTGCTTGGACAAGTGCATACTTCTCCTTGGTTAAGCGTAAACATAGCAAAACCCTCTAAACATTTGTCAAAGAAGTCGTCATCTTTAGCCAACACATCTTCAAAGAAAATGTTTGGTGATTTGCCACCTAATTCTAATGTAATTGGAATTAAGTTTTGAGATGCGTACTGCATAATCAAACGTCCAGTAGTAGTTTCACCTGTAAAAGCAATCTTCTTAATTCTTTTTGAAGAAGCTAAAGGTTTACCTGCTTCAAGACCATATCCGCTAACAACATTAACAACACCTGCTGGTAATAGATCTCCAATTAGTTCCATTAACAACATGATTGATGCTGGTGTTTGTTCAGCTGGTTTTAATACTACACAGTTTCCTGCTGCCAAAGCTGGAGCAAGTTTCCATGTTGCCATTAACAACGGAAAGTTCCATGGTATAATCTGACCAACTACACCTAATGGTTCAGGTATGTGGTAAGAATATTCACTATTGCTTATTTCAGCAACTGAACCTTCCTCTGCTCTTATTACTCCTGCAAAATATCTCCAATGATCAATTACCAAAGGTAAATCTGCAGCCATACATTCTCGAATAGGCTTACCATTGTCTAAACATTCTGCTGTTGCTAAAACGTTAAGATTTTTCTCGATAACATCAGCAATTTTTAAGAGAATATTTGATCTCTCTCCAATTGATGTTGTTCCCCATGCTGGAAATGCTGCGTGAGCTGCGTCAAGAGCAAAATCAACGTCTTTCTCGTTCGATCGTGGCACCTTACAGATAACTTCATTAGTGATAGGAGAAGTATTGTCAAAATACTTTCCAGATTTAGGTTCTACAAATTTTCCGTTTATGTAGTTTCCATATTTAGCTTTAAATGGAAATTTAACCTTCAAATGAGAGGTATCTAAAGATGAAGACACTTTCGAGCTTGATGCTTGTTGTGTACTCATTTTTCCCCCTTTTATTGTAATTGTTAATTAGAACCAATCTGAACTAAGTTGTCTATTATTAATTTAGTCGCTTTTAACGCGAACTACTAAATGTTGATTTGATCAATTTTAAGTTGTTTTGGGAAACGGGAAGCTTAAGCTTCCCGTTTAAATGATGGCTGAGGAATTACTCTCCCTCTTTTTTATCGCTAATTTTTTCGTTTGGAGAAGGATTTCCCTCTAACTCTTTAGTAATCGCAGATGCTTGATCTCTTATAATTTTCTCAATTTCTGCAGCTATATTTGGGTTCTTTTGGAGATAGATTTTTGCATTTTCTCTACCTTGTCCAATTTTTTCACCTTTATATGCGTACCAAGCTCCAGATTTTTCTACTACTCCGGCTTTGGTACCAAGATCAATTAGTTCTCCTAATTTACTAATGCCTTTTCCATACATTAAATCGAATTCAACAACTTTAAATGGCGGTGCAACTTTGTTTTTAATTACTTTAACCCTTGTTGAGTTACCAATAATTTGGTCTTTTTCTTTAATTGCACCTATTCTTCTAATATCCATTCTTACAGAAGAATAAAATTTAAGAGCATTTCCTCCTGATGTTGTTTCTGGATTTCCAAACATTACTCCAATTTTCATCCTTATCTGATTAATGAAAATAACCATTGTGTTAGATTTAGATACTGATCCAGTAATTTTTCTTAAAGCTTGACTCATAAGTCTCGATTGTAACCCAACGTGATGGTCACCCATTTCTCCCTCTAATTCTGCTTTTGGAGTTAATGCAGCAACTGAGTCTACTACCAATACTGAAATTGATCCCGATTTTATTAATGTATCAGTTATTTCTAATGCTTGCTCGCCAGTGTCTGGTTGTGAAATTAAAAGTTCCTCGGTTTTAACGCCAAGTTTTTTGGCATAAACAGGATCCATAGCATGTTCGGCATCCACAAAAGCACATATTCCACCTGCTTTTTGTGCTTCCGCGACCACTTGCAAGGCTAAAGTTGTTTTTCCTGAAGACTCAGGTCCATAAATTTCAATAATTCTACCTTTTGGAAGACCGCCTATTCCTAACGCTAAGTCTAAGCTTAATGAACCAGTTGAAATAGCTTCAACGTCTAAAGCTTGTTGTTGACCAAGTCTCATTACGGAGCCTTTACCAAAATTTTGATCTATTTGGCTTATTGCAGCCTCTAAAGATTTGCTCTTCTCTTTCAATTCTTTTTGTTTTTTATCGTCTGATTTTACGATTTTTAAGTTATTTTTAGTCATTTTTTATCCTTTTTTTGTTGTTCGAATCGATAATACAAATGTACACATTTTGTTCTTTTTTTCAAGAAATTTTAAAAAGGCTAAAAATCTGCTATTTAATTGAATTAATGGATAAGGTCCCTAATTTTTTAGCTAGTTCAAATTGAGATATAATGAAATCTTTCTCAGATTTAGCAAAAGTGATTCTAGCATCTAAAAGCAAGCTTCTAGATTGAATTAGTTCAAGAGTAGTTCTGGAGCTGCCAGAGTCGTATTCTAATGTTATACCTTCATTAGCTATTTCAGCAGCTTTGAGTTGTGCTCTAGTTGCTTCTAAAACGCTTTTATTAGATTGATATTCAGACCAAGCATTTACAATTTCAGTATTCAATCTATTTTTTGTGTCCTTTAAAATTAACTGTTGTTGCTCTTTTTTGTATGAAGACTTTTTAATTGATGAAATATTTTCACCCCCTTTAATTATTGGCCATGTGATAGTCGCTTGGACAGATTCTTGGTCAGTCTCATCTATTGTAGAGCTAAAATCTCTGTTTTCTGACCTTGAATAATTTAGTGAAGCAGAGGGAGATAGCCTGGCTCTTTCAATATTTAATTCTTTAATAGCTATTTCATAATCTAGTTTAGAAATCAAAAGATCAATATTGCTCATGTCAGCTAATTTAAGAGACTCTTCAAGTGAATTTGGCAGCATTAATATTACTGTATCGTTTAAATTTTGTGCATTAGGTGATTTTTCTCTTGTTACTCTCTCAAAATTTGTCTTGGAAGTAAGTAATTCAGTCTTAGCCTTTATTAAATTAGCTCTTGCTCCAGCTAAAGATGACTCTGATTGCGCCAAATCAGTTAAAGTTATTTCTCCTTTTTGAAGTCTAGCACTATCTGAGTCAACCTGCCTTTCAAATAAGTCAACATTTGATGAATTAAAAACTTCATTTTTGGACTTAAAAATTAAATCAAAATAAGCTGAAGCGGTATCTAAAATGGTTTGTTGTTTAATATTTTTAAGTGATAAATTTGCTTTTTCTAATTCTAGCTCAGATTTCTTAAAAGTATTTAATCCCTTAAATCCAGTAAAAATTTTTTGCTCTACTAAAATTTTTTTAGTCTCTGAATCTAGATTGTTATCAGCTAGACTAGATCCACTTTGATTAGTACGATTTGTGGAGGTAGTACTTTTTTGATCTCCCGAAAGAGTTATGCTTGGTAAAAACTCACTTCTTGAAATATTTTTACTTTGTTTTGCAGACTCAAAGTTTTTTCTTTCTGCGTTCAATTTCAAATTATTAGTCAAAGCTTTTTTTAAATAAAACTTTAAATCATCTTTTGCATAGAGATGATTATTAAAAAGTAACAATAAAATTATAAGAGTATATTTTTTCATTAATTGAATTTAATTGATTTAAGTCTATGCTTGCGATCAATGCTTATTATCGCATCAGCTGATTTAGGTAATATTTCAAGCATATGTTTTGTCAGTCTTTCATAATACATAATAAACTTATTAATTTCTTTATTGCTCATAATTTTATTTCCTTTTCCTGTAATTCTTAATTTCTTTTCTTGTAAAAGTCTCCATTTCAAAACATATCTAAAGCTTGGTACTTTTAAAAAAATTAATTTATCAATCAAATTAAAAATTTTTTTGTAATTCTTCTTAATCTCTAAGTTTACTTTTCGTCTCCAAATTCTTTTTTTATCTTCTTGTTTTTCTAGATCATTTACC
>CACOAB010000006.1 GCA_902625125.1 uncultured Pelagibacteraceae bacterium
ATTAAAGAAATTAATATAAAATAGTGATTAAAACTTTCACCGTTTTTTAATGGCCATAAACCTAAGATTAAAAAAACAATAAAAAAAAGTAAGCCAAAACTTTTGTTTGTGCTTTTTGAACTCATTAAGTGTTAATTTAAACCTTTTTGAGGCTTCATATCCTCTTTTTTTATACCAGCTACTCTTACAGGTTTTTTCATCGCGTCACGTCTAAATGGCTCTCCTAATTCCTGGTTTAGTATAACTTCAATGAATGTAGTAATGCCTTTCTTTTGATCTTCACATGATTGCTTTATTGCTTTTGTGGTTTCTTCCATAGTTTTTACAGTAACACCTTTTAAACCACATGCATTAGCAACTTTTGCATAACTCAATTCAGGATCTAGTTCTGTGCCGATAAAATTATTATCAAACCAAAGAGTTGTATTTCTTTTTTCTGCTCCCCATTGATAATTTCTAAAAATAACCATTGATATAGCAGGCCATTCTTCTCTTGCACATGAGCTCATTTCGTTCATGCTTATTCCAAACGCTCCATCTCCTGCGAAACCGATCACTGGTGTTTCAGGACAACCAATTTTTGCACCCAAAATAGAGGGAAAACCATAACCGCAAGGTCCAAATAATCCTGGAGCTAAATATTTTCTTCCTTTTTCAAAAGTTGGATAAGCATTTCCTATCGCACAATTGTTTCCTATATCGCTAGAAATAATTACGTCTTCCGGCATTCCAGCTTGAATTGCTCTCCAAGCTTGTCTTGGTGACATTCTATCTTTATCTCTATCTCTAGCTTCTTTGTTCCAAACTGTTCCTGGATCATCGTCTTCATGATCTAAACTAGAAAGTTTTTGTAACCACGCTGACTTAGTTTGATGAATTAAATCTTTTCGTTTTTGTCTATCGACATCTCCTGCCTTAGGAGACAGTTTTTCTAATAATTGTTGAGCTACTAACTTTGCATCCCCGCAAATTCCAACTGTAACTTTTTTTGTTAAACCAATTCTGTCTGAATTTAAATCTACTTGAATAATTTTTGCATTTTTCGGCCAATAGTCAATTCCATATCCAGGTAATGTTGAAAAAGGATTTAATCTTGTACCTAGCGCTAGAACCACATCTGCTTTTGCGATTAATTCCATTGCAGCTTTTGAACCATTGTAGCCTAGTGGACCCACAGCCAAAGGATGACTTCCTGGAAAACTATCATTATGTTGATATCCGGAACACACAGGGGAGTCTAATTTTTCAGCTAGCTTTACACAGTCTTTTATAGCTCCACCAATTACTACTCCAGCTCCTGATAAAATTACTGGAAACTTTGCATCTGACAAAAGCTTTGCAGCCTCTTGGATTGCTGTAACTCCGCCAGCTTGTCTTTCTAATCTCACGATTGGAGGTAGTTCAATGTCTATTACTTGTGTCCAATAATCTCTTGGAACATTAATTTGTGCTGGAGCTGAACCTCTTATGGCTTTTTCGATAACTCTATTTAAAACTTCCGCTATTCTTGATGGATCTCTTACCTCTTCTTGATAACAAACCATGTCTTTAAATAAATTCATTTGTTCTACTTCTTGAAAACCTCCTTGGCCCATTGTTTTATTTGCGGCTTGAGGAGTAACTAAAAGAAGCGGGGTATGGTTCCAATACGCAGTTTTAATTGGTGTGACTAAGCCTGTTATACCTGGTCCATTTTGAGCAACAACCATTGACATTTTTCCAGTGGCTCGAGTGTAACCATCAGCTATTAAACCACCATTAGTTTCATGCGCAACGTCCCAAAAAGTAATTCCAGCATCAGGAAAAATATCCGAGATAGGCATAAACGCAGAGCCAATAATACCGAATGCGTGTTCTATACCATGCATTTGTAAAACTTTTACAAAAGCTTCTTCAGTCGTCATTTTAGCCATAAATCTCCTTAAAGTATTTTGAAATTCTAGCTTTCATTATACTAAATTTTAGTTTATATCCATTAGATATTTTTATGTCACAGCCCGATCTAATCATACACGACGAAAAGGATAACGTAGGAGTTGTTGTGATAGAAACCACTAAAAAAGGCCAAGATTGTAGCGCCTGGATAATGGAAAACGACAAAACTGTTAAAGTCCCATCATCAAATGAAGTTCCTTTAGGGCATAAAATTGCGCTCAAAGACCTCAAAGTTGGAGATACGATCTTCAAATACGGGCACGATATAGGAAAAGTAGTCAAAGAAATAAAAAAGGGTGAACATGTTCACGTTCACAATGTTAAAACAAAAAAGTGGTAAATCAATTATGAAAATTCCAAAAAGTTTTTTAGGCTATAAAAGAGAGAACGGTAGAGCTGGTACAAGGAATCACGTTATCATTCTTCCAGTTGATGATATTTCGAATGCTTGCGCTGAAGCAGTTGCAAACAATATAAAAGGTACCATTGCTTTACCTCATTCCTACGGAAGATTGCAATTTGGTGCTGATTTAGAATTACATTTTAGAACAATGATTGGGACTGGTAGAAATCCTAACGTAGCAGCAGTAATAGTAATTGGTATTGAGCCAAAATGGACAAAAAAAATTGTAGATGGGATAGCAGAAACTGGAAAACCAGTAGAAGGTTTTCATATAGAGCGAAGTGGAGACATTCAAACTATAATGAAGGCTTCAAAAAAAGCACAAGAGTTTTCTATGTGGGCATCTGAAAAACAAAGAGAAGAGTGTCCTTTGAGTGATTTATGGATTTCGGTTAAGTGTGGAGAATCAGATACAACATCAGGCCTCGCTTCTAACCCTACAGTTGGAAATTTGATGGATAAACTAGAACCTATGGGCGTTCATTTATGTTTTGGAGAAACTTCTGAATTAACCGGAGCGGAACAAGTTTGTGCTAAAAGAGGAGCAACACCAGAAGCGCAGAAAAAATTCATGAAAACTTGGAACGATTATAACGATTTTATATTAAAGGAAGCAACAGATGATTTATCAGAAAGCCAACCGACTGCTGGAAATATTGCTGGAGGTTTAACAACGATAGAAGAAAAAGCATTCGGAAACTTTCAAAAAATAGGTTCAAGAAAATTTATAGACGTTCTAGAGCCAGCTGAAGAACCAAAAAAAGGAAAAGGTCTTTATTTTATGGACACTTCATCCGCAGCTGCAGAGTGTGTTACTTTACAAGCTGCTGGTGGGTTTAATATTCATCTGTTCCCCACTGGACAAGGAAATATTATTGGTAATCCAATAGAACCTGTGGTCAAGCTTACTGCAAATCCTTTAACAGCTAAACTAATGAGTGAGCATGTAGATTGCGATGTTTCAAAAATTTTATCTAGAGAAATGAATTTAGATCAAGCCGGAGATAAGCTTATAGAGACAACTCTTAAGGTTGCCAATGGCAGATTAACTTGCGCGGAAGCTTTAGGTCATAGAGAATTCGTTATGACTAAACTTTACCGAAGTGCATAATGTCTTCTAACAAAGAAGGCTGTATATTTTGCGATAAAACTAATTGTAAAGTTATCTATTCAACAGAAAATTTTTTCATAATAAGAGATACCGCTTATCCTGTCACAAAACATCATACTCTGATCGTTACAAACAGGCATGTAGAAGATTTTTTTAATCTTACAAAAAAAGAAATGAATGACTTAGACGAAATTTTAAAGAAGCAAAAAGAAGAATTGAAAAATTTAGATAATGAAATAAGTGCTTTCAATGTAGGTGTAAATATCGGAAAAGATGCAGGACAATCAATAATGCACTGTCACATTCATTTAATTCCTAGAAGAAAGGGAGATGTTGAAGATCCAAGAGGTGGTGTTAGAGGTGTAATTCCTGAGAAGCAAAAATATAAAAGAAAGTAATTATTTTACAGGGAATTTTACTTCCTCTTTTGGTTTTTTATTTCTAAAATCTGAAATTAATTTTCTTAACCAAGCTGCTAAAATTCCTAGTGCAATAGCAATAATAATTGCAAAAGCACCGTACAAAAAAGGAAATTCGTTTGATAATTTAAGTGAAAACTCTGCATACTTATTTAGATCAACTTTAGTTATTTGTTGTTCGTTAATTAATTTTGAATGATCTCTAAAGAATGTATCGTAACCAATTGCAATTGCCACACTACATAATAATAATGCGAATAAAGATTTTAATTGATTGCTATCTAAATATTGTCCTAATTTTTGACCAAGTTGTACACCCACAATTGAACCAAGTATTAAAGGCACAACCAAAAAGAAATCTATTGAGCCATAATTAAATGAATGAAGAACAGTAACTATTGCGCTTATAAAAATTGTCACAAATAAAGAAGTTCCAGGTATTAATCTGACCGGCATGCCTACAATATAAATCATAGCTGGTACCATTAGAAAAGCTCCCCCAATGCCCATCATGGCTGCCACAAATCCTACTACCAAACCTAATAAGATTGGAGTTAAGGCACTTTCATACAGTCTAGATTTTTGAAATCTCATTCTTAGTGGTAATCCTTGCAACCAATTGTGCTCGTGAAGTTTTTTCTTAATTGTTTTCTTTTGCGTAGCTGTTCTTAGTGCTTCAATAAGCATTAGTGTACCAACGATTGCCAATAAATACATATATAGTAAAGAAATAATCACACTTATTTTTCCAATTCCGTCAAAATAGGTAAATGTTGTGATGCCGAGAAAAGTTCCAACTACTCCTCCAGCAACAATCATAATTCCCATCTTGTAATCAAGGGTATTTTTGAACCAATGTGTTAATGATCCAGAAACAGAAGTAGCTAAGATATTATTTACTTCATTTGGTACTGCGTAGACTGGAGGTATGCCCATAAAAATTAAAAATGGTGTCATCAAAAAACCACCACCTACTCCAAAAAGGCCGGAAAGAACTCCTACTAATAAACTTAAAAAAAGTAATAAAAAAATATCTATGTTAACTTGAACAATAGGAAGGTAAATCTCAAGCATAATCTTAATTATGCCTGTATAGGCGAGAAGTCAATCTTAATAAATTGTTGCTCCAAAAACTTTCACGAGACCGTCCTCTTCACCTATGACTAATCTACCTAGGAATTCACCAGGCATTGTTTGGCTTTTCTGTTTATAGAGAACAGTAATAAATTGGTTTCTTCTTATTGTTCCAAGAAATTCCTGTTTTTCTGAGAGACTCGTAAGTAATTTATTGTTAGCCCATTGCTTTCCAAGCTCAACTTCATTTGCTCCATATAACATTTGTGAAGAAAAATCTTTTGTAAAACCGCCGTAATCTTTAATATTTGAAGATTTTACTAAATTATCCCAGATTGGCTGAGCTATATCTTTAATTTCGTTATCCGATTTTTCTAACAGCTCCATTAAACTTTATGAAGCTTTCTTTTCCTTCTTTTCATCTACAATGTGGTAAACAGGAACTTTCTCCATTGTAAACTTTTTAGTTTTAGGATCTCGTCTTGAAACAGTTAAACAATGCCAGTTGTCGTCGTCAAGCTTTAAATGGTCTCCTCGATAGTAGTAACCTGGCCATCTAGTTTCTTCTCTAAATTTTGTATGCTCCGTAACACATTGCGAGGTAATAGTTCTGTGTTTTAATTCCCATGCTCTCATTAGCTGATGATAATCTTCAGCACCAACATTTTCTAAATCTTCCTCTAACCATTTTAATAATTCTAATCCTCTGTTAAGCATGTTTTCATTTGTCATGTAGTTTGTGGCAATTCCCCCAACGTACTCATCCATTATTCTTTGAAGTCTTTGCAAACCTTGAATAGGAGAAATATAACTTGGTGAAACAGTTCCACCAGTTATTTCATTTCTTCCTACTGTATAATTTTCTAAAGGCTTATAAATAACTTCTTTTAAATCTTTATATTGTTTATCACTTACTTTAATGCCATCGGCTTTTTTATCTTCAATATATTTCACAGCAGCTTTCGCGGCTAATCTTCCTTCTGTAAAAGAACCTGAAGAAAATTTATGTGCACTCCCACCTACGGTATCACCAGCGCCAAATAAACCATCAACTGTTAACATTCTATTGTAACCCCAAAAATATTCTGGAGGAGAAAGGTCCTCTGGTCCACTCACCCAAGCTCCAGAACATGTTGCATGTGAACCCATCACATAAGGTTCGGACGTTGTAAGTTCTGGATTAGTGTATTTTGGATCGATATTTTGTGAAGCCCATACCACAGCTTGACCAACAGTCATTCCTAAAAAATTTTCCCAACCAACAGTCTCTAAATGAGGATCTTGAAAGGCTTCTTTAGTTACCATGTGTATAGGTCCGCCACCTGCTTGTACTTCCTGAATAAAAGCGTGGTTTCTTAAACATGTGGGTGTTGGATGGTGGTCGATATATTCTCCTACCATTTCCTTTGTATGATCATACCATTTTTTTTCGTAGTTCTCTCCATTCGCATTTTGAGTGTAAGTTTTTAAATGTAAAAAATATGCACCAACTGGACCATATCCATCTTTAAATCTACATAAGACAATTCTGTTTTCCATTTGAGTCATCTTTGCTCCAACAGCTATTGGCAGTGCGTAAGCAGAACCATTACTCCAAGGGGCATACCAAGTTCTTCCCATTCCTTCTCCAACAGCTCTCGGTTTAAAAATATGTGAAGCTCCTCCTGCTGCAACAATGACAGCTTTTGCTTTAAACACATGATAATCTCCAGTTCTCATATTAAAACCAACAGCTCCACCTATTCGATTTTCTTTTTCATCATCCATTAAAAGATGAGTGATCATAATTCTGTTATAAATCTTATTAGCTGATTTTTTTGCGGCCTCAGCAACAATAGGTTTGTAGCTTTCACCATGTATCATGATTTGCCATTTTCCTTCTCGTAAATACCTTCCTGTTTTTTCATTCTTCATCATCGGTAAACCCCATTCATCAAACATATGAACTGTAGAGTCTACGTGACGAGCCATGTCGTAACCTAAATCCTCTCTAACCATACCCATTAAATCATTTCGAGCATATCTAACGTGATCTTCTGGTTGATTTTCGTCCCACTGCATACCCATATAACAATTGATTGCATAAAGACCTTGAGCTACAGCACCACTTCTATCGATGTTGGCTTTTTCAACACAAACTATTTTTAAATCTCTTCCCCAATGTCTAGCTTCAAATGTTGCTCCAGTACCGGCCATACCACCGCCGATAATTAAAATATCGCTCTCTTCAACGTGAGTTTTTACATTAGCCATTAATAGTAAACACCTTTCTTAAATGAGTCTTTATCTACCGTTGGCAGATCTCCATCAATATTAAGGCCTTTTGGTTCTGTATAAAGTCTTTGAGTGGTTATCTCACCTTGATTAGGTTTATCCTCTTCAGCTAGTTTTGGAATAAATTTTCCCCAGGGTTTAGTTGTGATTGGTGAAACGAAATTTTTTTCAGTTCCATTTCTAAATTTAATTCTCCAAGAAATAGTCCCTTTTTCTTCCTCTCTTCTTACTCTAACACTGTGGCCCATTGGTGCGAAATCTGCATAACCTCTAACGTCTATTGCATGGTTTGGGCAAGCTTTAACACATGAATAACATTCCCAACAAAAATTTGGCTCAATATTTTTTGCTCGTCTTATTGTCTCATCGATATGCATTATATCTGAAGGACAGATATCTACGCAGTGACCACATCCATCACATCGTGTCATATATACAAAAGTTGACATAAATTATTTCCCCTCTTTAAAGTTTAATATCATAAATTTCCTAATAATGCTTTGGTTGTTCTCTTTTAATTCCTAGTCCAAATTGCTCTGGAGCTTCAGCTGGTGGTGGCAAATTGTCTCTAGATCCGTCGGCTTCTGCTAAATTCTTTTGTATAGCAGCACCAGGTTTATAAAACATATGCGCAAATTTTGACCAGTAAACGCCTCCAAACAAAACTAGATTTGAAAAAATAAATAAAACTAAAAATAAATAACTTAAACCGGTCATCCCTGAATGTTGTGTGTAAGACCATGCTAAACCAAATGTTGCACACGCTAATAAAGCTAAAACAAATAAATCTGCTTTTATTATTCTGTACCACGGATGTGCCTCAGCAGAAACATCTACTCTTAAAAAAAACCAAAACCAGTAGCCACCTAAACAAGTTAAAATTGCTCCTATGTGCCATAAAGCTGTTAAAGATGATGGGGTTTCAATGCCAACAGAAGAATAAGAAAAAATTAGAATAGCAGAACTAATCCAAAAAATTATTGTACCGTACATTCCTAACACGTGGGCTAATCTTCTTTTTCCCCAACCTAGTTCAGATGTTGTTGCTATATCATGTGCAACAGTCTTTAAGATAACAGCAGTTCTTTTGCCTGTCGTTAATTCAATTTGAGCATTTTTTTTAGCTTTTTTTGCATTCTCAAAAAAATATTTCACATTTTTTTTATGCCTTATGTCAACTAATACACCTATTAACGTAAGAGCTGCCATAGCTAAAACAAATCCTTGCATAGCTATTGCTGGGATTATTTCTGCTAAATTTGAAAATGGATTGTTAGTAAACATTGTGATTTTATATAAAGACGCTAATTGCAGGTCAAGTGAGAACGATTCTCAACTATTTTAATTTACCCTCCTTTCTCATCTGTTCCCTGATTTTTGTTGCTGAAATCTGTTGTGTTTTCTCATCTAAAACGATCTCCTCTATTTTGTAACCAACACCTCTCCCATAACAAATATTGGTAATGTTTGGGACTAAAGTAACTTGTATTCTATTTTTATAATCTTTTAGAGCTTCAATAATGTTTTCTTTCACAGTCTCAAAATCGAATGGGTTATCGTCAACACCTTTAACGTCTCTAACCATTATATTTACTTGCCCAGTTTTTTTTAGAGTTTCTTCAAAAAGTTTTTGGTGACCTGCATGCCATGGTTGCCACCGACCAAGCATTTGAGCAGTAGGATGTTTGTTGTCCCAAACATGATTATCGTTTTTCATCTAATTATTAAATTTACGAACTTTAGGCAGCAATATTTTGAAGTTTGTGCTTGGAAGTCATACCACTTAAAAAATTCCAAAGATATCTTGCTGTTAATAAAGAAGCTGTTTCGGCTTTTTCTTGTTCATCTTCTGACAAACTATCTAATAATTTTTCACATTCTGCTCTATGAATGACATCAGCAGACTTGTGAGCTTCAAAAAATTCCAAACCTTCTTTAGAACTTACTCCGTAAAATTTTTTTAATCCTTGAATTTTAGTTTCAGCAATTTCTGGAATTTGTCTCTCATAAGTGTATAACGATGCAAGTCCCTCAGCATAAGATTTTCTAGCCTGAGAAAAAAAGTTATCAATCATGTCTTTTGTAAACCAATCAAGTTTTACTTTCTCGATTTCTTTTTCATCGGCTCCTAATGCCTTTGCGAAGTTCTTCCATAGCTTTGGATGATCACCATCTTTGGTTTCCTCATCTTGTAAATTTTCTAGTAGAATTCGTCTTTTTTCTATGTCCTCACAAATCGAGTGTGTAGCGCTTATATATCTAGGAAAAGCTTTTACGTGTTGATAATATTGTTCTGCGTAATCCTTAATTATTTCTCTGGTCAACTTTCCTTCATTCCAATAAATTTGGTAAAAAGGGTGTTTTAATAAATGAAACTTATCTAATTTTGAACCTAATCTTTTTGAAAACATTTTTGCTCCTTTTGTTATTAAAAGAATATTAAATATTTAGAAGTATTTAAATAAAAAACTATCCACAATTAAAAGTTGAATAGTTTAAATGTTCTCGTTTTGATTCACTTTTGATTCACTTAGGGACTCAAAATACAACCTTAGATAGTGTTATCCACACGCTGTATTCTAGTCTCATTAATCGGGTAGTGAACAAGAGTTGCGAAAATAGAAAGTGCAATAGCCATGTACCAGGCATAGTCATAACTACCAAAATTATCAAAAAAATATCCTCCCAGAAAAGCTCCAGCAAAGGCTCCAAATTGATGACATAAAAAGACAATGCCAAATAAAGTACTTAAGTATTTCGTTCCAAATATTTGGGCAACTATTCCATTAGTTGGAGGAACAGTAGACAACCACAATAAACCAAATGTTACGCCAAAAATAATTGAGTTTAACATAGATGGGGGTGAAAAAATAAAAATACATATACTCACTGCTCTTAAGGAATAAAGAATACTCAACAGATTTTTTTTCTTATATTTTGTACCAAGATAACCCATGCCTAAAGTGCCAAAAATATTAAAAAAACCAATTAATGCTAATATGATAGTTGCAGACCAACCCGCCATACCTCTATCTTGCATGTAGCCGGGAATATGTGTTCCAACTAAAGTTATTTGAAAACCGCATACGAAAAATCCCAGAACTAGGAGCACATAACCTTTATGTGAGAAAGCTTCTTTTAAAGCTGACAAAAAAGTCTGGTCTCTGTCTGCCTGAGAAGAGTTTATTACTGTTTTTACTGGGAATAGAAATAAAGATACAATCAATCCGAAAAAGATAAAAATCATAAAATATCTAAGAGTAGTTTCCCAATCAAATTGCACCAAACTATATTTTGTTAATAAGGGTGAAAGAAAATATCCTATTGAAGCTGCAGCTGTAACTATCCCTGTTGCAATAGTTCTAGTTTCGTTAGGAAAATGTTTACCCACCTCTGAAACAGGAACACCAATAGCTGTCGCACCTAAAGCGATACCTACTAAAACTCCTAGCGCTATTTGAAAATAAATGCCTGTATTGGGACCTGAGTAAAGCATAAAAATTCCCAATGCAAAAATCAAAAAACCTAAAAATACAGCTTTGTTTCCTCCAAATTTATCTGCCAAAATTCCAAAGATTGGTGCAAAAATTCCCCAAAACAACATTTGAATACCAATAGCGAGCCCGAATTCAGTTCTTGTAACTCCTAGACCATTTTCAAATGCTTCAAAAAATAAACCAAAAGTTTGTCTTAGGCCCATTGAAATTAAAATTACACTACAAGCAGATACTAAAACAATTAAAGATAATTTGTTTGGAAAAAATTTTTGCACTACTTAATGTACCTTAAACAATTTTTTAAATCATTAATCAAATCTTTTGGATCTTCTAAACCAATGTGCAATCTAACAATATGTTCATCTTTATTGAATCTATAATATTTCCTACCCTGAATATATTCGCCTTTTTTGTTTGATTTAAGTTCTTGAAGAATTGCAAGACTTTCGAATCCTCCCCAGCTGTAACCAATACCAAAAAGTTCTAACGAATTGACAAACTTTATTACAGAAGCTTTATTCTTACTTTTAATTACCACTGATAATAAACCTGTAGCGCCGGTGTAATATTTTTTCCAAAGTTTATAATTTTTACTCGAGGGTTTGTATGGATAAAGTATTTCTTTTATTTTTTTATGCTTTTTTAAAAAATTAATTACTTGTTTAGTATTTTCATAATGCTGGTTCAATCTAGTATCTAGTGTTCTTAAACCTCTTATAATTAAATAAGCTTCATCAGCAGACATTCTGTAGCCGGAAAGCTTGTAAAAAAACATTATTCTATTAAAAACTTTTTTATTAACTGCAAGTGAGCCTCCCATAGCATCGGAGTGACCAGAAAAATACTTAGTAGCAGATGAAAATGACATATCGAATCCAAGTTTTAGAGGTTTAAGATATAATGGTGTTCCCCAAGTATTATCAAGAAAAGTGAGAATTTTTTTCTTCTTAGCTAAATTTACAATTTTAGATAAATCCTGGAATTCAAAAGTATTACTACCAGGGTTTTCTACTAAAATCATTTTTGTTTTTTTGGATATTTTGTTTTTTAAGTCATCGAAAGAGTCGGGATTATAAAATTTTGCTGTAACATTAAATTCCTTTAAAAGTTTCTCAGAAATTTCTTTGGTAGGGCCATACACATTGTCAGAAACTAAAATTTCATCTCCTGGCCTACATATACTCATTATTGCTAAAGCAACTCCACCAAAACCAGTTCCTGTTAAAAAAACGTGAAATGCTTGTTCTAATTCTTTTAGTATATTTTCTAGTTCAATAGTCGTAGAGCTACCGTAACGTCCATAACTATAATGACTAATTTTTTGATTTTTCTTTATTTTTTTTTCATGCTGATAAAGTTCCTGCATGGTATTAAAAAGAATGGTAGATGCCCTAATTACAGCTGGATTTGCAGATCTATTTGAGTTGTCTTTTGTTGGATGTTTTAGGAATGTTTTTATAGAATTTTTCATAAGATATTTATAATTGATCTTTATATATTAATTGTCTAATTAAGATACTAAAAGGAGGCAAAAATATGGGTTATCCTAAAAAGCACCGTGGTAGAAGAAAAATTGGCTCAAAAAAAAGAAGGGCAAGAAAAAGAAATAAGAAAAAATAATTTAAAGAATTATTATGAATGAAATAACTCAAATAAGAAAATTGAGTTTATGGATATTTTTTATACCGCTTTTAGCAATAAATTTTTGCTTATTTATATCTCAAAATTACGATTTGTTAGAAAATACTTTTTTTACTGTCGATCATATAGGAAGGTCTGGGTTTTCAATTCCTTATTTAGATGGAAGCCTATCAATAAGTAGAGCATCAAGAACTTTTCCCCAATATTTAATATTCAAACCTGCAATGATTACTACTGCGATAATGCTTTATTATTATTGGGCAAATAATTGCAACTTAGTTAATAAAATAAATCAAACTAGCATTAACCACAAATTCAAAACTTTTGGAGTCTTATCTGCTGTATTATTAGCAATTCACTCAATTTTTCTGGGAATTAAATTTGATCTACAAATTTATAAATTATTCAGAAGAGTGGTTTTGTTATTATTTATAATTTTTGAAATAATAGCCCAAGGAATTTTAGTTTATCATTTTTTTAAAATTAAACATAAGCTAAGAGATTTAATTAATAAAAATTTTTTAATTCTTAAAGCTATTCTAGTATGTATTTTAGCTGCTGTTGCTATCTTAAGTATACCTATTCTCATTAATAAAGGTAATACTCACTTTAAACACGCTTTGGAATGGAACTATTTCGTTGGTGTAATTTTATTTTATTTGCTGACACGGTTTTTATGGAAGAGAACCACATAAATTTCTAGGCTTTCGCCCAGAAATTTAGTAGTTTTGGCTCGTCGTTGTAGGCGCTACCGCCAAGCCGTATCGATGAACTATTCTAGCGCTACTAGGTTCACCTTTCTGCCCTTTAAGCTTGAACCTCTCGGTTTTTCCTTAATTGGCCAGTTAAGAGTTGCCTCTTAATTAGTTACATTAAATCACAGGGAAAAAATTTTGTTATCACTTTAAACGAGCAATAATTTATCCTGTTAACTTCGTGGATAAATTATTATTTATAGTCGTGTGTATCCATCCACCACCAAGAACTTTATCCCCAATTTTATCATTAGAATAAAAAACACATGCTTGGCCCGGAGAAATTCCTGTTTCTTTATCTAAAATTTTAACATCAGCAGAATTTTCAAATATATCAACTTTAGCTTTTAACAACTTGCCCGTAGATCTTACTTTAATATCAATAGTTTTATTAAATTCTTTTTTATGTCCAAGAATATTTAAATCTCTTAATTTAATCTCTTTAACTTCAAGACATTCTTTGTTTCCAACAATTATAGTATTGTTGCCAGCATCTATATTAACAACATATAATGGATTGTTGCTTGCAATCTTAATTCCTTTTCTTTGGCCAATCGTATAATTAATAATTCCATCGTGTTCTCCTATTTGTTTGCCGTCAAGATCAAGAATTTTACCAGGTTTAAAAGACTCCGGCCTAAATTTTTTTATCACTGATGCATAATCTCCATTAGGAACAAAACAGATATCTTGACTATCAGGTTTTGTTGCAACATTTAATTTTAATTTTTCAGCTATTGCTCTTGTTTCTGATTTATCAATTTCACCTAGAGGGAATCTTAGATAATCTAATTGTTCTTGCGTAGTGTTAAATAAAAAATAACTTTGATCTCTCTTTTGATCTTTTGCTCTGTACAAGTTAGCGTGATCATTTACTTTAAATCTAGAAACATAATGACCTGTTATTAACGCATCAGCTTTTAACTCTTTTGCATATTTAAATAAATCCCTAAACTTTACTGTTTGATTACATTGTACACATGGTATCGGTGTCTCACCGGCAGCGTAACTGTCTATAAAAGAGTCTATTACCTCTGATTTAAATTTTTTTTGATAAAATAAAATTTTGTGATTAATATTAATGTTTTCAGATACTCTTTTTGCATCTAAAATATCTTGACCGGCACAACACTGTCTACCCTCTTTTGACTGTTTAGTATCATTGTATAACTTTAATGTTATACCAGTAACATCATATCCTTCCTGTTTCATGAGTGCGGCTACAACGGATGAGTCTACTCCGCCGGACATTGCTACTACCACCTTGGTCTCTTTTTTTGGTTTATTAATTCCTAGTGAATTCATTTTTAAAGTGTATAATCTAAAATACAGTAATTTTCCATGATGCTTATTGATTTTGAACCAGGGGATTATGTAATTAATCCTGAAAATAAAGATTGGGGCGCAGGCCAGGTCCAATCAATAATTGGTAATAAAGTAACAGTAAATTTTGAAAATTATGGCAAAAGAGTAATTAATGTTAAATATGTTAAACTTGAGAAAATAGATTATGAACACTAATGAACTAAAATCTATAAGCGAAAATCTAATTGAAACTTTTAAAAATGCAGGGAAAGTTTCTATTGATCTTTATGAAAAGGGATTAAAAATAGAAATTAAAGACGACAAATCACCTGTTAGCAATGGTGATCTAAAAGTAAATGAAATGATTACTAATAAGATTAAAGAACTCACACCTAATCTACCAATAATTTCTGAAGAAACTGTTAAAATGAATGTAAAAAATAAAGCGAAAATATTTTGGTTGATAGATCCTATCGATGGTACAAAAGAGTATATTGCTGGTAAAGAAGAATATACTTTAAATGCTGCACTAGTAATAAATTCTATTCCAATTATTGGCTTGGTAGGAGTTCCAAAAAAAAATAGACTTTTTTATACTTACGGTCCTGGTGAAAGTTATTTAATTGAAAACGAAATGACTAGGAAAATTAATTGTAAAAAAAAACAACCTCAAGGCAAAATTGTAGCTTTATCAAGTGTGGTAAAACCTTCGGATACTATTTTAAACAAACTAAAAGAATTTAATGTCACTTCTATAGTAAAAATGGCAAGCTCATATAAATTCTGTGTAATAGCTACTGGTGAATATGATATTTATGCCGCTAGAGAAAGAGCCAATGAATGGGACTATGCTGCCGGTCACGCAGTCGCTCAAAATGCTGGAGCCATCATTAAAACTTTGGATGAAAAACCGTTTTTGTACGGAAAAGAAGACTACAAAAACCCCAGTTTATTAATTAAAAGAGCAGAAAATTTAAATGATTAAAACTATTACTATAATTATTTTATCAGTAACTCTTTTTGGCGTTTTATTTTTTATTTTAGTTAGAAATGCACTTAAAAGGAAACTTGATATTTTAGTTGAAGAGGAGAAAAATAGAAAATCAGATAATTTTAATTAACTTATAAAACTCTGTTTTTTCCAAATCTAAAACTCTTTTTGATAGTTCAAAACTAAATCCTCCTCTAGCTAAAATACCCATATCTTTTTTATAAAATAGTTCACGATTATCATCTGGTCGTATTGGACCTATTCTTCTTCTTTTGCATAATTTTAAAGCTGAAACAAAATCAGGTTCGATTTCATTTTCTTTTATTTTATCAATACTTTGCTTTATAAATTTACTATCTATACCTTTGTTTCTCAAAGATTGATTAATTTTATTTAGTGAATAACCTCTTCTTAAAAACATTCGAGCTTTTGAGTCTGAATACATTTCATCATTTAAAATTTTATTTTTTTCTAAGTTTAAAATTATTTCATCTATGATTGAGGTTACTTCCCTTTTTGACTTTGTTCCTTTGATCTTTGTTAAATATTTTTTAAGTAAATACACTTTTAATTGTTGTTTAGAAGGATTATATTTTTCTAAGTAGGAATATGCCAGGTCTTTAAGATTTGTAGTTAAATCTTCAAAATCACTTTTATTAGCTGTGGGATTCATTTAGTTAATATACTATATTATTTTTAATGATAAATAATTTATTATCCTTGCTCACTTATGAGAATATTTATTTAGCTGCTAACTGGGGTGTTATTCCTTTTTGGCTTTTATTAATATTTATCCCTCAACATCAGATAACGAATTTCTTAACACAATCTATAATTCCACCATTACTTTTAGGAGCTGGTTATGCTTATTTATCTTACCTAATTTATTTAGAGGGAGACATTCTGTCTGGATTTGAATTATATAATGGCCTAGACGGTCTCTATTCAATGTTTGCGAATGAGGCTTTATTGCTAATTTTTTGGCTACATTTTTTAGCGATCAGCCTATTCGCAGGTTCTTGGATTGTGAGAGATAGTAAAAGGTATTTCATCCCAAAAATTGTTAGCATTCCATCTTTAATACTTACTTATTTCACTGGTCCAATTGGATTAGTAGTCTATTGGTTTATAAGAATTTTCTTTGCTAAAAAAATAAGTTTTAATGATTAAACCATTTGATTTTTATTTCGATTTTGTAAGTCCATATTCATTTCTTGCACACAAAGAAATAAGAAAAATTGAAAATAGAGAAAATATAAGAGTTAGATACAATCCAGTCCTTTTGGGAGGATTGCATAATTTACATGGGATTAAGGCTCCAGCTTTTATACCTGCGAAAGCTAGACATATGATCAGAGATTGTAAGTTAATAGCTGAAAAAAATGATGTTAGATTTAAGTTCAATTCCTACTTTCCAATTCGTAGCTTAAATTTAATGCGTGGCGTTTTAGTTGCCGAAGAAGACAACATTAAAAATTATTATATCGACAGTATCTTTAACACAATTTGGCAAGACGGATTAAATATGAATGACGACATTATCATTCAAAAAGTATTAAAAAATTTAAGCGTAAATCCAAAAACATTTGTACTGAGATCAACTTCATCTCTTATCAAGGACTCATTAAGAAAAAAAACTAGTGATGCGTACCAAAAAGGTGTTTTTGGAGCACCCACATTTGTTGCTAATAATAAAATTTTTTGGGGACAGGATAGAATTGAATTTGTATTAAAAGAAGCAAGTAAATAAATTATTTTTTTTCTTTATTTACAACTTTAAAACCGTTTTTTTTCAAAGCATCAAATCCACCATCCACATGAGCCACATTCTGAAATCCCATTTCAATAAGAGATTTAGTAGCAAGAGCCGACCGTAAACCTATGGCGCAAAATAAAACCATTTTTTTCATGTCTTTAATTTTATTAGCTTTGTAATATGAACTCTCTGGATCTAACCAAAATTCAAGCATTCCCCTGGGTATATGCTTAGAGTTTTCAATAGTACCCTCTTTCCATAATTCCCTTATATCTCTAACATCGATTAAGGTAATTTCTTTTTTTTCAATTAAACTTTTTACCTCGACAGGGCTTAAAGATTGAATTTTTTTTTGTGCTTCTTCAACTAAAGTTTGAGATGATTTAATACTCATAGATGAAAGTAATAAACTAATATATATACATTACTATAATGAAAAATATTAAGAATTCAAATAAATCTAGTTTTTTTAAAAAATTATTTATAAAAATATCTAGAAAATTAGGTTATGAAATTATTGATCAAAATAATTTTGAAATTATAACTTCTAATAAAAAGATTGGTGATCATTTAAGTACGCTAGGTCATAATTCGATTAACCTTCCTTTAGGAGAGATAAAAATAACTCGTCAAGTCAGAGCTTTAGATATAATCATAAGAACGTGTGCGAGTGTCAACATGTTAACTCAAAATAAATCTAGATTATTTGAAAAAGATAAAATTGAATATACGATTAGAACAATTAGGTCGTTATTAAATGCAGCTAATGATTTTGCGCTGAAAAAACTTAAAATTAAATTTAAAGTGATTGATCATAATTCCACTAAAGAAAACTTAAATGCAATAGATAACACATTTAAAAAATTCAATAAAGAATATACATTGATTAATCTAGATGTTTCTAAATTCAAAAATCAAATAGAAAAAATAAATCAAAGGGGTGAAGAAGTAAGTGCAAATCAAATGTCGAATATGGCAAATATTCATCAATCACTTTTGGAAACAAAATCTTGTGAGGATTTAATTTATTTTGTGGAAGATGATTATATACATAAAAAAGAGTCTTTAAGAGAGATGGTTTTTACTTATGAGCGAATAGCTTCTCAATTAAACAAGGAAATTATTATTTGTCCTGCTGATTATCCTTATTTATATGCTAAATGTGAAATGACACAAAATTTTTTAGGAGAAAATTATCATTGGCGAAGAGTGAATGAGTCTCTGTGCACTTTTTTAACTAGTAAAATAATTATTGAAAGATATTGGAAAAAATATGAAAGCATGTGTAAAAAAGAACATGCTCCTTTCGAAAAACCCTTACATAATATTTATGAAAAAGAATTATGTATATCGCCCATTCCCTCATTAGCTATACATTTTACGAATATAAATTCAATTTTTGGGTTATCACCAAATACAAATTGGGATAAATTGTGGAAAGAAAATGAAAATTAGTAAAATATTAATTATATTATATCTATTATCATTCAATATTTTAAATAGTAATGAGATAAATTTAAGTAAAAATTATCTTACCATTAAAGACTTTCTAATCCTCAAATTCGAACTATTTCTAGGTAATAATATTAACAATTTATTTATAGGTGGGGGTTTAACTAATGTTGCTTACCAAAATATAAATTACACAGTTAAAATTGACAAAAAAGATAATATTGAAATTATTTTGGACGCCGTAATGAATAAACAAAGATACAAAGCTAAAAAATACTCTCCTAAGATCACTGATTGCAATCAGGTTAGAAATAAAATATTTTTAAACAAATATGGTTACAGTTTTTTGACCCGAAAATACAATAATTTAGTCAACGAAGACAGTCTTGCTGAAAAGTTAAACAATACTATTTTAAATATTTCTTCAATAGAAGATAATTTAAAAGATCAAATACTTGAAAAAACTAGAATTAAAATAAATATTATTCACCCAAAAATAGTTAATAATTTGTCTTGTGGTGGAAGACTAATTGATAACGAACTCAAACTCGTATTGAAATAAAGGCCTCTATCATGAGGCCTTTATTTATTCTAACGAGGGGACTGTTAAAATTAGTCTCGAATTGAATATGCTGAAACACCTATTTCAGCTTTATCAGTACCTTGTTTTTCTGCTGCCTTACTTATTCTTAATCCAACAGTTGTCTTCAATGCTGTAAATAAAGCGTATGAAAGCACAAAACTAAAAGCACAAACTGAAATTGTTCCAATTAATTGTGTTCCAAATGCTGTATCTGAATTACTTACTGGCACAACTAATGTTCCGAAAATTCCAGCAAACATGTGCACAGGAATGGCTCCGACTACATCGTCTAAACCAAAGCTTTCTAACATTTTTGTTCCGAAGTACATTATTAAAGCACCTATAGAACCAATCACGATTGCTAAACCAGGTGTTGGTGCTAATGGTTCTGCGGTAATTGCTACTAGTCCTGCAAGCGCACCATTTAACATCATAATGATATCTGTTTTCCCACCAATTAATCTAGTTACTACTGCACCAGTTACTGTTCCAGCAGCTCCTGCTAAATGTGTATTAACTGCAATTTTTGAAATTGCGTTAACATCATCAAAAGTTCCCATTGCTAATTGGCTAAATCCATTAAAACCAAACCAACCAAACCATAAAAGGAAAGTACCTAAAGTTACTAGTGGAATACTTGAAGCTGCAAATGGTACCATTACCCTTTTACCGCCGCTTGAAGTAAATCTTCCTTCTCTAGCTCCTAAAACTATTATTCCAGCTAAAGCAGCTGCTCCACCGCATGCGTGAACAATTGTTGAACCAGCAAAATCAGAAAAGCCAGCGGCACTTAACCAACCGCCTCCCCATTGCCAACCCATAGATATTGGATAAATTAATCCAGACATAACTACTGCGAAAGCAAAGAAAGGCCAGATCTTTATTCTCTCTGCTACAGCACCAGAAACAATTGAAACTGTGGCACAAACAAACATTGTTTGAAAAAACCAATCAGAACTATCCGAATAACCTGTTCCTACCTCTGATCCGTCGCTCCAAATTGAAAATGATCCAATGTAGCCTCCTTCGGGAATGCCGTAAGCAATATTATAACCGAATAAGAAAAATATAATTGAGCAAATGGCGAATTTACCTATATTTTTCGCGCCAATTGTCGATACACTCTTAGTGGTTACTAAACCACTCTCAAGCATACAAAAACCAGCTGCCATGAATGCTACTAGAACACCTCCAATATAAAATCCTAAGGAATTAAAAATGTATTGTCCTTCTTCAGACATTGTGCTTTCCGCGAAACTGTTAGAGCTTGCGAGTAAAGCAAAAATACAACTTAAAAAAATTAAAGTTATTTTTTTCATAATTTTACCTCCATTAATTAATTTTTTTTAGTTCTTTTACTTTGAATTAATTTCTAGAAGTAACGATATGACGTGGATTTAGCTATGCAGTTTTTGCAAGTAGTTAGCCCTTATTTGAGATTATCAAATAAGGGCTAAATAAATAAACGTTTATCGATTAAACATTTCTTTTAAGCTTTTAGCAGGTAAAAACTTTACTTTTTGTGATGCAGCGATTTGAATTGACTCACCTGTTCTAGGGTTTCTTCCCACTCTAGCTTTTCTCTTTGCTACTTTATAAGTACCAAAGCCAGCTATTTTTACAGTATCGTCATTTTTCAAAGCATCTAAAATAATAGTCGTTATTGAATCAAAAGTTCTTTCAGCATCAGCTTTACTTTGACCCAAAGTTGACGATATTTTCGCTACTAGTTGTTTTTTATTCATTTTATGCCCCTTTATTGGTTAATTTCTAATCTGCAGAAAAACCCAGTAAAATCAATGTTTTTTTGGTGTTTCACGTAAATGTTAACACAATATATTGTGCCTCAAAAAGTGTTGATTTTATTGACTTTTTTAGCTTAAAAAAGTGGCTTAAAACAAGCCTAAATCTTTAAGGTCATTAAATGTTGTGAAAAACATTAAAGAAAGTAGCAAAAATAACCCGATTCGAAAAAAACCTTCCTGAGTTCTTTGGGTCAGAGGACGACCTAAAATCTTTTCGAAAGCGTAAAACATTAAATGTCCACCATCTAACATTGGAATTGGCAAAAGATTAATAAATCCTAAACTTATGGAAATATAAGCCATAATGCTGAGGAAAGCGACAACTCCAAACTTAGCGACCTGACCCGTTATTTTGGCAATTTTAATAGGGCCGCCTAATTGAGAGGTATCCCCTGTCCCTTTAAACATAGATATTACAAATTCCCATGATGCCTCAATAACAAACCATGTTTCTTTTACTGCATAATATAATGCTGTAGCGGGTCCTAATCTCTGCCTATTTATTTCCTCATTTAACGGAGCAACTTTTATTCCTATTATCTTCTTATTAATCTTATTTCCTAATGAGTCTTTTCCCTCAATAAATTTTGGTTTTACTCTCAAAGTTAATTTATCATCATTCCTAAGGACTTTTATATCAATAGTTTCTGAGGATGAAGCATTTATAAAAGTGGAAACCTCCATTATACTTTTTACTTCTCTATTATTAATCGATTGAATTACGTCACCTGATTTTATTCCTGCAATATAAGCTGGGCTTTCAGGCTGCACTTCTTGTATTTGCGCAGGTGTAAAATCTTTACCTGCAAACATATAAATAAAAGCGAAAATTACTATTGCTAGTAAAAAGTTGGCGAATGGTCCTGCTGCTACAATTAAGGATCTTTGATAAATAGGTTTTACCACAAATAGTTTTTTTCTATCTTCCTCATTATACTCTTTTAAAAGCTCTTCTTGCTCTGCTTGGCTGAAAACATTTCTATCTCCAAAAAATTTAACATAACCGCCTAAGGGTACTGCACAAAACTTCCATCTCGTTCCTGATTTATCGTAAAAGCCAAACAGTTCCTTGCCGAAACCTATTGAAAAATCAGTAACACCAACACCATATTTTTTGGCAAAATAATAATGGCCATACTCATGTATGAAAACAACGATAGTAAGTAAAATTATAAATGGGATTATAAAAGATATTAAAATTTCCACTCGTTAACCTTTGTAAATATAAAGTTTCTAAAAGCCATCAATCTTGCATTATTTTTTAAAGATGCTGGATAAACAAAATGTGTTTCTGTAGGTTTGCCTGTTTCCTCTGGTAAAACCTTTGTAATATTATTTACATTATGTGCAATATAATCTGGTAAAGCAGCTAAACCTACACCACTTTGTACTGCTAACAGTAATCCATAAACACTGTTTACTTTCATAATTGATTTTCTTTTTTTTCCCTCTTTAATACCATGTTTTAGAACCCAGTCTGGATTATAAACTGGCGACGGTGCTCCTTTTCCATAAGTGATGAATTTATGTTTATCCAAATCTTTTACTGTTTTTGGATAACCATTTTTTTGTAAATAATCATTAGATCCATAAATATGATAATTAAAATCAACAAATTTTTTTTGAATTAAATTTAATTGTTTGGGTCTTCTCATTCTTATTGCGACGTCTGCCTCTCGTGTGCTTAAATCAAGTTCTTTGTCATCAAATATTAATTCGATTTCAATATCTGGATGTAAATCCATAAACTCTTTTATTCTAGGTGTAAGCCATGTAGTTCCAAAACTAACAACTGTTGTAACTGTTAGTTTTCCATTGAGTTTATCTTTATGTCCGCTTAGATTAGACTCAACATCTTTTAATTTTGAAATAATCTCATGTGCTGACTTATATAGATACTCACCATTTTCGGTCAAAACTAAACCTCTCGCATGTCTTTCAAAAAGTTGAACTTTTAGATCGCCCTCTAATGCCTGAATTTGGCGGCTTATAGCTGATTGGCTTAGATTTAATATTGTGGAGGCTTTGGTAAAACTAGACGCTTCTGCAACAGTATGAAATATTTTTAATTTGTCCCAATCCATAGATAGGTTTAATTATAATTTATTTATTTGGGTTTACTATAGCTCTTCCAAAAAACTCTCCTTTAAGAAGTTTAGGATATGTCTCTAAAAGTTCAGTAAATGAAAGCTCTTTAGTGAAGGATTTAACTTTAGAAAAATCTATTAACTTAGATACCTCACCCCAAACAAATTCTCTTCGTTTAATTGAAGATCCTGACGAATCAACTCCCCAGAGCTTAACTCCTCTTATTATAAATGGCATTACAGTAGTGTTAATTTTAATACCACCAGCATTTCCACAAGCAGCTACTATTCCTCCTGGTTTTGTTTGAGCAAATATTTTTGTTAAAGATGAACCCCCAACTGTATCTACCACTCCGTCCCACAATCCTTTTTCTAATAATTTACTTTCTCCCTCAAACTCTTTTCGATCAATAATATTTTTTGCACCTAAATCTTTTAAGTAATCGTTCTTATCTTTTTTACCTGTTACAGCATTCACGTTATATCCCATTTTTGATAAAATCATTACTGCAATACTTCCGACACCACCAGTTGCACCTGTAACTAAAACGTCTTTAACTTTTTCACCTAATAGTAATTCTTCTTTCGCTTTTACAGCAAAAGAGCAAAGTAAAGCTGTAAAACCTGCTGTTCCCAACATCATAGCTTTATGAGAGTCTAAATCTTTTGGTATCTTAATTAAAAAATTCGAGTCAACTTTAGCGTATTGTGAAAACCCTCCAAAATATGCTTCTCCTACTCTAAATCCTGTGAGAATTACTTTATCATCTTTTGAAAATTTATTATCTTCACTTTCTACAACTGTCCCAGAAAAATCTATTCCCGGAACAAAAGGAAATTTTCTAACGATCTTTCCTCCATCATTTAAAATCAAAGCGTCTTTATAATTTAAGCTTGAATAATCAACTTTGACTAATACATTACCATCTTTTAATTGGCTTTTATCTATTTCTTTAATTTCTCTTGTGAATTTTTCGTTTTGATTATCAATTACTATAGCTTTGAACTTATCAGACATCTATTTTCCAATATACTTTAAGTATCTATTTTGAATACTAAGATCTTCTTTAAAAGATCCAAGAAAGTAATTTGTAACAGTTGTTGCTTTTTCTTTTTTAATTCCTCGCATAGTCATACATTGATGAGCAGCATCGATTGTGACTGCTACACCTTTTGCGTCTAGAGCACTCATAAGTGTCTTTGCTATTTGCATGGTTAATCTCTCTTGTGTTTGAAGTCTTTTAGAGAAAATTTCAACTGTTCTAGCTAATTTGCTAAGCCCAACAACTTTTTTATTAGGAATATAAGATACATGGGCAACACCTATTATTGGAGCCATGTGATGTTCACAATGACTTTCAAGGGTTATATTTTTTTCAATTACCATGTCATCATAACCTTCAACGTCACCAAAAGTCTTTGATAGATCCTCTTCTGCGTTTTGATGATAGCCTTTAAAATACTCTTTGAATGCTTTAACAACTCTTTTAGGAGTTTCTATTAAACCTTCTCTGCTGGGGTCCTCACCAATCCAGGCTAATAACTTTTTTATTGCCTCTTCAGCCTCTTTATCACTGACTTGAGGTTTATTTGAGCTATCTTTATTTATGTCTTTGACTAATTTCATTTAAAGATGTTTTTATAGGACATAGTTAACTATTGCAAATTGCTATTTTGTCTTTTTTTCACTATTTTACTGTCATGTTTAAAAAAAGAGAAAGTGTGTTCGAAGTTGAGGAGGGAAAATTTTTTTCTCCTAAATTTGATGACAATGGTCTAATTCCTGTGACTACAACAGATAGTGGTTCTGGAGAACTGTTAATGCATGGTTTCATGAATGAAGAGGCATTAAAAAAAACAATAGAAACTAAAGAGGCTCACTATTGGAGTAGATCAAAAAAAGCTTTATGGCATAAAGGTAAAACGAGTGGATTTGTTCAGAAAGTAGTTGATTTAAGAATTGATGATGATCAGGATGCTTTATGGATGTCAGTTGATATAGGAAGTGGTGCGAGTTGCCATGTCGGGTATAAGTCTTGTTTTTACCGATCAATACCTTTAGGGCCAATTAAAAACACTAAAGAAATTGAGTTAGATTTTAAGGAAAAGAAAAAAAAATTTGATCCTGAGAAAGTTTATAAAGGTCAGCCTAATCCTACAAAATTATAAGCATGAGAGTATTGAGTCCTTTTGGCCCTAAAATTGCAAGTCTTAAATTATCAAGAAATTTAATAACAAAAATAAATATTGAAGTTGATAGGATTATATCAAAAAAAAGCTTACTAAAAAAATTAGATTATTCAAATAAACTAGTTGGGCAAGTTAAACAGGAATTTCAACTTCCGAAAAGCTTTATTAAGAAAAACCTTCAAACAACTTTATATAAAGTGGTTAAATATTATATATTAAAAAGTTTAGGAAAAAAAATTTCAAAAGTTAAAATTAAAAATTTTTGGATAGTTCGTCAATTTAATGATGAATATAATCCCATTCATTTTCATGATGGTCATATCTCTGGAGTAGGTTACTTAATGATACCTAAATTTATTTCAAAAAATAAAAAACACTCTAAAACTGATGGCTCAATAGACTTTATTAATGGAAGCAAGATGCTCTTAAGTGAAAGTATTTTCAATCATCAACCTAAAGTGGGTGACGTGATATTATTTCCACATTATTTAATGCATACTGCTTATCCATTCAAAACTAAAGGTGAAAGAAGATCTTTTTCTTTTAATTTAGAAATTGACCAAAAAGTTGCAAATGTATTTAGCAAATGAGTGAAAAAATTCAAAAAAATGTTTTTGGAGAACCTCTTGAACCTTGTTCAAAAAACCCATTGACTGGATGGTTTAGAGATGGTTGTTGTAATACAGATAAAAATGATCGTGGAGTTCACACGGTTTGCGCAAAAGTAACGGATGAATTTTTACAATGGTCTAAAAAAGTTGGTAATGATTTAATTACTCCCCATCCTGAATTTGGTTTCCCTGGTTTAAAAAATGGAGACTCTTGGTGTGTGTGCGCTACGTGGTACGCAAGAGCTGTTCAGGAAGGAGTAGCCTGCCAGATCTACTTAAAAAAAACTAATATTAAAACGCTAGAACTCATTCCAATTGAAAAGTTAAAGAAATTTGCTTTAGACGTGTCTTAGTAGATTTTTACGCCTTTATTTTTAATAATTAATTCAAGCTCTTTAAATTCTTTACAGTTACAGTTTTTTAGCACATTAAGTCTTTCGTTAGCTTTATCTAATCTATTGGTTTGCACGTAAAGCTCCCCTAGGTATTCGTTAATACCATTATGATTAGGTTTAATGCCTAAACCTTCTAAGTAAAATTTCTCGGCTTGATCAAAGTTTCCTATTTTTCTAGTTGTGAAACCCATGTAATTTAAAATATCGGGATTTTTTTTATCTGATTTATAGGCTTTCTCTAATTTTTTAAAAGCTTGAGTATAAAGTTTTTTTGCTTTATCAGGCTTTTCCTTCTTTTCTAATTTACCAGCTCGTTTAACTAGTTTTACAGCTTCATCGTATAAAGACACTTTAGTATCGCCTCCGCTGCTATCACTTCCCGCAGCCATTAGATTAGCGCTGAAAATTAAAGAAATTAGTATTATTGCTATTTTTTTCATAATTTTAACTTAAGTATTTCTAATTAAATTGTTATGCGACAGATGATCTTCCGCCGTCAACACCCAATATTTGACCAGTTATCCAAGAGCTTTCTTCTGTAAGAAGAAACTTTGCCACAGACGCAGAATCATCTCCTTCACCAATTCTTTTTAAAGGGTGCATTTTTGCAATGCTCTCAGCCATTTTCTCATTTTTGAGTAAAAAATTTGATATTTTAGAATTCGTCAAACTTGGAGCAATACAATTAACCCTTATATTTGGAGCATACTCTGCTGCAAGAGCTAGAGTCAAACCTTCAATCGCTCCTTTTGCGGAAGAAACAATAGCGTGATTTGGAAATCCTTGTTTAACTGCCACCGTTGAAAATAAAACAATTGAACCTTTATTAGTTTTTAAATTATCAGCTAAAGATTTTATTGCCTCTGTTGCTGAGACTAAATTTAAGTTAAATGACTGCATAAAATCACTTTTCTTAGTAAGTTTTAATGGCTTTAGATCTATAGAACCAACGCAATAAGCTAATCCATTCACTTGTTCACTTTTCAAGTCATTAATTATTTTTTCGGAAAAATTTTCCTCTAATACGTCACAAGTTGTAAATGTCGAGTCTAGTTCTCCTGCGAGTTCAGACAAACTAGTTTCTTCTCTACCAACTAAATGAACTTGTTCTCCGGACTCAACTAGTTTTCTTGCAAGAGATGATCCGATTGAACCTGTTGCTCCTATTATTACTTTTTTCATATTTAAAAATAACACTATTAGCTGTTAATTAAACGCAAATAATGACGCGTGTAATAACTTAATAAAAGGTGTAATTTACTATATATGAAGCTTTTTTTATTACTTGGAAATCAATTATTTTCACCGAAATACTTAAATGATTTTAAAGATCATACTTTTTTCATGGCTGAAGATTATGGCTTATGTACTTTTGAGAAGCATCACAAACTAAAGATTTTATTATTTTTGTCGTCAATGAGATCTTTTAGAGATGAGATTAAATCTAAAAATTTTAATATTATTTACAAAGACATTAATAAAGATTTTAAATTATCTTATGAAAAAAAATTAGAAAAAATAATTAAAGAAAAAAAGATAAAAGAACTATCTTTTTTTGAAATTGAGGACAAATTTTTTGAGAAAAGAATAATCAATATTGCTAAAAAAAATTCACTTCAAGTAAATCAAATAAAATCTCCAATGTTTTTAATTGATAGGGACGAATTTAAAAACTACCTCTCTAAGAATAAGCGACCTTTCATGGCAAATTTTTATAAAATTGTTAGAACAAAAACAAATTTATTAATGAATAAAAATGGAACGCCTAAAGGAAATAAATGGAGCTTTGATGAAGAAAATAGAAAAAAACTACCCAGCACAATTAAAATTCCAGAAATATCTAAAGTAAAAGATACAAAAGATACCTCTGTGCTAAAAAAATTTATAAATTCTAACTTTAAAGATCATCCGGGTAACACAGATAAATTTTGGTTTCCTACAACAAGAAAAGATGCAAATAAATGGTTGGATGAGTTCTTCAGAGAGAGAATTAAACTTTTTGGGGATTATGAGGATGCTGTAACTGATAAATCAAATACTGTTTTTCATAGCGCTTTAAGCCCTCTTATAAATTTAGGATTAATTACACCAGAGGAAATTATTACTAAATTAAAAAAGATTGAAAACAAAGTGCCTATGAATTCTTTGGAAGGTTACATAAGACAAATTATTGGTTGGAGAGAATTTATGAGAGGAATTTATCAAAATTATGATCAAAGATTAGAAAAAACAAATTTTTTTAATCATAATCGAAAGATGAAAAAATCTTGGTATGAAGGTACTACAGGTTTAGATCCTCTTGATCATGCAATCAATAATGCTAAAAATTATGGATGGTCTCATCACATCGAAAGATTAATGATTTTAGCGAATATCATGAACCTTTGTGAAATAAATCCAAAACAAGTTTATAAATGGTTTATGGAAATGTTTGTAGACTCTTCTGATTGGGTAATGTCTCCAAATGTTTATGGGATGGGTTTATTTAGTGATGGTGGAATATTTGCAACCAAACCTTATATTTGCGGATCTAGTTATTTTTTAAAAATGATGCATTTTAAAAAAGGTCCATGGTGTGATGTTATGGATGGATTATATTGGAAATTTATAGATGGTCATAAAAAATTTTTCTTAAAAAATCCTCGTCTTGCTATGATGGTAAGAATTTCTGAGAAAATGAATAAAGAGAGAAAAATGAGAATTTTTAAAGCAGCAAATAATTTTATAAAAGAAAATACAAATGGTTAAAGTCTTTTTTAATAATTCATGTAACATATGTAGAGCTGAAATTAATCATTACAAAAAACATAGTGATAACAATGTCGAATGGATAGATGTTAACAATAATGAAGAAGCTCAAAAAATTACTTCAAAATCATACAAAGAACTTTTAAGAAGAATGCATGTAATTCAAGATGGAAAAGTAATCGATGGAGCAGAGTCTTTTCTAATTATTTGGAAAAATATACCTAAATATAATTTCTTGTATAAAATCTTTAAGATAAAACCTTTGTTTTTCTTTCTAAATATTTTTTATGAAATAGCAGCTTATTTTCTTTTTATAAAAAATAAACATTTATTAGATAGTGAAAAAAACTAACTTACCAAAAAAAATTTGCCCAAAATGTAATAAACCTTTTGCTTGGAGAAAAAAATGGAGGTTGAACTGGGACAGAGTAAAATATTGTTCTAAAAGATGTGCTTCTAAGTAATTTTTTGAATTATCTTTGGTATATTTGATTTAAAATTAAAATAACCTTTATTTGAGAACTGCCAACAAAATTCGTCTTCCTCTCTCACTAAAAAATTATAATTTAAATTCCTCTTTTTTTTATTACTTTTTAAAAATGATAAATTTTCTCCTACAGAGGGGTAAATTATATCCAGATCTTTTATTTCGTTTGTCAATTTATCGAAACCGCTTTCATCAATTATTTTAATATTTGAAAGTCTATTAGCTTGGTCTCCGATAATTTTTTTTTTAAAATTGATTACTTTTTCATCAAATTTAATTTTTCGTTTTTCATTGCTGAGAAAAACACAATATATATTTTGATAATTTTTAAGATTTAAAGTTTCGATATTTAGTTCGCTTTCAAAAAATACAAGTGTTTTGCTTTCTAAATCTTCTTTGTTTATTTCTAGAGATGATAGTTTATACTCTCTCTTATCAACTAATGGTATCGCATCCTCATTTAAATTAACGTTTTTATATTTATTGTTAGTAAATTTAGCAATATTCCATCCTTGAGCAACATAGTGCTTACCTTTAGTTTGTAATCCGGCAACCCATCTCCAGCTCAGTGTATTAGAAGCAGCATCACCATCATATAAATGTTTCATAAAAAACTCTGCACCTTTTTGCCAAGATAATTTTAAAGTAAAAATCCAAATGCTAGCGAACCACATTCTAGTATGATTGTGTAAATAATTATTTTCTTTAAGCTCATTTACCCAATCATTAAAACATTGTATTTCAGTTTTTCCAGATACTGCTATTTGATAATTCTTATCCTCTTCAATACCTTTAAGATCCTCAATAAAATCGGTCCAGACCTGAGGTCTTAGCTCCAACCAACCTTTCCAATATACTCTCCAAAAAATTTCTTGAATATATTTTTCAACTTTTTGATAAGGAAATTTACTCAAAACTTTTTTTGTAACTTCATATTCAGTAATTAATCTATGAGATATATAAGGAGATAAACACGAAACATTTTTTCTGTTACTAGGCCCAAAATCGAAATTTCTTTGAGTAGAATAATTTACAATTTCTTTGTTGATATAATTTTCTAGATCTTGAAGAGCCCCTTCTCTAGTAGTTTTGAAGATCATTCTTCGTCCTCGTTTCTCCAATCATCCATAAACATTTTCCAACATGCAAAAGTTACACAGGGAATCCCAACGCAAAAACCTAATAAAACTCCATTCTTTGAACCTAAATATAATGATGCAATTTGTGTAGTTCCTATCGGAATAACAGTGAGTATTAGTGCTATTATCAATAGCCTGTACATATAAGGTGGTTTTTTCATTAAATAGTATTTCCTTGATCTACTGGTATTGAAACCGCTGAAGTAAACCAGCAATTTTTACAATTTTTTTCAGAGGCTTTTTGAACATGCCATTCATAGAATAATAATTTTTTATCTTTTGCTAATATTTCAATTTTAAAAATATGTTTGTTAGGAGAATTCATTAGTAGATTTATCTTATGTGATGAGTGGTTTAGTAATTGTCTATACTGAGCTCCATAAATCATAATTCTAAATCGTTCATAAGGTCCCGTAATTTTTTTATTATCAGGATGGGCAAATAACCAAGTTTGTTTTATACCTTCGTCATCTTTATCATTATTTTTAAGCGCTTCTAGTTGTATTTTGACGACATCATAGGGTAATAATTTATCATTTGGATTTATAATTTCTCCATTTAATTTACTACTAATTAAAGTTATAATGATAAAAAAATATATTTTTTTTAATTCCATATCTTTTTTAAAGTTTCTTCTCTTTGACAACCTTTTTTGTACATTAAATATCTAATAAAATTTTTTTCATAGTAATCTTGATGGTAAGTTTCTGCTTTATAAAATTTTTCAAATTTCCAAACTAAAGTTACTATTTTTTTATTAAATTTATTTTGTAATTTATTAAAAGATTTATCTATCATTTTTTTTTGTACTTGATCTTCAAAAAAAATAACTGATCTGTAGCTTTTACCTTTGTCACAAAACTGTCCATTAGCATCAAATGGATCTATATTTTCCCAGTAAATATCTAAAAGTTTTTTGTAATTAATAATGTTTGGATCGTAAGTTATTTCTACTGCTTCGACATGACCTGAGTCGGTATAAATAACATCAGCATATTTTGGATTCTCTAGATGTCCACCTGAATAACCTGAAATTGTTGAAATCACACCTTTAACTTGATCAAATGACTCTTCCATACACCAAAAGCAACCTCCTGCAAAATAAGCTTTTTTTTCTTCTGCATGTAAGGCTGAATATGTAAATATTAATGTGACGAATAGTAAAAATTTTTTCATAATAAATATGTTATATTAAACAATATGGAAAACGATGGATTTATTGTCATAGAGGGAATTCACAAAAACCCTAACAATATTGAGACTCTTGATGAAAAAACTAAAAAAGTTCATGGCCCATTTAAAAGAAAACAGGCTGAAGTTTTGGCAAAATCTTTAATTCAAAAAAATGTAGATAATTTTTACCATAGAGCTTGGGTTATTAAGGAAGGTCTAGAAATAAATAATATTTGTGAAGAGTGTAGAAAAGAGGAAGAAAGTGTCAAACAAAATTTAATTATGCATGGCTATAAGATTTGTTACAGTTGTAATTTAGCGAAAACAATATTTCCGATTTAAATCCCTTTGAATAGAACTATAACTAAGAATAAGAAAAAAGCTTGAAACAACCAAGAAACTACGACGACACCGAAGGCCTTCCAAAGACTATCATAATCTAAAGCTGCTTTTACTGCCACAACCATACAAGCTAGCATCCAAAAAGCAGAGCCAATAAATGTAACTGTCATCAATTCTGGGGTAATTCCAAAAACTCTTATTAATCCAGGAGCGCTTGAAAAACCGATTGTTCTTAAAAGTTCTCCATGATTACTTTTTGTTTTGACTCCGCCAAAAAGTTTTACTCCAACAAAATAAATTACATACGCCCATACATACCAGCTTAACAATGAAAGCGCTGGTGCTACAAGAAAATTAGATGCACCTAAATGAATTGAACCTACACCAGCTGCTAAACTTGACAAGACTACCACAGTACCTGCTTGAAAAGTTGCATTTTTATCTTTTTCAACTTCTTCAAATAATTCAATATCAATTTTAATTGCCCGAAATACTCTATTTAAAAAAATATTCATCATTCTATTTTTTTGTAAAAGGTTTTAATAAATTCAAAATCTTATTATGCAAAATTTTATTGGATGTTGCTAGAATATTTCCTCCATTTTCTGCTGGCTCGTTCTTCCAGTTTGTAACTATTGCCCCAGAATTTTTTATTATTGGTATTAAAGGAAGTATGTCATAAGGTTTTAAATTTGCTTCGATTACTGCATCAACTTTACCCTCGGCTAATAAACAATAATTTAGTGCATCAAACCCAGCTAATCTGAACGACCAACCAAATTTTTTAATCACTCTACGTTGTTTCTCATAACTCAATGTTCCGTGGAAATTTCCAATTATTCTAATTTTTTTTAAATCATTATTATTAGAAGATTTCAAAATAAATTTTTTTTTGTTTTTAAAACAATAAGATCTTTTTCTGTCATTAATGTAATATTTATCAAGCTCTGGAAAATTAGCTAAGCCTATCAAAGATCTTTCTTCAAAAGATAAACTTATTAAATTTGACCACGTAGGTGCTCCAATAACAAAAGCTCTCGTACCATCTATTGGATCAATAGACCATTTATAATCATTTGACGAGAATTTGTCTTCAAATTCCTCTCCAATAATAGAGTCTTTTGGAAACTTTTTATTTATTAGTGAGCGTATATATTTTTCGAAAGCTCTATCAAAATTAGTTACAGGATCAAAATCTTTTTTTGACTTTGATTTATTGCTTACAACTAAGCCCGATTTAGATTTTATTTTAAAAAATGAGTTCAACTTAGGTGGCAAATTTTTAAGAAAGTTGAATGGTTTGTTATAATCCATTATGTGTATATAGCTTAATTTAAAAAAAAATATATATGAAAATATCAAAAAAATTAGAACCTTTACTAGCAGGACTATTTGCTTCAATTATTATTGGAATTCTATCTTTCCTTAGCTTTGAAACATCCACAGGCTTTTGGTTAATGTTTTCTTTTGGATCGTCTACTTTAATTGTATTGGTATTTCATGATAGTGAATTTGCTCAGCCCGCAAATGTTTTTTTTGGTCACTTATTAGCAATCGTAATAGGAATACTTTTTAATAAATTTTTAGGGATGTCTTACCTAACGCTTGGATTATCTGTGGGGGCTACTGTAACACTAATGATGTATTTTAAAATAATACACCCTCCTGCGGCCGCAAACCCGTTAATAGCACTATTTGCTGACGTATCGTTGAGTTATATTGTTTTTCCTGTCGTAGTTGGTTCAATAGTCATCATTGTTTTATCTTTGATAATAAATCGGTATCTCTTAAAAAGAAATTACCCGATCAGATGGTTTTAGTTTAATAGAAAAATTGTAGTATTAAGAATTAATGCGTAACTTGACCAAGCTAAATAAGGGATAGTTAAATAAAAGCTTATTTTATCTCTAAAAAAATACTCTTTCATTAAAATTATAATAAATATTAATATGATTAATAGATTTACTAAGGCTACACCAATTAAGTGAAATCCAAAAAATACCACGCTCCATGTGCTATTAAAAAATAAGTGAATAAAGTAAATCTTTAACAATTTAGTTTCAAAAGATTTGATCCAAACTTTCCAAATTGCAAGTGACATTAAAAAATACAATGTTGACCATACAGGTGCAAAAACCCAGCTTGGAGGATTAAAACTTGGTAAAATGATTTGTGAATACCAAGGTTCTTTGAAAGTTGTTGTCGCATAACTCCCAATCATCGGTGCTATAAATGTTATTAAAAGTATAATAAATAAAGATAAGTATTTATTTTTCATAACTTTATAAGATATAACTAATTTATGTCTGAAAATCAGAAAAAAATTTGGATTACTGGAGCAAGTAGTGGTATCGGCAGAGCAGTTGCGGAAAAGTTTGCAAAAGAAGGTTGGAAAGTTGCAGTTTCAGCTAGAAGAAAAGAATTGTTGGATGAGTTAGCCAAAAATGAAAATATTTCCTCCTTTCCTTTAGACGTTACTGATAGATCTCAAATAAATAATACGTTTAAAAGTATTTTGAATGAATTCGGTGAATTAGACATATGTTTGTTTTCAAGCGGAACATATGAGCCCAAAGACGAGCAAAGCATAGATCCTGACAAAATTAAAAATGTTATTAATGTTAATTTTTTAGGAGTGATCGATTGTGTAAAAGTTGTTGAGGATTATTTTAAAAATAAAAAATCAGGACATGTTTCTATCGTTTCTTCAATAGCTAGTTATAGAGGACTTCCTAATTCAAGTGGGTATGGTCCATCAAAAGCTGCTTTAACAAACTTTAGTGAAAGTATTTACTTTGATTTTAAAAAATTTGGAGTAAGAGTCTCAATTGTATCACCTGGCTTTATTAAAACTCCTTTAACTGATAAAAATGAATTTCCAATGCCGTTCTTAAAAACACCAGAGTATGCTGCAGAAAAAATATTTAATGGACTAGTTAAAAGTAATTCTTTTGAAATCCATTTTCCAAAAGGATTAACTTTAACCTTAAAATTCTTAAGGATTTTGCCTTATAGGCTTTATCTATTTTTGGTCGATAAATTAGTAAAACGGTAAACTTGAGACAAAAAGTCTTAAACTGTTGAGTTTAAACATTGTAATATATATTTTGTGAGAAAAAAAATTTATAAAAACTTATTAGTTGGAGGATTTTACTTTTTTTTGATTAAAGGCTTAGTATGGCTTGTCATAATAGGTGCTGCTGCTTTAGGAATTGGTAATTTTTTTTAATATGTACATAGCAATGAATAGATTTAAAATTGTGATCGGAAAAGAAAAAGCTTTTGAAAATGTGTGGAAAAATAGAGAAACACATTTAGAAAATGTACCTGGATTTAAAAAGTTTAATTTAGTTAAAGGAGAGAAAAAAGAGGATCATACTCTTTATGCATCTCACAGTATTTGGGACTCAAAAGACGATTTCATAAATTGGACTAAATCTGAAGCATTTAGGCTCGCACATAAGAATGCTGGTCAACATCAAAATTTATATTTAGGTCATCCTAATTTTGAGGGTTTTGAAAAGGTAATTTAAAAATGGAAAATGAAGTTTTAAATAAAGAATTTAAAGTTTTAAATACAACAATTGAAAAGTTGTCGTTGTATTATGGATTTTTTTTAATTGCTTGGGGAATAATAGTAAGTTTTGTTAGCGGAAGCTCCTCAGCAACTTCTTATATTCCTTCTTTTTTAGGGTTTCCTTTAGTTATTTTTTCATATTTAGCTATGAAGTTTTCATCAAAAAAAAAATTATTTATGCATATTGTTGTAATTTTCGGGCTCATCATTTTTCTAGGTGGATTAGATTTCATTAGAACTTTAGTTAATGGTTATGCTTTTGAAAATCTTTGGGCAGATATATCTAAAATAATGATGTTACTTACTGGTCTTTACTTTTTAATTCAATGTATAAGATCTTTTGTTTTCGCAAGAAAAAATAGGGAATAAAAATATTTAATTTTTATAAGTTTGAGTCAACAAACTCCCAATTGATTAGTTTGTCAAAGAAATTTTCTAAGTAAGCTGGTCTTTTATTTCTATAATCTAAGTAATACGAGTGCTCCCATACATCACATCCTAATATTGGTTTCATATTATGAATTATAGGATTTTCAGCATTAGGTGATTTAGTCACCATTAGCTTGTCTTCTTTTAATGATAGCCAACACCACCCGGATCCAAACTGAGTAACTCCAGCATTAATGAATTCTTCTCTAAATTTTTCAAAACTTCCAAAGTCTTGTTTAATCTTATTCTCAAGTTTAGACGGAACTTTTCCTCCACCATTAGGTTTCATGCAATTCCAAAAGAGATTGTGATTCCAGTGTTGACTTGCGTTATTAAATATACCTGCTTTTTTTTCTTCTGATGATTTCTTAATTATTTCCTCTAATGATAATTTTTCGTATTCGGAACCTTTTATAAAATTATTAAGATTAGTAATATAAGTTTGATGGTGTTTGCCGTGATGTAAATCTAAAGTTTGCTCTGACATTATTGGAGAAAGAGCTGAGTTAGCGTAATCTAATTTAGGAAGTTCAAACATATTAATCTTTCACAAACATTACTGTTAATTCAGCAACTTTAATTCCAAATTTAGTCATTGTCGCCCTGTTTATTGCCACACGTTCATCTTGCATGAAAATCCAATCATCAAAAGTAATCTTAATATTCTTCCCTTTCACCGGTACCAGCAAAACATATTCAAATTTAAAGGCTGGTCCATATGAATATCCTTTAGCTTTACCGACTACGTCTGATGCAGTGCCCTCGTAGTTATGTTCGTCTATTTTGCTTATTGTCCATTGTCGCGTTTGTTTTTCTCCATCAGTCCAATTAAAAACTTCGTCTAAAATTAATTGCGATCCGTCCCACTTACCATTTAGATCAGCTTTAAACTGTCTAGTTACTTTTCCTGATCTATTTTGAAGAACGCCCCATGCTTTCACATTTCCTGATAAATACTCCTCAATAATTAATCTTGGTTTTTGATCTTTAAAATCGGTTGGTTTCATTGTATTTGCACACCCAGTTAATATTAATAATATAATAATTCCAAATATTTTTTTCATCACTTTAACTTACTTATTCGACATCGAAAACTGAATCAAGTCGATGTTTTTAGACTTAAATCCCGCTTCGCAGTATGAGAGATAAAATTCCCACATTCTCTTAAAAGTTCCATCAAAACCTAAAGGAGCAATATTGCTCCACACTTTAAGAAAGTTTTCTCTCCATATAGCTAGTGTTTTTGCATAGTCATCGGAGTAAGAGTTAACCTTTAAAAGACCAAGATTATTTTTTTTGATTAATGATTTCATAAAACTTAGTGAAGGCAAAAATCCTCCTGGAAAAATATACTTTTGAATAAAATCTTCACTACTTCTATATCTTTCAAACAATTCATCTCTTATAGTTATTCCTTGTATTGCAGCTGAACCATTTTTATTAAGAGATTTTTTAATTGTCTCAAAATATTTATTTAAATATTTTTCTCCAACAGCTTCGATCATTTCAATTGAAGCTATTCTGTCATATTTCTCTTTTAGGTCTCTATAATCTAAAAACATTACATTCACTTTGTTGTTTAAGCCCGCATCGTTTATTCTTTTTTTTGTGAATTCAAATTGTTTATTAGATATAGTTATACAGTCGATAGTGACATTATAATTTTTAGCAAAGTATTCGGAAAAACCACCCCAGCCGCAACCTATTTCTAAAACTTTATCTCCATCTTTTACTTCTAATAAATCAATAAGTTTTTGATATTTATTTTGTTGAGCTTGTTCCAAACTATCATTAGGATTTTGATAAACAGCACTTGAGTAAGTAAGGGATTTATCTAACCATTGAGAAAAAAAACTATTACCTAAATCATAATGTTTAGAAATATATTTTAAGCTTTTTGATTTGGTGTTAGAAGCGAAGATATTTTTGAAAAAGTTTTTAATTTTTTGAATTCTCAAACTGCCTGAAAATGAATGAACTAATTTTATATTTCTTGCCGTTAATTCTATTAGATTTGTAAGATTAGTAGAGTAAAAATCTTTTTTCATATGTGCCTCTCCCAAGGCTGAGCTTCCACCCATTACAACATTAAAATAAAAGTGAGGGTTATTTACTTTTATATCTGAGGATAATTTACTTTCTAAATCACCGAAATGAAAAACTTTTCCGTCATAATTAATTAATTTTAAATTACCTTGTGTAATATTTTTTAATTTGTTTAGGACAAATTTTTCTGAAATTTTAAATAAACTCATTAATATTCCTCGTAACTTAGATTATTTTTAATTTTTTTATTTCTTTTTCTAAATATTGCTCCTTTTTTCCACAAAAGTAATGCTTCATAATGTATCGAACTAATAATTTTGATTGTCATTAAAGGATATTTAAAAAAATTTTTTATAAGTTGTTTAAAATTAAATTCTTTTTTATCTCCCGTTTGAGTGGCTGTTAAAACTGTTCCTTTTGAATCTGTTTGTTTAATAAAAACTGAAAGCTTATTATTTGGATTAATTAATTTAAAATTATAGTAAGTTTCCATATCCATAAAAGGTGATACGTAAAATCTTTTTTTACATTTTTGAGTTATTTCCTCATTATTTTTAATTTTAAAAATGTATGTATGTTGCTCATTAAAAGTATTTTTGACTTCATAAAAAATTGCTTTCAATTTATCTTTCTCGTAACAATAAAAAATACTTAAAGGATTAAAGACGTATCCAAATATTCTTGGATAACAAAGTATTTTGATCTTATCAATTTTTCCCTCAATATTAAACTTTCTTATATTTGTAAGTGCCCACTCTTTTAAATTGCTTCCATCTCGTTCACCGTGATCCTTGTCATAAAAGCTAAAAACATTAAATTTATTGTGTGAAAAAATACTAATTCTACTATCTAATTCATTTATCTCATCCAAATCAATTAACAGTGAAAAAGTTTTATATTTTAAAAAATGTCTTACTGGTTTAAATCTTGTATGAGTTACTTCACCATTATAAATACAAGAGTTCATCAAATTTTAAAATTATTCATTAAATCAATAGATGATTTTAATCCATCTTCATGAAAACCGTAACCAAAATAACTTCCACAAAACCATGTTCTTTTTTTACCTTGAATTAATCTTAGATCCTTCTGAAGTGCAGTATTTTCTGAATTTAAATAGGGGTGAGTGAAATCAATTTTTTTAATGACATGATTATCGTCAATTTTAAAAACAGGGTTTAAAGTTAAAAAATAGTTTTTGGTTGTTTCTAAGTTTTGCAGTTTGTTTAACCAATAAGTGATACATGTCTTATCGCCATCTGAAACAGAATTCCAACTAGACCAAGCCCTTTTTTTTTGAGGCATTAATTTTTCATCAGTATGTAAATAAGCCTCATTTTTTACATAATTAAATTTTTCCAATATATTCTTTTCTTCTTCAGTTGGTTTTTCTAACATTCTTAGACTTTGGTCTGCATGAGAGGCTAAAACTACTTGATCATAGTCAACATACTCATTACCAATAATCACTCTAATATTATCATCATTTCGAACTAACTTTTCAACTTTGTAATTTTTATAAATTTCTCCACTAATTTTATCTGTAACTTTTTTTACATAGGCTCTACTTCTATTTGAAACAGTGTACCATTGAGGTCTATTTTTAAATTTAAACAATCCATGATTAATAAAAAAATTTAGAAAAAATTTTAATGGCATTTCTTTTGCTTTATTAAATGGCATAGACCAGATAGCCGCAACCATTGGTACTATGTGATACTCAATAAAGTATTTAGATAATTTTTTTTGTTTTAAAAAATCCCCTAGTGTTTTTTCTTTAATTTCACCCTCAAGTAATTTAGGTGCTTTTTTATAAAATGAAATTATTTCTTTAATCATGTATAAAAACTTAAAATTAAATAAATTTAGTTTATTAGCAAAAATACCCCCTAAGCCACTTCCGCTATATTCAACATTACTATTTTTGATTGATACAGAAAAAGACATGTCGCTTTTTTCATAAGGAACATTTAATTCATTAAAAAATTCTACTAAATTTGGATAAGTAGTTTTATTAAAAACAATAAAACCAAGATCTACTGGAACTATTTTGTCACCCTCTTTAATATCATATGTGAAAGAATGGCCCCCGAAATGATCTTCTTTTTCGTATAGATCAACTTTATATTTTTTTGAAAGAAAATATGCGGAGGATAGCCCAGAGATTCCTGATCCAATAACAGCAACTTTCATTAAAAGAGATTAAGCTGCTTCATCTTTATATTCATCCATTGAAGGACATGAACATACTAAATTTCTATCTCCAAAAACGTTATCTACTCTTGCGACTGGCGCCCAATATTTATTATTTTTGACATACTCAGTTGGAAAAGCCGCTTCTTCCCTCGAGTAAGCATGCTTCCACTCGGTTGATGCTAATTCAACATAGGTATGTGGTGCATTTTTAAGTGGATTATCAATTTTATCAAATTTAGAAGACTCTACCAAATTAATTTCTTTTTTAATTTTAATCAATGCATTACAAAATTTATCGATTTCCTCTAAATTCTCACTTTCTGTTGGCTCAATCATGATTGTGCCAGCAACAGGCCATGACATGGTTGGTGCGTGGTAACCAAAATCAATTAGTCTCTTTGCTAGATCCTCTTCAGAGATTCCTGAGCTTGCTTTAATTGGTCGAATATCAATTATACATTCATGTGCAACATTTCCATTTTTACCAGTGTAAAGAACTTTGTAATCTTTGGATAATTTTTTTGAAATGTAATTTGCATTTAAAATTGAAACTTGTGAGGCTTTTTTCAATCCTTCAGCACCCATCATCTTTATATACATCCAAGATATTGGAAGTATACTTGAGCTACCCCAAGGAGCAGCTGATACAGCTCCCATTCCATTCTTAGGGCCAGCTTCTTTAATAATTTCATGTGTCGGTAAGAAATCTGCTAAGTGTTTAGCACAAGCAATTGGACCCATTCCTGGTCCGCCTCCACCGTGAGGTATACAAAATGTTTTATGTAAATTAATATGACAAACATCTGGTCCAAATTTCCCTGGTTTTGCGACACCTACAAGTGCATTTAGATTTGCTCCATCCATATAAACTTGTCCACCGTGCTTATGAATAACTTCACAAATATCCATGATTTTTTCCTCGAATACTCCATGAGTAGAGGGATAAGTTACCATTAAAGCAGCTAAATCTTTTGAGTGTTTTTCAGCTTTATTTTTAAGATCGTCTATATCGACGTTTCCATCGTCGTCACAGTTGACTACCACCACTTTCATCCCACACATTTGAGCACTTGCTGGATTAGTTCCATGAGCTGAGTCTGGGATTAAACAAACGTTACGATTTTCTTGTTTATTATTTTTATGGAATTTTCTTATAGTCATTAGACCTGCGTATTCTCCTTGAGCTCCAGAGTTTGGCTGTAAAGAAACTGCGTCATATCCAGTAATTTCTTTTAAATCATTTATTAAATCATTAAAAAGAATCTTATAACCTTCCATTTGATTTGTAGGAACAAAAGGATGTGGAAGAGAAAACTCTTTCCAGGTAATAGGAATTAATTCAGCTGTTGCATTGAGCTTCATTGTGCAAGATCCTAAAGCAATCATTGATCTATTAAGCGCAATATCACAATCTTCTAGTTTCTTCAGATATCTTAGCATCTCAGTTTCAGAATGGTATTTGTTAAAAACTGGATGAGTTAAGTATTTTGAAGTTCTTAAAAGATTTTTCGGAAGATTATCCAGTTCAACTTTTACATCTTGTTTTATAATTTTAGAAATTCCAAATAACTTTAATAGTAAATTAACATCATCAAGCTTTTTTGCTTCATCAAAAGCAACTGATAAATGCTCTTTATCAACTTTCCTAAGATTTATTTTCTCTTTTAATGCAGTTTCATAAATAGAATTTGTTTTTTCATTGGTCTTAATTGTAACGGTATCGAAGAAATGATCTGATAAAATTTTGTAACCACCTGCTTTAATGTTATCAGCAAAAATTTTAGCTAATTTAGAAGTTCTATTCGCTATTTTAAGTATTCCTTCAGGTCCATGATAAATTGCAAAAGCGGCGGAAATGATAGCTAATAAAGCTTGCGCGGTACAAATGTTACTTGTAGCTTTATCTCTTCTTATGTGCTGCTCCCTAGTTTGTAAAGAAAGTCTGTAAGCTTTTTTTCCGTGTCTGTCTTTTGATACACCTATAATTCTACCAGGCATTGATCTTTTGAATTCCTCCTTAGTAGCAAAAAATGCGGCGTGCGGGCCACCATATCCCATTGGGATACCAAATCTTTGAGCACTACCAACAGCAATGTCAGCGCCAAGTTCTGCAGGAGTTTTTAATCTTGCAAGCGCTAATAAATCACAAACCAAAATTGCTTTACCATTTTTTTTGTGTATTAAACTAATGCTTTCACTAGGATCGTTTATCTCACCTAAAGTTCCAGGATAAGATAAAACTCCACAAATAATGTCTCCATTAATTTTTGTAATTTCTGTTTTTTCATCACCTATGATCAATTCTAAACCAAAAGGATTTGTCCTTGTTTTAATAAGATCAATTGTCTGAGGATTACAATTACTTGAAATAAATATTTTTTTTGAATTAGTCTTATCTAATCTTTGGCTTAAACCTACTGCCTCTGCCGTTGCAGTTGCTTCATCCAATAAAGAAGCATTAGCAATGTCCATGCCAGTTAAGTCAATTATTGATTGTTGAAAATTTAGAAGCATCTCAAGTCGACCTTGCGCTACTTCAGGCTGATAAGGAGTGTAAGATGTATACCATCCTGGATTTTCTAAAATATTTCTTAAAATTACATTAGGTGTAATAGAATTATAATATCCCATTCCAATAAAATTTCTAAAGATTTTATTTTTTTTAGATATAGATTTTAATTTTTTCAAAGCATCATTTTCTGCCATTGGATGATCAATTTTAAGATCATCTTTTAATAAGATTTTTTCTGGCACAGTATTTTCCATCAAATCTTCGAGAGACTTATATCCAACGTAGTGTAGCATTTTAGATTGCTCTTCTTCTGAAGGTCCAATATGTCTTTTAATAAATTCTTTTGAATTATCGTCAATCATTTAACTAGGATTCTCCTTGCAAAATTTATCATATTCATCTTTTGACATAAGTGAGTCATACTCACCTTTGTCCTTTATCTTCAACTTAAAAAACCAACTTGCTCCCTCTGGATCAGTGTTAACGCTTCCTGGGTCATCTGCTATAGCTTTATTTCCCTCAGTAATTTCTCCAGATATTGGGGAGTAAACATCACTTGCAGCTTTAGTAGACTCTACAACAGCTGCTTGGCCTTCTTTTTCTACAGTTTTTCCTGCATCAGGAACTTCAACGAAGACAATATCCCCTAACATTTCAGTAGCATGTTTTGTGATACCAACAGTTGCAGTTTCACCATCAAGTGAAACCCACTCATGTTTTTTAGAAAATTTTTTTTCACTCATTATTTGCTCCTTTGTTATTTAACATAACTCTTCTTAAAAAAAGGAAGTTCAGAAACTTTACCCCCATATTTCTTTCCTCTCACCTCTAATTGAATTTTTGTTCCGATTTCTGCATATTTTATATTTATATAACCCATTGCAACTGGTGCGTTTACGCTAGGACCAAAAGTTCCACTAGTTATTAAACCAATCTCTTCTCCGCTTTCAGAAAAAATTTTAGTATGTTCTCTAGCAATAACTCTACCTTCAGGCAAAATACCTACTCTTTTTTTTTCACTACCATTTTCAATTAATTTTTTAATTACATCCCAGCCATTAAAGCCACCTTCTTCTCTTCTTCTCTTAGCAATCGCCCATTTTAAATTAGCTTCAATAGGATTAATCTTTTCATTTAAATCGTGACCATATAAACATAGTCCAGCTTCAAGTCTTAATGTATCCCTGGCTCCCAATCCAACGGCATTTACTTTATTTTCTTTTAAAAATGAAATAAGTTTTTCGACTTTATTATTTGGAATAGATATTTCAAAACCATCTTCACCAGTGTATCCAGATCTAGTTATATATAAATTTTCGTTATCAAACTTAAAATTATCACCAGTCATAAACTTCAAATCTGAAACACCGGGTACAAGTTTTTCTAAAATCTCAACTGCTTTTGGTCCTTGTAATGCTATTAAAGATAAATCGTTATTTAAAAAATACTTATGATCTTTATTTAAAAATTTTTCAATTTGTTTTACATCATTTTCTTTACATGCTGCATTTAAAATGATGCAGAATCCTTTGGAAGTTTTTGTAATGATTAAATCGTCTATAATTCCACCTTCATTATTTAGTAAGAAAGAATATTTAGAATGATTTAATTTTAAAGATTTTAGATCTGCTGGAATAATTTTTTCTAAAGCATCAGCTAATGTTTCGTCTCCCTCTAAAAAAAACTGCCCCATATGAGATACGTCAAAAAAACCTGCGTATGATCTTGTTGAAATATGTTCTTTTACAATTCCATCTTTGTATTGAATTGGCATTTCATAACCTGCAAAGGAAACAAATTTAGCGCCAAGATCTTTGTGGCAATTATATAAAGCTGTTTTTTGTACTTCCATAATAACTCATTTCAAACCCCATCTGTCTGTGTACCTGAGAGATTTAATCCTTCGGTGAGGCCAAAGCCTGCTTTCCAGAGTTATTATGGTAACGGTCCTTTTGCCTGAGAGTTTCCGGGGTGGTTGCTCCTTCGGCGCCAAATAATGGTCTCTCCCGTTACAGGTGGACTTTCATCGAAAAGACCCAAAATGTCAAATGTAATTATTGAGATGTGACTTTATTTTTATCTAAGCTTTTTACGATAATTGCAGTGATTATTACAAATCCTCCAATAAGCACACTTAAAGGTGGTATCTCATTTAGGAATAGCCACACCCAAACAGGGGCGAATAATGTCTCTGTTAACATTAATAGACCAATCGTAGTTGAAGGAGTCGTTCTTGATCCGATAGTGATACAGATAAATCCAAAAGCAAGTTGAGGAACGCCAAGAAAAAATCCCATTAAAATATCATGATTAGTAAATATAAATGACTCAGAAAGAATTAATCCATAAATGATACTAAAAATTCCTGAGTAAAAAATTGCAGGTACCATATCTAAATTTTTATTTTTTCTAATGATCATTACTAATATTGAAAAATTAATTGGAATCGCTAATGCAATAATATTTCCTAAAAAGGAACCGGTTGAAAGAGAGTCTCCAACCATTATAGTAATTCCTCCCATAGCTAATAAGATTGAGAAGAAACTTATTAATGAAACCTTCTCTTTTAAATAAAAGTAACCAAAAATTGCAAGAAACATTGTTTGAGTACTTATAATGAATACAACATTAGCAACTGTAGTGATGCTCATCGAAACTACAAACGCGATAAAGCTAAAAGACATTACCAATCCTCCAAGCACTGCGGGAAAACCAGCATCTTTTATAATCTTAATTGTATTTTTTTTGTAAGTTGCAATTAAAAAGAACATTAATGCAATCATGAAGAAGACAGATCTCAACAATAAAATTTGCCAAACAGTAGCTTCCTCAAATGATCTGATTACAAAACCACCCCAGCTTAAACAAAATCCTCCAAACAAAAGAAGAATATATCCTGGTATCTTATAAAGAAATTGCATTTAAAACTTTCTAAGAATTTTGTTAAAATAAAACTTTAATGTTAATGATCTAAATACCATAAAACACATAAGTGAAAACCATAATCCGTGATTGCCAAAATATTTAGTCAAATAAATAGATATAGCAATGAAACTTAAAACAGAAATTATCATTGCGTTTCTCATTTCTTTTGTTTGTGAAGCACCTATAAAAATACCATCAAGTTGATAACAGAATGATGCAACTGGTGGAATTATAATTACCCATAAAAAATGCTTATAGGAAATATATCTTAATAATTCTATATCTGTAATGATATCAATTATTTGTTTGAAAAAGATTATATAAATAAATATTACTATTAATGAAGTAAAAAAACTAATTTGAATAGAGTTTTTTACAACAGATAAAAAAGAATTTTTGGCTTTACTGCCTATAGTAAAACCCACTAAACCTTCAGTAGAAAAAGCATAAGCATCTAAAAAGAAAGCAGCTAATATTATAAACTGCATTAATATAGTATTAACAGCTAAATAATCTTCACCGAGTTTTGAACCTAAGTATGTAACCCATAAAAATGAAAAAGTAACAAATAAGGTTCTGATAAAAATATCTAAATTAATATTAAATAATTTTAACAACTTTGATTTGATAACCAGTTTTTCAAACCTGGGAATTAGTTTAAATTTTTTGATAA
>CACOAB010000007.1 GCA_902625125.1 uncultured Pelagibacteraceae bacterium
TCATAAACATTGAAATTGTTATACTTAAAGTTAAATAAGTAAGCATAGTAATCGAAATTATTTCTATAGCCCTTCCTGTTTGCATTAAAGCAGTTCCTGCGAAAACTAATACTATATCCGGATAGGCTATTGCTGCTGCCAAAGAAGAGTTTTTTGTTAAGTTTAAATATTGGTTTGTAGTTGGTGGAATAATAATTCTTAATGCTTGAGGCATTACTACAAGTTTTAAAATTTGATTTTTATTTAATCCTATACTTGCTGCGGCTTCTTTTTGACCTTTGCCAACTCCCAAAATTCCAGCTCTGACATTTTCAGCAATAAATGTTGCTGTGTACATTGATAAAGCTAAAGCTAAAGCAATCAACTCTGGAATTATACTTACACCCCCTTCATAAGTATAAACTGTTGATGATAATTGTTTTAAGACAGGATATTCAAAAGTGAGAGATACACCAAGAAAAAGAAATGTTATTAAAGGTATAAGTATCAATGTTGTTAACGAGATTATTGCTGTAGGTAATTGTTTTCCAAATTGCTCTCTTTGTTTAGTCGCATAAAAGTTAATAAAATAGGTTTATGTATGGCCTTTATCCTGATGCAGAACAATGGAGAATAAATACAGCATTTTTAATTTTATTCGCAATTGTAGGTGTTTCATTTTTTGTATCTGAAAAACTTAAAAAGTATTTTATCTTGTTCTTAGTCTTTGTTTTTCCATTTGTAGGAATTAAACTAATCTCTGGCGGAAGTTTTGGACTTGAGTATGTTGAAAGTGCAGCTTGGGGCGGTCTTTCACTTACTTTCATTATTTCTGCTTTTGCTATACTTTTTTGTTTTCCGATAGGAGTAATTTTAGCCTTAGGAAGAAGATCTTCTTTGCCAGCAATAAAGTATATTTCAATAGGCTTTATAGAACTCTGGAGAGGAGTTCCTCTAATTACAGTTTTATTTATGTCTGCTGTAATGTTCCCTATGTTTTTACCAGATGGAACTTTTATCGATAAATTAATAAGAGTTTTGATAGCAATTACATTATTTGAGGCTGCGTATATGGCAGAAGTTGTTAGAGGAGGATTACAAGCTTTACCAAAAGGCCAATATGAAGCTGCAAAGTCTTTAGGAATGGGTTATTGGAGAATGAACGCACTCATCATTTTGCCTCAAGCACTTAAATTAGTGATACCTGGAATAGCAAATACTCTTTTAGCTTTAGTAAAAGATACACCATTAATTTTCGTAGTAGGGTTGATGGAATTAGCTGGTATGATAGGTTTAGCAAAAACTAATCCAAAATGGCTTGGAATGGCAATGGAAGGTTATGTTTTTGCAGGTTTAGTTTTCTGGGTAATATGTTATGCAATGAGTAGATATAGTCAAAATTTAGAGAAAAAATTAAGTACAGAAAGATAAAAATGTCAAAAATAATTGAACTTAAAAAAGTAAACAAATGGTTTGATAAATTTCAAGTTCTAAAGGACATTGATCTTGAAGTAGCTCCACAAGAAAAAATAGTTATATGTGGGCCATCCGGATCTGGTAAGTCAACACTAATTAGATGTATAAATAGGCTGGAAGAGCATCAAGAAGGAAATATTATTGTTGATGGAACAGAACTTTCAGAGAGTACAAAAAATATTGAAAAAATAAGAGCCGAAGTTGGAATGGTATTTCAACAGTTTAATTTATTCCCACACTTATCTATTTTAGACAATTGTTCTTTGGCACCTATATGGGTAAAAAAACTTCCTAAAAAAGAAGCCGAAGAAATAGCAATGAACAATTTAAAAAGAGTTCAGATAGATGATCAAGCTTTAAAGTTTCCGGGACAACTTTCAGGCGGTCAACAACAACGTGCAGCCATAGCTAGAGCTTTATGTATGGAACCTAAAATTATGTTATTTGATGAACCAACATCTGCGTTAGATCCAGAAATGATTAAAGAGGTTTTAGATGTAATGGTAGATCTGGCTAAAGGTGGAATGACAATGATCGTAGTTACTCATGAAATGGGATTTGCAAAGGAAGTTGCAGATTATATGATTTTTATGGATGAAGGAAAAATTGTGGAAAGAGCAAAAACTAAAGAGTTTTTTGAAAAACCAAAATCTGAGAGAACAAAACTTTTCTTAAGTCAAATATTATAACCATTTAGGCACTGGAAGATTTTTGCTTTTTAAAAAATCTTTATTAAAAATTTTACTTGCATATCTTCTTCCATGATCACAAAGAATAGTGACAATCGTTTTACCTGGTCCCATTTGTTTTGCTAGTTTAATTGCTCCAGCTATATTTATCCCAGAAGATCCACCTAAAACAATTTTTTGTTTTTCAATTAAATCATAGATTAAATTTAATGCCTCAATGTCATTTGTTTGAAAAGCCTCATCTACCAATGCTTTATCGAAATTTTTAGTAATTCTTCCAGTGCCTATACCTTCAGTTATTGAGTTTCCGGTACTTTCAAGTTTATTATTTTTAAAATGAGAATAAAGAGATGAACCCATTGGATCAGATAAAGCAATTTTGATATTTTTACTTTTGTTTTTAAGACCAATAGAAACACCAGCCAAAGTACCTCCTGTACCAACTGCACAAGTAAATCCGTCTATAGATCCGGCTGTCTGACTCCATATCTCTTCTGACGTTGTTTGAATATGGGCCTCAGTATTTGCAATATTATCAAATTGGTTTGCCCAAAAAACACCATTTGAATTAGTTTTATTTAAATCTTCTGCTATCTGCTTTGATTGTTTGATATAATTTTTTGGATTTGAGTAAGGCACTGCTTCGACTTCGATTAGATCGGCACCTAATTTTCTTAAGGTCTCTTTTTTTTCAATTGATTGTGTTTTAGGTATAACAATTTTTAATTTTAAACCATACTCTTTACACACTACAGCCAAACCTATACCAGTGTTACCAGCTGTTCCCTCTACAATTGTACCTCCTTTTGAAATTAGTTTTTTTTTAATAGCGTCTTGCACAATGAATAAAGCAGCTCTATCTTTTACAGATTCTCCAGGATTAAAATATTCAGCTTTTCCGTAAATGTGGCAACCTGTTAATTCTGAGGCTTGTTTTAATTTGACTAATGGTGTATTCCCAATCTGATTTAATATTGTGCTAGTGACCATATCATTAAATATATGAAAAAAATTATACTTTCAATTGCATTTTTATTGCTAATTAAATCTCAATCTTTAGGCCATGTAGCTCACTATGCCAGTTATAATTATTTAGAATATGAATTATTTAGAAATAACAGTTCTATCGGTTATCACAAATATGATTTTGTAAGAGACGGGGATAATCTCTCTATTATCAGTGAGGTAAGTTTTAAAATTACTAAATTAGGAGTAGATTTATATAAATATTTTGCGAAAAGTGAGGAAAACTACCAAAACGGTTTTTTTAAAAGTTATTCATCAAAAACAAAACAAAATAAAAAAGATAGATATGTTAACATTGATTTAGACGAAAATAATGATCACTTAATTATCGACGGATCTTCATATAAAGGCAAAGCCAATAAAGAATTTATAGTTGGTACTTGGTGGAATCATGAAATTATTCAAGCAAAAGCACAAATAAGTGGGATTTCGGGAAGGATAATTGACCAAACTGTTACATTTATTGGCAAAGAAAATATAAAAATTGGTGAAAAAACTTACAAAACATTACGTTTTAATTTTAAATCTTCTGATGAAAGTCTTCCTGACAGTAAAAAATTAAATACTGATATTTGGTATGAGGAGGGAACTTATTTGTGGGTAAAAGCTGCCTTTGAAAAGACTGGTTATTGGGAATATAGGATTAAAAAAGTAAATTAATTATAATTAGGTCAAGATTTTAGGCGATTAGTCAATAGATAAAATGAATATATTTATCGATTTTTTGGATGAATTTTTTTATTTTAGGGTATTGCTAAACAGTTCATTTTGAGGTTTTATATTTAAAAAAAAGGGAGTACCAATGGAAGAAAATTTCAATATTCATTTAGGAAAAAAATTAAGAATGAGAAGACTTTCTTTAGGTCTCACTCAAACAAAAGTCGCTCAAGCAATCAACGTTACATTTCAACAAATTCAAAAATACGAAAAAGGTACTAATGGAGTTAGTTCTAATAGACTAATGCAATTATCACAGTTTTTAAAAGTTCCTATAATTTACTTTTTTGAAGATTTTAAAGAATTTAAAGACATCAATAGTAATGATGAGATTAATGATGATTTAAATTATTCATTTTTAAGTAGAACCTTTTCATCATTGTCAAAATTACAAAAAGAGAAGATTTTACAAATTTTAAATAATACAACAAAATTTGAAAAAGTTGGTTAATTGGCTCCTCGGGCAGGACTCGAACCTGCGACCAATTGATTAACAGTCAACTGCTCTACCAACTGAGCTACCGAGGAATAGATCGCAACATACTTTTTTTAGTGAAATAAAACAACTAAATTTTTGGAGGCCACGTCCAGAATCGAACTGGAATAAAAGGATTTGCAATCCTCTGCGTAACCATTCCGCCACGTGGCCAATTTTTACAATTAATAATTTAATAAAGCATTTGGTAATCTTAATAAAGAAAAATCTAACTATTTAAGGTTGTAGCCTTAATGATATAAAGTAGATTAATTATTATTCAAAAATATGGAATTTAAGAAATATAACCATTCTGAGGAAGAAAAATTAATCTATGATTATTGGATTAAAAACAACTGTTTCAAGCCAAAAAAAACTAAATTAAATAAAAAATTTTCAGTAGTAATACCACCACCAAATATAACAGGCAGACTTCATATGGGTCACGCTTTAAATAATAGCCTTCAAGACGTGCTTGTTCGTTTTAAACGAATGAAAGGATTTGAGACTTTATGGCAGCCAGGAACAGATCACGCTGGAATTGCAACGCAAGCGATTGTTGAAAAAAATCTAGAAAAAGAGAATCTTAATAAAAATCAGCTTGGGAGAGAGTCCTTTATAAAACGAGTATGGGAATGGAAAGAAAAGTCAGGCGGAATTATTTTAGAACAACTTAAAAAGTTAGGATGTTCGTGTGACTGGTCTAGAACCAGGTTTACGATGGATAAAGAATTATCAAAAGCAGTTATAAAAGTATTTGTTGATTTATACAAAAAAAAATTAATCTATAAAGATAAAAAATTAGTTAATTGGGATACCAAATTACAAACCGCAATTTCTGATTTAGAGGTAGTACAAAAAGATGTTCAGTCAAATTTATATTATATTGATTACCTAGTAGAAGGAACTAATGACAAAATAACAATAGCAACTACTAGACCTGAAACCATGATGGGAGATACCGCAATTGCAGTAAATCCTAAAGACGCAAGATATAAATCTTTAATAGGAAAAAATGTTTTAATACCCCTGGTTAATAGAAGTATTAAGATAATAGCTGATCATTATGCTGATCCAGAGCAGGGATCTGGAGCAGTGAAAATTACCCCAGCTCATGACTTTAACGATTATGATGTTGGAAAAAGGAATAAACTTGAAGTAATTAATATCTTAGAAAAAAATGGGTCAATAAATAAAAATGGAATAAAAGAGTTCATAGGATTAGATCGTTTTCAAGCAAGAAAACTATTAATAAAAAATTTAAAAGAAAAAGGTCATTTAGTCAAAATCGAAAATATTAAAAATAAAGTTCCTTATGGTGATCGATCTAATTCAATTATAGAACCATTGTTAACAGAACAGTGGTTCGTGGATGCAAAAAAATTAGCTCAAAAACCAATTAAGATTGTTAAAGAAAATAAAACGACTTTTTATCCTGAAACTTGGACAAAAACTTTTTTTCAATGGATGCAAAATATTGAACCTTGGTGCATATCTCGCCAAATTTGGTGGGGACACAGAATACCAGCGTGGTACGATTCTAATAATAATATTTTTGTTGCGGAAAATGAAAGTGAAGCAATAAAATTAGCTAAGAAAAAAAATAAAAAAAAATTTAAATTAAAACAAGAAACAGATGTTCTTGATACTTGGTTTTCATCAGCTTTGTGGCCATTTGCTACATTAGGTTGGCCTAAAAAAACTAAAGAGCTTAATAAATTCTATCCTACTTCTGTTTTAGTTACTGGTTTTGATATTATATTTTTCTGGGTAGCGCGAATGCTTATGATGGGTAACTTTTTTAAAAATAAAACACCTTTTAGTAAAGTTTATGTTCATGCACTCGTAAGAGATGAAAAAGGTCAAAAAATGTCAAAATCTAAAGGTAACGTAATTGATCCATTAGAATTAATAAATGAATACGGGGCAGACAGTTTAAGGTTTACTTTAACTTCGATGGCTTCTCCAGGAAGAGATGTAAAATTATCAAAAGACAGAGTAATAGGTAACAGAAACTTTATTACAAAAATATGGAGTGCAAATAATTTTCTAAAATTGAATAATTGCAAATATAATAAAAAGATAAATATTAACTCAATTAAATTACCAATTAATCAGTGGATATATAATGAGTTTGTAATAACACAAAATTTGGTATCTAAAAATCTAGAAATTTTTAGGTTTGATGAAGCTGCTAAGCATATTTATAAGTTTGTATGGCATTCTTATTGTGATTGGTATTTAGAATTTTTAAAACCAGTTTTTAATTCAAAAAATAAATCTGAATTAAAAGAGGCAAGATTATTCTCGTCTTTTATGATGGCAAACATCCTAAAGTTACTTCATCCATTCATTCCTTTTTTTTCAGAAACACTCTGGGCAAATAATAATTTTAAAAGATTGTTTAAAACAAATTTAATTTTATCTGAATGGCCAGAATTTAAGACAATTAGTAAGTTTAAAAAGGATTGTTCGAATATTAACAACTTGATAGAATTCATCTCAAGTATTAGATCCTCAAAATCAGAACTAAAAATCACTCCGAAATTATACTGTGATATTCATTTTTTAGAGAAATCTTCCAAATTAAACAAGATTGTGCAATCAAATTTAATGTTAGCTAAACAAGTAGGTAGAATAAGAAATATTTTGAAATCAAAAAAAATTGATAAAAATACGATTGAAATATTAACTCAAAACGAAAAAATATCTTTGAGTTTCAATGAAAATGTAGATTTGGACTCTCAAAAAATTAGAATTTCGCAAAAAATTGAAAACATAAACAAACAAATTAACAATTTAGAAAATAAGCTTAAAAATAACGCTTATCTAAAAAACGCGCCTAAAGAAATAGTTCAAAATGATAAAAATCTATTAAAAGAATTAACTATTGAAGATAGTAAATTAAGAAGTATTGTATCTAGTATTGATTAAAATGTCTAAATTTAACAAAAAAAAATTACCAAGTCGACACACATCATTAGGTCCCGATAGGGCTCCACATAGATCATTTTATTACGCTATGGGCGAAACCGAACAAGATGTTGCAAAACCATTTGTTGGTGTTGTTTCAACTTGGAATGAAGCTGCACCATGTAATACAGCTTTGATGAGACAAGCTCAGTCAGTTAAAAAAGGAGTTAAAGAAAATGGTGGAACTCCGAGAGAATTTTGCACTATTACAGTTACCGACGGTATTGCAATGGGTCATGAAGGTATGAAATCATCTTTGATCTCAAGAGAGATAATAGCTGACTCAGCAGAATTAACTGTTAGAGGACATTGTTATGATGCTCTAGTTGGAATCGCAGGGTGTGATAAATCTTTGCCAGGATTAATGATGTCTATGCTTAGATTAAATGTTCCTAGTGTTTTTATATATGGTGGGTCTATCTTACCAGGAAAATTCAAAGGCAAAGATGTTACAGTTGTAGATGTGTTTGAAGCTGTGGGCAAACATTCATCAGGAACAATGTCATCAGAAGAATTAAGAGAATTAGAATTAGTTGCTTGCCCAAGTGCAGGAGCTTGTGGAGGACAATTTACAGCTAACACTATGGCTTGTGTTTCAGAAGCAATTGGTCTTGCATTACCTTATTCAGCTGGAACACCGGCACCTTATGAAGAAAGAGATAAGTACGCTTTTTATAGCGGTCAAACAGTAATGAATTTATTAGAAAAGAATATTAAACCGCGTGACATTGTTACAAAAAAAGCATTAGAGAACGCTGCTACGATTGTAGCAGCTACAGGCGGATCGACTAATGCAGCTTTGCACCTTCCTGCTTTAGCAAACGAGGTAGGAATAAAGTTTGATCTTATGGATGTTGCAAAAATTTTTAAAAAAACCCCTTATCTTGCAGACTTAAAACCTGGTGGAAAATATGTGGCTAAAGATATGTGGGAAGCAGGTGGAGTTCCAATGTTATTAAAGACTTTATACGATGGAGGATATATTCATGGTGAGTGCATGACTGTAACAGGTAAAACCATGAAAGAAAATTTAGAAAATATAAAGTTTAACACTAACCAGAAAGTTTTAAGAGAATATAATAACCCATTATCTCCAGACGGTGGTGTTGTGGGATTAAAGGGTAATTTAGCTCCAGAAGGCGCAATTGTAAAAATTGCAGGTTTAAAAAAATTACAATTTACAGGTAAAGCAAGATGCTTTGATAATGAAGAAGACGCCATGAAAGCAGTTCAAACAAAAAAATATAAAGACGGTGATGTAATAATAATTAGATATGAAGGCCCAAAAGGTGGACCAGGTATGAGAGAAATGCTTTCAACGACTGGAGCCATCTACGGACAAGGAAAAGGAGAAAAGGTAGCCTTAATAACCGATGGAAGATTTTCAGGTGCCACTAGAGGATTTTGTGTTGGCCATGTTGGCCCAGAAGCTGCTATTGGCGGACCAATAGCATTACTCAAAAATGGAGATGTTATAGATATCGATGCTAAGAAAGGATCTATTAACGTGAGGCTAACAAATGCTCAATTAAAAGTTAGAAGAAAGAAATGGAAAGAAAAAAAACTAAGCTTTGGATCTGGCACTATCTGGAAATACGCCCAAACAGTAGGACCTGCATATCTTGGTGCCCCAACACATCCAGGAAAGAAAAAAGAAGTTAAAGAATATTCAAAAATTTAATGAAAATACGTCCAGTTATTTTATGTGGCGGTTCTGGTTCAAGACTTTGGCCTGATCAAAAACATCATCAGCCAAAACAATTTATTGATTTTGGAAATTGGAATTTATTTGGCAGAACACTAGAAAGGATAAAAAGCCCAATATTTGATTATCCAATCATAAGTACTAATAAGAATTATATTACTGATATTAAAAAAAACTTAAAATTAAAAGGTTTTAACAAATACAAAATTGTTCTTGAACCAGCAAAAAGAAATACATCATCTGCTATTCTAAGCTCAGTATTAATTAAAGAAATACCCGAGAACCAATCTTTAATTTTTTTAACATCAGATCATATAATTGAGAAAACAAGTATATTTAATAAATCCATTAAACATTATCAAAAGTATTTGACAGATAAAAATATTTTTATTTTTGGAATCAAACCATCTAATCCATCATCTGATTTTGGTTATTTTTTATCAAAAAGAGTGAATAATAAAAATAAGGTAACAAAGTTCATAGAAAAACCAAATATAGAAAAAGCAAAAAAAATAGTCAAAAATAATGCTTATTGGAATTCTGGAATGTTTTTTTTAACAAAAAAATCAGTTATTAATAATTTTAAAAAATATCAAAACAAAAACTTTAAACATTGTTTGAACGCTGTAATTAAATCAAAATTTAGGAATAATATTTATTATCTTAACAAAAAAGATTTTTTAAAATGTAAGTCTATTTCATTTGATTACGCTATTTTAGAAAAATCAAAAGATATTAATGCTATAAAATTGAATATACCTTGGTCTGATTTAGGAAGCTGGAAAGAAATCTGTAAATTATATGATAAATTAAAAAATAAATATCGAAAAAAGAAGAATATTTTTTTTAGACCCTGGGGTAGCTATACAAATTTATACAATGGTAAAAATTTTTTGATAAAGGAATTAAATGTTAAGTCTAAAGGAGTTTTAAGTCTTCAGAAACACTTTCATCGTGCAGAGCATTGGGTGGTCACTCAAGGAACTCCAAAAATAACACTTAACAAAAAAAATTTTTTTTTAAAACCTAACGAAACTATTTTTATACCGGCCAAATCTATTCACAGAATTGAAAATCCTTTTAAAAGAACAGTTAAAATAATTGAAGCCCAATTAGGATCAATTTTAAAAGAAACGGATATAGTTCGATATCAAGATATATATGGTAGAGTTAAATAATTTCTAGTTCAATTGGAGTGTGATCAGACGGTTTTTCTTTTGATCTTGGTTTACTGTTTATTTTAATTGATTTTATATTTTCTATTAAATTATTTGATAGTAGAAAATGGTCTATTCTCATTCCATAATTTTTCTGCCACGAGCCAGCAAAGTAGTCCCAAAATGTAAACTCTTGTTTTATTTTATTTTTAAAACGATATACATCTTTAAAACCTAAATTAATCAATTCCCTATATTTCTTTCTAATTTCTAATCTACCCAATGCGTCGTTCTCATATCTTTTAAAATCATGAACATCTATTTCTTCAGGAATAATATTAAAATCTCCAGCGATAAGAATATTTGAGTTTTTTTGAATTTTCTTTTTAACTTTAGTAATAAATCTATTCAACCACACTTTTTTATATTCATATTTTTCTGTATCCACGGGGTTACCATTAGGAACATAAATATTTATTAATTCTATCTTTTTTTTTTTTAGTTTTAATTCAGCAGCGATAACTCGAGATTGTTTTAAATCATCTTCTATAAAGTTATTATTAATATTATCTAATTCAAGCTTAGAAATAATTGCCACGCCATTATAACTTTTTTGACCAAATACATATGATAAGTAACCTAATTTCTTGAACTCATCGATTGGAAAATTTTCGTTTTGGGTTTTGATTTCCTGCAATAAGAGTATATCTGGAGTAGAATCTTTAATATAATTTTTAATGTTTTCTATTCTAGCTCTTACAGAGTTTACGTTCCAAGATATTATTTTCATTATATGGAAAAAGAAAGACCACATCCGCAAGACGCAGTAGCCTTAGGATTATTAATTACAAATGCCTCACCAATCATCTCTTTTTTAAAATCAACTACCGAACCAGAGATTATCTCAAGTGAGGATTTGTCAATAATAGCTTTCCCAAAAATTATGTCATCATCATTTGATTTTGTGTCAAAGCTAAAATTATATTTAAATCCAGAACAACCACCGCCTTGAACAGTGATTCTAAAAAATTTTTTCTCTTCACCTTTAGTTATCATATTTATTTGATTTAAGGCTTGATCTGTAAAATTTAATTTCTTTTCCATAAACGATATATATTTAGTATATAATCTATGAGGTAAGCATGCAAAAAAAATCAATTAGAAATTTATCTAAATTTGCCGTCCCACTTAAGTCTAGAGGAAGATTTTTTAAAGAAAAAAAAACTGATTTAAGGAACGATTTTCAAAGGGATAGGGATAGAATTATCCATTCAACTGCATTTAGAAGATTAAAGCACAAGACCCAAGTTTTTGTAAATACATCGGGAGATCATTTTAGAACAAGAATTACTCACTCTCTTGAAGTATCTCAAATAGCAAGAACACTATCTAAGTTTTTTAATTTGAACGAAGATTTGTCAGAAACTTTGAGCTTAGCACATGACTTAGGGCACACTCCGTTTGGTCATGCAGGAGAAGAAGCTTTAAATTACTGTATGAAAGATTATGGAGGTTTTGATCATAATATTCAAACATTAAGAATTATAACAATACTAGAAAATAGATATTATGAATTTAAAGGTCTTAATCTTTCAATTGAAACACTAGATGGTCTAATTAAGCATAATGGGCCTGTTAAAGATTTAACTAAATTGAATAAAATTTTAGGAAATAATTTTTTTAAAAGAAAAATTAATTTTGCTTTAAGCTCATCTTTAGAGGCACAGATTGCATCTATATCAGATGATATAGCTTACAATAGTCATGATCTTGAAGATGGATTAAAATCTAATTTATTTAATTTAAATCATTTAAAAGATATACCTATGCTTAATGAAATTATATTAAAACATACTAAAAAATTACAGAACCATTCAATAGATTTAGTAATTAGACAGATTATAAGAGAAGTGATTAATGCGATGGTTAGCGATGTTATAAATACAACTAAGAAGAATATAAAGCTATATAAGATTAAAAGCTTGAGTGATATTTACAAAACAAAAAAACAATTAGTTGCCTTTTCTAAGAGTATGCAAAAATTTGATAAAAAAATTAAAAGCTTTTTGAAACAAAAAATGTATTTTCACAAAAGTGTTAACTCAAATACTAATTACGGAAAAAAAGTGTTAACAAAACTATTTTTACAAATTAAAAAAAATCCAAAAAAATATATAAATATTAAAAAATATAGTAATTCAAATACAGAGCGAATTATTTGTGATTATATTGCTGGTATGACTGATAGATATGCAATAAATCTATATAATCAAATAAAATGAATATTTTTGATCACCATTTATCTGAGATTAAGAAATTAGTAATTGCTGAGAAAGACTCATTAAAATTAGACAATGTTGACAATTTGCAAGGGGTAAATTTGGAAATACCACCTGAACATTTCAATTATGATTTATCTTGTAACGTTGCTATGGTTCTAGGAAAAAAAAATAAGATAAATCCAAAAGCATTAGCAGCCAAATTTAAAGATGTTTTATTAATTAATATTGATAATTTTTCAGAAGTTGACATAGCCGGTCCTGGTTTTCTAAATATAAAACTCTCAAAATCTGCATTATTAAATAATATTAGTTTAATTCTAAAAAATAAAATTTATGGTTCCTATAAAAGTAATGAAACTTATAATATTGAGTTTGTTTCAGCTAATCCAACCGGACCAATGCACGTAGGGCATTGTAGAGGTGCAATTTACGGAGATGTTTTAGCAAATTTGTTAATGTTTAACGGAAACAAAGTTACTAAAGAATATTATATAAATGATTATGGTGGTCAAATTAAAAATTTTGTTGAGTCTGTTTATTTACGAATAATAGAAATCAAATATAAAAAGAAATTTCCAAACAATGAAAATCTATATCCAGGAGTCTATGTAAAAGATATTGCTGAAAAGATCATAAAACAAAACATTAGTATGGATTTTAAAGATTTTGAAAAAAATTACGAATTTTTAAAGCAGGAGTCATTAAATGCTTCAATGGAATTAATTAAAAACGACTTAAAGCTCCTAGGCATTAAACATGATAACTTTTTTTCAGAAACAGATATAGTAAATAAAGATCTAGTTAATAAAACAATTAAACTACTTAAAGAAAAAAAATTTGTTGAAGAAGGTTTTCTTCAACCTCCCAAAGGTGAGTCCACAGAAAATTGGAAAAAAATCAAAAGATTGATTTTTAAATCTTCATTGTTTGGAGATGATGCTGATAGGGCGCTTCAAAAAAATGATGGATCTTGGACATATTTTGCTAATGACGTTGCTTATCATATGGATAAAGTAAATAGAAATTATAAGAATTTAGTCAACATACTTGGTGCGGATCATACAGGTTACATAAAAAGAATTACTGCTGCAGTTTCAGCTTTATCTGATAACAAAGTTAAACTTAACTGTAAGGTTTGCCAACTAGTGAAACTATATAAAGATGGATTACCTTTTAAAATGTCTAAAAGAGCTGGAGAGTTTATTTCTGTTAAAGATCTTTTAAATGAAGTAGAAAAAGATCAAATAAGATTTATGATGCTTAACAGAAGTAACGACGTTGAATTAGATTTCGATTTCAACAAAGTAAAAGAAAAAACAAAAGATAACCCTGTGTTCTATGTTCAATATGCGTTCGCAAGAATTAATTCTCTTTTAAGAGCAGTCAACCTAAGTTTATCTAATCAAATTGAGTTGAATGAAAGTAGTATTAAATTTAATGACATGGAACTTAAAATTATTAGAAAAGTTTTTGAATGGCCAAAAATAATAGAATCCACGTCAAGAAAATTTGATCTACACAAAATACCTTTTTATTTGTATGAATTGTCAACTCTTTTTCATGCTTATTGGAGTAAGGGTAATGAAGACAAAGATTATAAGTTCATAATTAAAGAAAAAATTGCAAGGAAAGAAATTTTACTAATAATAAATCTTGTAGCTATTGTAATTCAAAATGGTATGAGAATTTTAGGAGTGTCACTTCCTGAGAAAATGTAATGAAAAAAGTTATTAAATTTTTTTTTCTATTATCGGTTTTTTCTTTTTTTTTAATCACTTATAAATTTTATTCCTCAAATAAGAATATTGAAGCTAAAGATTTTAATAGAAATAATATAAATGATATTATCAATAAAAAGATTTCAAATTTACCTATTTTGGAGAATGATACTAATAATGTTATTGAATTTAATGACGGTTTTTCAAATGAAATTAATAATGATAAACCTAGAAGTTTCTGGAATTTGTTAAAGTCTGAATGAAAAGAAAAGCTATAATTATAAGTATTAAAGGGCATAAATTAAGCAGTAAAGAGAAATTGCTTTTAATGAAAGAAAAGCCATGGGGATTAATATTATTTAAGAGAAATTTTAGATCATCAATTCAAGCTCATAAATTGATCACTAATATAAAAAGATTAACAAAGGATAAAAAATTTCCAATTTTGATTGATGAAGAAGGTTCGTCCGTGTCAAGATTAAGAAACATTTTTAATCATAATATTGATGCTTATTATTTTGGAAATCTTTATAAAAAGGATAAAAAAATCGCTATAAGACTTTATGAAAACTATTTAGAGTCTTTATGTAATAAATTAAGTAAAATTGGAGTTAATATAAACACCATACCTGTGCTTGATGTTTTAAGAAAAAATACGAATAAAATAATAGGAAAAAGAAGTTTTTCAGAAAATATAAAAATCGTAAAAAAATTAGGTGAAATTACAATTAGAAAGTGCCATTCGCAAAATATCGCTACGGTAATTAAACATATTCCTGGCCATGGCTGCACATCAGTTGATAGTCACTTGAGCATGCCAAAGGTAAATTTTAACGAAAAGGAATTAGAAAAAAAAGACTTTTATCCTTTTAAATATACAAAAGCAAAATTAGCTATGACAGCACATATACATTATCTTAAAATTGACTCCAAAAATATTTCCACTTTTTCAAATAAAGTTATAGAAAAAATAATAAGGAAAAAAATTGGTTTCAAAGGGATCCTTATGTCTGATGATATATCTATGAAAGCTCTTAAATATGATCTGATCACTAATGCGAAAAAGTCATTAGCAGCTGGGTGCAATTTAGTTTTGTATTGTGCTGGAAACATAAAGGACAACTTTAAATTGATTAAAACCGTTCCTTATATTGATAAATTTACTATAAAAAAAACATCAGAAATTTATAAAATTTTAAGGTAAAATTATTTATGGAATCAAAAAACATTAATCAAATTTCTATCAACATACCTAACTATAGTGGACCGCTTGATGTTTTGCTTGATCTAGCAAAGTCACAAAAAGTGGATCTTGCAGAAATATCAATAACCAAACTTGCTGATCAATTCTTAGAATTTATTAAAAAAAATGAAAATTTAAACTTAGAGTCTGCATCTGAATATTTATTAATGGCAACATGGTTGGCATATTTAAAATCAAAATTACTTCTTCCTGAAGATGAAACAGATGATTTTAAAGCTTTAGAGGTAGCTAAAAAACTTAAGTTGCAATTAAAAAAACTTGAACTTATAAGAATTTTGTCAGATCAAATGTTACAAAAAAAAAGATTAGGTGTTCATATTTTCACAAGAGGAATGAAAGGTGGAATAAGATCAATCAAAACTCCAATGTATGACGTCTCTCTTTATGAGCTTTTAAAGAGTTACGCCGGAATTCAAATGCAGAAAACTTTTCAAAATATAAGTATTCCTAAATTACCTGTTTTAACCACAGAGGAAGGTATTAAACAAATTAAAAATAATATTGATAAAATTGGAGATTGGAAAAATATTATCGAATTAATTCCAAAATTTTATTTAAAAAATGAAATGAAAAAAACAGGTATTGCAGGTATTTTTTCTGCAAGTTTAGAGTTGACTAAAGAAGGGTTAATAAAGATGTCACAAAATAAAGTTTTCGATGATTTAATGGTTAAAAAAAACTAAAATGGTAAATAAGAAAAAAAATAATATTATTAGTTTCCCATCTTCTCCATCAAAATTAGAAAGACAAGTCGAGGCAATCTTATTTGCTGCATCAGAACCTTTGGATATAGAGACTATCGAAAAAAGAGTTCAAACATCTACTAATATTAAAAAAATATTAGAAAACTTAAAAAAAATATATAAAACTCGTGGTATAAATCTAGTAAGTATTAAAAACAAATGGTCTTTTAGGACCGCCGAGGACTTATCAAGATTAATGTCTTTGCAGAAATCAACTCAAAGAAAATTATCAAAAGCTACCATAGAAACATTATCGATCATTGTTTATCATCAGCCAGTGACTAGATCAGAAATTGAAGAAATAAGAGGTGTTTCTTTTGCTTCAAATACACTTGAAATCTTACTTGAACTTAACTGGGTTAGACCTGCAGGAAGAAAAGATGTTCCCGGGAAACCTATACAGTATGCAACGACAGAAAATTTTTTGAATCATTTTAATATTCAAAAACTATCAGATTTACCAACAATCGAAGAGCTTGGATCTGCAGGTCTTATAGATACTAGTAGTATCGATCAATCCATATTTGGAACAGGTAAATTTTTTAAAGAACAATCAATTAATAAAAATCAAAATAATATTTATGAGGATATTGATGAAGCTATTAAAAAAGCTCCAGAGGAAGAAAAATAAACATATTTATTTAAGTTAAATTATTGTATATAAATACGTATGGGAAATATTGGATGGACAGGTATAATAATAATAGCCATTTTGGTTGTTATTCTTTTTGGAAAAGGAAAAATTTCAAGCATTATGGGTGACCTAGCCAAAGGTATTAAAAGTTTCAAAAAAGGCATGTCAGATGACAATTCTTCAGGAAACGATAACCCTGATAATAATTCAGATAACTCAAATTCTGAAAATAAATAACCTCATATGCCTCAAATAGGTTGGTTAGAGATTTTAGCGATAGTAATTATTGCAATATTAGTTTTAGGTCCAAAAGAATTTCCTATAGCTCTTAAAAAAATTGGATCATATTTTGGTAAATTAAAAAACACTCTTAGTAGTTTTCAAAGAGAGTTAAATTCAGTTACCGATAAGATTGATATTGAAAAAGATATAGAAAGTCAGAAAGAAAATAATCAAAAAAACATAAAAAATGATGAATGATAATAATTCCTTTACCAGTCACTTTATTGAATTACGCTCAAGATTAATAAAATCAATTGTTTTCATATTTATTGTGTTTGTTTTATCTTATACTTTTGCTGAGTATATTTACTCTTTTCTTGTAAGTCCTTATGCTGAAGCAGTAAAAGATGATCCAGTATCTAGAAGACTTATTTTTACAGCACTACATGAAACATTCATTACATATTTAAAAGTTGCTTTTTTTTCTGCAATTTTTTTAGGAAGCCCAGTTTTATTAATACAAATTTATAAATTTATAGCACCTGGTTTATATAATAATGAAAAAAAAGCTTTATTACCTTACCTAATTTCTACGCCAATACTTTTTTTGTTAGGTGGAATGCTTGTTTATTATTTGGTTATGCCATTGGCTATTAAGTTTTTTTTATCATTTGAAACTTTAGGATCGAACACAAGTTTACCAATCCAATTAGAAGCAAAGGTCAATGAATATTTATCATTAATAATGAGATTGATTTTTGCATTCGGTATAAGTTTTCAATTACCAATTTTATTAAATTTATTAGCTAGAATTGGTGTTGTAAATTCTGAATATCTTAAAAAAACAAGAAGATACGTAATTGTAATTATTTTTACACTAGCAGCAATATTAACTCCACCAGATCCTATTACTCAAGTAGGTCTAGCAATACCCTTACTATTACTTTATGAATTATCTATAATAACTGTTCGATTCACCGAAAAAAAAGATAAAAAGAGAACTTAGAAAATGTATAACTTAAAAGAATTAAGAAAAAACCTTGATGATATTAAAAAAAAATTGCAAAATCGTAATATAGATTTTGATATAAACAATTTTAAAACAATAGACTCTTTAAATAGAGATTTAATTAATAAAAAAGAAAAACTTGAACAAGAAAAAAAATCTTTATCAAAATCAAAAGATAAAGCCAATTTCGAGAGATCTAAAAAAATTACCCAAGAAATTTCAGACCTAGAAAAAAAACAATCTATTAGTCAAAGCGAAATAGACAAAATAATTTTTTCGCTCCCTAATTTAGCTCACGATGACGTTCCAATTGGAAGAGATGAAAAATCAAATAAACTGATAAAGAAAAAAGGGGATATTAAAAAATTTACATTTTCAGCAAAATCTCACATTGAATTAGGAGAAAGAAATCAAAATATTGATTTTGATACTTCAATAAAATTATCTGGATCAAGATTTGTAGTGTTGAAAGATAAATTTGCAATGCTCGAGAGAGCATTAATTAATTTTATGTTAGATACGCATGTAAATGAATTTCAATATACGGAGATTTCTCCTCCTCTGATAGTTAATGAAGATGTAATGTTTGGTACAGGACAGCTACCAAAATTTGAAGAAGATCAATTTGAGATAAAATTTGACAACTCCGATCAAAGAAAATTTCTAATACCGACAGCTGAAGTAGTTTTAACTAATTTAGTTAGGAAATCAATAATTGAAAAAAATTTATTACCAAAAAGGTTTGTCGCTTCAACACCATGTTTTAGAAAAGAGGCAGGAAGTTATGGAAAAGACACTAAAGGAATGATTAGGCAACATCAATTTTATAAAGTTGAACTTGTAAGTATAGTTGAACCAAATAAGTGCCTGAATGAGTTAGAGCGAATGTTAGGTTGCGCTGAGAGTATTCTTGAAAAATTAGAAATTCCATATCAAGTAGTATTACTCTCTTCTGGAGATATGGGATTCAGTGCTGAAAAAACTTATGATATCGAAGCATGGATCCCCTCAGAGAACAAATATAGAGAAATTTCAAGTTGCTCCTCTTGTGGTTCTTTTCAAGCTAGAAGAATGGGGGCAAAATACAAATCTGAAAGTGGAAATGATTTTGTGGGAACTCTTAATGGATCTGGTCTGGCTGTAGGAAGATTAATGATTGCTTTATTAGAAAACAATCAAAATGAAGATGGTTCAATTAATATCCCTAATGTATTAAAAAATACATGAATAATCTAGAAAAAATTTAAATATAATTTACTTGTTTATCTAAAGTTTTTCATATAATTGTTCTTCCATGAGCGGACAGGGAATAGCACAGTTTATACCATTAATATTAATTTTTATAATTTTTTATTTCTTTTTAATAAGACCACAACAAAAAAGAGTTAAAGATCATAAAGCCATGGTAGAATCTTTAAAAAGAGGCGATGAAGTTATTACATCGGGCGGTATTATAGGTATTGTTGATCGCGTGATGGAAGATGATCGTATCGAAGTTACTATTGGTGAAAATACAAAAGTTCAAATAATAAGATCTACAATTACAAGTTTATTAAAAAAAGAAGAAGTTAAAAAATAATTCTTTTTCGTGTTAAATTTTTCTAAAATAAATGTTTTAATTATCTATTTTTTATTTGTATTTATAGCTATATTTTCATTCTTAAATTTTCAAAACGCAAATGATCAATTAATAAAAAAAAAAATTAATTTAGGTTTAGATCTTCAAGGGGGATCTTATTTATTATTGGAGATTAATTCAGACAGCTTAGTAAAAGAAAAAATTCAATCTAAAGTTATACCTATTAAGAAATTACTTAAAGATAACAACATAAATTATAACAATTTTAAAATTAATGAGAACAATTTATCTCTTTCGATAGATAACATTGAAAAATTTGACTTATTATTCAATTCAAGAAAAGATAATCTTGTAAATCCTTATATTGATAATTTTAGATCTTATGAACTAGAATATAAAAAGATAGATAATAATCAAATCCAAATATCTTTTTCAAAGTTTGGATTACTAACTATAAATAATGCAGCTTTAAAACAATCGATAGAAATAGTTAGACGTAGAATTGACGATGTAGGAACAAAAGAACCAACAATACTTCAAAGAGGTGAAAAAAGAATACTTGTAGAGTTACCAGGGTTGAAAGATCCAGAGAGAATAAAAGCCCTATTAGGTAAAACGGCACAACTAAATTTTAGACTTGTCTCAGATAATAATGAATTTGGAGTAGATGAGTTAATCTCCGAAAACGGGGAAAAACTTAATATCAGCAAAAGAATAATCATGAGCGGTGAAAATCTAATAGATGCTCAGCCAAGTATTCAAAATCAAAACAATGAACCGACTGTATCTTTTACATTAGATAGGTTAGGAGCGCAAAAATTTGGAAGAGCAACCACTGATAATGTTGGAAAAAGATTAGCGATTGTTTTAGATGGTGAAATAGTTAGTGCTCCAAACATAAATGAACCTATTACTTCTGGTAACGGAATGATTTCAGGAAATTTTACTTTTCAAGAAGCTACAGATTTAGCATTGTTACTTAGATCCGGAGCTTTACCTACTCCTTTGATTGTAGTTGAGGAGAGAACTGTTGGACCAGATTTAGGAGAAGACTCAATAAAATCTGGAGTTATATCTTTAATAGTTGGATTTATTTTAGTTATCTTTTTCATGCTATTTAAGTATAAAATATTTGGTCTAATTGCTAATACAGCTTTAATTGCAAATTTATTAATGTTAGTTGGCGTACTTACAATTTTAGAGGCAACACTTACTTTACCTGGTATTGCTGGTATTATTTTAACTGTGGGTATGGCTGTAGATGCTAATGTTTTAATTTTTGAAAGAATAAGAGAGGAACTAAAAACTGAAAAATCAATAATTCATGCATTTGACTCAGGTTATTCAAGAGCAAAAATAACAGTTTTAGATGCCAACATAACTACTTTAATTGCTGCAATTATATTATTTGCGTTTGGTTCAGGCCCAGTTAAAGGCTTTGCTATTACTTTAGGAATCGGGATTATTACGACGCTTTTTACAGCATATTTTTTAGCAAGACACCTTACTTCTTTAGTAGTTTTAAATACTAGGAATAAGGAGATCAAAATTTAATGACAGATTATAATTTTTCATCAAAATTCAAGCACGCAAATATTTTTTCAATAATCATTTTTTCGATTAGTATTATTCTAATTACATTCAAAGGACTTAATTACGGAATTGACTTTCAAGGAGGCACACTAATTGAATTAAGATCAAAAAATATAGAAGCCTCTTCAATTAGAGAAGTTCTTAAAAATATGAACTTAGGTGATGTCAACGTAAAAAAATTTGGTAAAGAGGGTGATTTTTTAATAAAAGTTGAGCAAAAAGGTGATAACAACAAATTAATTCCTGAGATTAAAAACAAACTATCAGAAAACTTAAATTCTGAAATTAACTTTAGACGAGTAGAGAATGTTGGTCCAAAAGTAAGTGCTGAATTACTACAATCAGGTATAATTGCGATATCATTGTCCTTAGCAGCGATGCTTTTTTATATTTGGGTTAGGTTTGAGTGGCAATTTAGTGTAGGTTCTATTATAGCTTTATTTCATGATATAATTATTACACTTGGTATTTTTTCGCTTTTATCTTTAGAAATTAATCTCTCAATAATTGCAGCAGTTTTAACTATCGTTGGATATTCAATGAATGATACTGTAGTAATATATGATAGAATTAGAGAAAATCTTGGCAAATTTCATAAATTAGCTATTAATGATATTGCAAATTTATCAATTAATGAAACTTTAGCTCGTACAATTATAACATCCGCAACCACCCTACTTGCACTTTTTTCGATTTTTATTTTAGGCGGAGAAATTTTGAGAGGTTTTTCTTTTGCTATGATATTAGGCGTGCTAATAGGGACATACTCATCAATATTTGTTGCTTCTCCAATCCTTAAATACTTTAAAGTAAGTTATAAAACTTTAGAAAAAGAAGAAGAAAAAATAGTTCCTTAAAATTAGTAAAGATTTTGAGCTGCAACCATCGATAGTAACATTGGAAGAGATAAAAGGGTATTAGTTCTAGAAAATAACATTGCAGTTTTAGCCGATGCAGTTTTTTCTTCAGGAGCACATTCTACTATACCAAGAGCTTTTTTTTGGTTCGGCCAAATTACGAACCAAACATTATAAGCCATTATTAAACCCAACCACATTCCAATACCAATTGCTGTATTTTTTCCGCCAGAGCCGTCTAGCCCAAGGATCATGGCACTATGAACATATCCATTAATCCAGGCTAACATTAAACCGGATAATACTGTAACTGCAGCAGCCCATCTAAAATAGAAGAGAGCTGCAGGAGCTATAACTTTGCCAATAGCTGGTTTTTGTTCGTCCGGAATTTTAGGCATGTTTGGAATTTGAACAAAATTAAAGTACCATAATAAACCGATCCACATGATTGCTACGACAACATGAATAAACCTGAACAACCAGCTCCAAAAAAGAGTGTCAAAAGTAAAGCCATCACCAAAAAAGTGTAAGCCTAAAAATAGCAAAATTGCTATTCCGAGTGAAAAGTGAACTGTTTTTGATAATGATTGCAATACACTTGTCATGATTCTCTTATAACATAAATGGTGTTATCAGGCAGTTTTTTTCATAGAATTATCACCCATTATTTCTTTAATAAATTTGCCTGTATAACTCTCTTTGATTGTTGAAACTTTTTCAGGTGTGCCCTCAGCAATAATTTTTCCACCATTTACACCCCCCTCAGGGCCCATATCAATTATATGATCAGCCGTTTTTATGACATCTAAATTATGTTCAATTACTACTACCGTATTTCCAGTATTTGCGAATGCTTGAAGTATTTCTAATAACTTTTTTATATCATGAGAATGCAATCCAGTAGTTGGTTCATCTAAAATGTATAAAGTTCTACCAGTTGGTCTTTTCGATAATTCCTTGGCTAGCTTTATTCTTTGCGCTTCACCACCAGATAATGTCGTAGCTTGCTGGCCTATTTTCATATACCCAAGACCTACATGCTTTAAAGTTATTAATTTTGATCTAATGCTTTGTATATTTTCAAAAAAATCACAACCTTCTTCAACAGTCATATCTAGCACATCTGCTATATTCTTATTCTTAAATCTAATTTCTAAAGTTTCTCTGTTATATCTGGCTCCTTTACAAGTATCACAAGGAATAAATACGTCAGGCAAAAAATGCATTTCATATGTTATCACACCATCACCTTCACAAGTTTCACATCTACCACCTTTAACATTAAAAGAATATCTTCCAACCTTATAACCTCTAGCTTTAGACTCAGGTAGTCCTGCAAACCATTCTCTAATAGGCCCAAAGGCACCTGTATATGTAGCAGGATTTGATCTTGGTGTTCTTCCAATTGGTGATTGATCAATATCTATTATTTTATCAATTAGCTCGGTACCTTTAAAACCTGTAAAAGCTTTTGGAACTTTACGACTTTTGTTTTTGTTTAACATTAAATTAAAAGCATTATACAGAGTATGTAGGATCAATGTAGATTTACCACTTCCAGAAACTCCAGTAACACAAGTAAAAGTTCCAACAGGAATTTTCAGATTTACTTTCTTTAAGTTATTTCCACTAGCTCCGTTTATTTCAATAAATCTTCCATTTTTTGCCAATCTTCTTTTTTTTGGTATTGCGATAAACTTTTTACCTGACAAGTAGTCACCAGTTATACTTTTTGTATTACTAATAATCTCTTTTACGGTTCCATCAGCAACAATCTGGCCTCCGTTTAAACCTGCTTCTGGCCCAATATCGATTATGTGATCAGAATTTTCCATTGTTTCAATATCATGTTCAACAACAATTACAGTATTTCCTAAATCTCTTAATTTTTTTAAAGCTTTTATTAATTTTTTGTTGTCTCTTTGGTGTAAGCCAATAGAAGGTTCATCTAAAACATATAAAACGCCTGTAAGACCAGAACCTATTTGAGAAGCAAGTCTTATTCTTTGTGCTTCTCCCCCAGACAAAGTACCAGACTCTCTAGACAATGTTAGATAATTTAAGCCAACATTTAAAAGAAAGTTTAATCTTTCGTTTATTTCCTTCAAAATATGTTGCGCAATCTTATTTTCACGTTCAGTTAAAACATTTTGTAAATTTTCAAACCATTTTTGAGCATCATCAATAGATTTTTCTGTAACTTCACTAATATTTAAAGAATTAATCTTTACACAAAGTGCTTCATCTTTAAGTCTCATACCTTTACATTTTTCACAATCAGTTTCACTTTGATACTGTGATATTTCCTCTCTTTTCCATTCACTATCGGTCTCCAAATATCTTCTCTCTAGGTTGTTGACTACACCTTCAAAAGACTTTTTAGTCGTGTAAGATTCATAACCATCATCATAAGAAAATTTTATTTCATCTTCATCAGATCCGTATAAAATTATATCTTGAATTTTCTTTGGAATTTTTTTCCATTGATCAGACATAGAAATTCCATAATGTTTTGTAATTGATGCTAAAGTTTGTGCGTAATATAAGGAAGTAGACTTAGCCCAAGGCTCAATCGCACCATCTTGAAGACTTTTTTTTGGATCAGGTACAACTAAATTTGGATCTACATTAAGATTATGTCCGATACCTTCGCATTCTTCACATGCCCCATAAGGTGAATTAAACGAAAACAGTCTTGGCTCAACTTCTTCAATAGTAAAGCCACTTTCTGGACACGAAAACTTCGAGGAAAAAGTAATAGTTTCACGTTTTCTAAATTTCTTTGGCAATGTTTCGTTTTCATATTCTACTACAAGCAATCCATTTGAAAGATTTACAGCTGTTTCAACACTGTCAGCTAATCTATTACCTAAGTTAGAGTTAAGAACTACCCTGTCAACAATTATCGAAATTTCATGTTTGAGTTTTTTATTTAAGTTAGGAAATTCATCTATATTAAGATACTTTCCATTAACCTTTATCTTAGTAAATCCTCTTTTTTTATAGTTTAAAATTTCTTTTTTGTATTCTCCCTTTCTACCTCTTACTATCGGCGCAAGAAGGAAAATCGTACTATCTTTAGGTAATTTATTTATCTTATCAACCATTTCGCTTATTGGTTGCGATACAATAGGTTTACCAGTAAAAGGTGAGTAAGGTATACCAACTCTAGCAAATAAGACTCGCATGTAATCATAAATTTCAGTTACTGTGGCTACTGTTGATCGAGGATTTTTAGATGTATTTTTTTGTTCAATAGAAATAGCTGGACTTAAACCTTCAATTAAATCCACTTTAGGTTTTTTCATTTTATCAAGGAATTGTCTTGCATAAGAAGACAGACTTTCAACATATCTTCTTTGACCTTCAGCATAAATGGTATCAAAAGCCAAAGACGATTTGCCCGACCCAGAGAGGCCAGTTATAACAACTAATTTCTCTTTTGGTATCTCAAGAGAAACGTTTTTTAAGTTGTGTTCTTTAGCGCCTTTTACAACGATTTTTTTCAACATATTTTTAACCTTAAAATAACATACATCTTATAATTATTTGCTAATTATGATATAGTTACTAACTTATATAAATAAATAATCAAAATTTATTCAAAAATATTATGGCTGGAAGTTTAAATAAAGTACAATTAATAGGTCGTTTAGGCGCAGATCCCGAGATAAAGCAAATGGTCAATGGAAAAAGTGTTGCTAGATTAAGCATAGCCACTAGTCAAAGTTGGAAAGATAAATCAAGCGGAGAGAGAAAAGAAAAAACCGAGTGGCATCGGGTTGTAATATTTAATGAGGGACTTGTTAGTGTTGTTCAGCAATACGTTAAAAAGGGTGCTAACGTATATGTTGAGGGGCAATTAAGTACAAGAAAATGGAAGGACGAAGCTTCTGGTCAAGATAAATATTCAACGGAAATAGTTTTGCAGGGCTACAACTCTAGTTTAACAATGTTGGATAGCAGAGCTAATAGCAGTAATTCAAATTTAGTTTCAGAAAATAAAAGCTCTTTACCAAATGATAATCTAAATCAAGATAGCGCTGATTTAGATGATGAAATTCCTTTTTAAAATTTCATGGAAAAAAATATCCTAGAGAATAATAAATCTTTCAAACCTATTTTTGTACAAGATGAGATGAGCTCATCTTACCTATCTTACGCTATGAGCGTAATAGTTAGCAGAGCTCTTCCTGATGTAAGAGATGGTTTGAAACCAGTGCATAGAAGAATAATTTATGCAATGTATAAAGGAGGCTATGATTGGTCAAAACCCTTTAGAAAATCGGCTCGTATAGTAGGAGATGTTATAGGTAAATATCATCCTCATGGTGATCAATCTGTTTACGACGCATTAGTAAGATTAGTTCAGGATTTTTCAATGAGAGTGCCTTTAATCACAGGCCAAGGTAATTTCGGTTCTATTGACGGAGACCCCCCAGCTGCCATGAGATATACTGAAACTAAATTAGGTAGAATTGCACAATTCTTGACAGAGGATTTAGAAAAAAACACGGTTAATTATAGAAGCAATTATGATGAAACAGAAAAAGAGCCAGAAGTTTTACCTTCGCAGTACCCAAATATATTAGTTAATGGAGCCGGCGGTATCGCAGTAGGAATGGCAACAAGTATTCCTCCACATAACTTAGGTGAAGTTATTGACGGAACAATAGCTTATATAAACAATAAAGATATTACGATCACGCAGTTGATGAAACATGTTCCAGGTCCGGATTTTCCAACAGGAGGCATTATTATAGGAAAAGATATTATTAAACAGGGATATAACAAAGGAAGGGGCTCTTTTAAAATTAGAGGTGAAATCGATTTAGAAGAAAAAAAAGGTGGCAGAGAGACACTAATTATAAAATCCATACCTTATCAGGTTAATAAATCTATTTTAATTGAAAAAATTGCTCAACTTGTAAGAGATAAAAAGATCGAGGGAATAAGAGATATCAGAGACGAGTCAAACAGAGAGGGAATTCGTGTAGTTATTGAGTTAAGGAAAGGAATTGAACCTGAAACAATTAGAAGGCAATTATTTAAACTTACAAATATTGAAAGTTCTTTTGGATTTAATACTTTAGCAATTGTAAACAACAAGCCAAAAATTTTAAACTTAAAAGAATTCATTTCTGAATTTTTAAAATTCCGAGAAGACACTGTTATTAAAAGGGTAAAATTTGATTTAAAAAAAGCAGAAGAAAGAGCTCATATTTTAATCGGTTTAGCTACAGCTGTTGAAAATATAGATGAGGTAATTAAGATAATAAAAAATTCTAAAGATTCAGAAACTGCGAAAAAGAATTTACTTTCAAAAAAGTGGAAAATTAAAAAAAGTGCAAAGTTAATTGCTCTAATAGAAAAAAAGAAAAATTTAACTAATTATTCCTTATCTGAAAATCAAGTCAACGCAATATTAGAATTGAGATTACAAAAATTAACCGCTTATGGAATAGGAGAAATTGAATCAGAAATAAGTAAATTATCTGAGATGATCATTGAGTTTAATAGAATCATTGGTTCAAAAAAAGCATTATACAAATTAATTATTGAGGAATTAGAGAACATTAAAGATAAATTTGCTTCACCAAGAAAAACTAAGATTATTGATGCGGTGCTCAATTATAATATAGAGGAAACAATCCAAAAAGAGTCAGTGGTAATAAGTATTACCAATCAAGGTTATATAAAACGTAGTCCGCTCAGTTCTTTAAAGGCTCAAAAAAGAGGTGGAAAGGGGAAAACAGGAATCTCAACAAGAGAGGAGGACTTTGTCGTTCAAATATTTACCGCTAATACTCATACGCCCGTTTTATTTTTCTCTACGCAAGGATTAGTTTATAAAATTAAAGCACATAAAATTCCTGAGGGTACCTCTGCTTCTAAGGGCAAATCTATATTCAATATTTTACCTCTTAAAAGTCATCATTCTATTAGCTCAATAATGCCTTTACCTGAAGATGAGACAGAATGGAAAAATTTAATGGTAATTTTTGCTACAGCCAAAGGCAATATAAGAAAAAACACTTTAGAGGATTTTGTAAATATCAATAATAGTGGAAAGATAGCAATGAAATTAGATCAAGATGATAGAATTATAGGAGTTAAAATTTGTAGAGAAGATCAAGATATTTTATTAAGCACCCAATTTGGTAAATGTATAAGATTTAAATCTAAAAAACTGAGATTATTTAAAGGTAGAGCTTCTAAGGGCATAAAGGGAATTCAATTAAATGATAAAGATAAAGTGATATCGGTATCGATTCTGGATAATAGTAAAATTGACCCTAAAACTATCGATAAAGATAAAAAAATAAAAAATGCAGTAAATAAATTTATTTTATCAGTATCAGAAAATGGATATGGAAAAAGATCATCATATTTAGACTACAGAGTGACAAATAGAGGAGGAAAAGGAATTATTGGAATTATAAATTCACCAAGAAATGGAAATATATCCTCATCTTTAGTAGTAAGTGAAACTGATGAAATTATTTTATCGACAGACAAAGGCAGTATTATGCGTTGTGCTGTTAAAGAAATTAGAGTTGCGGGTCGTAATACGCAAGGTGTTAGGATTAAAAAATTATCTGGTAGCGAAAAAGTTGTTTCTGTGATTAAAATTGAAGACAACATACAATAAGAATATGAACACAGCTATTTATCCAGGCACTTTTGACCCTATTACATATGGGCACATTGATGTAATCAAAAAATCACTAAAAGTTTTTGATAGACTAATTGTAGCCACAACAGATAATATTAATAAAAATTACCATTTTTCTATAGAAGATAGATTAAGTATAATTAAAAATTCATTATTCAAAGACCTTAAATTCAGTAAAAGTAAAATCAAAGTTGTCCCTTTTGATGTTCTAACTATTGACTTATGTAAAAAATATAAAGCAGGGACGATAATAAGAGGATTAAGAGCAGTTTCTGATTTTGAGTATGAATTTCAGCTAGCTGGCATGAATAAAAAATTAAATTCTAAGATTGAAACAATGTTCTTAATGTCCGACGTCGAAAATCAAATTATTTCATCAAAATTTGTTAAAGAGATTGCAAGTTTAGGTGGTAATATAGATAGATTTGTGACTAGATCGACAGTAAAATTACTAAAAAATAAAATTTAATGAAAAAAAATATCTATTTATTTATCCTATTTTTTAGTTTATTAACTACAAATATTTTCGCTCAAAATAATCTTATGATTTTAAAACTAACTTACGGTGATGTTGAAATAGAGCTCTATCCCGAGAAAGCTCCAAACCACGTAAAAAGATTTAAAGAATTAGCAAATAGCGGAAAATACGATGGAGTGGTTTTTCACAGAGTTATAGAAGGTTTTATGGCTCAGACTGGAGATGTAAAATTTGGAAATTCAAATACTTCAGATTTTAATTTGTCATTGGCTGGCACAGGTGGCTCTGAGTTGCCTAATGTTAAAGCTGAATTCACAGATATAGCGCATACAAGAGGAATTCTTTCGGCTGCACGCTCAGCGGATCCTGATAGTGCAAATAGTCAATTTTTTATTTGCTATGATTCTGCTCCACATTTAGACAGACAATACTCAGCTTTTGGAAAAGTTATTAAAGGAATGGAATTTGTAGATATGATAAAAAAAGGCGATCCAAATAGTGGAGCTGTACAAGAACCTGATAAAATAATCTCTATAAAATCAAAATAATTTTTAATGTTAAGTAAAGAATTTTCTTTTGAGTTAATCACTCAAGATGACAAAGCTAGACTTGGAAAAATTCATACACAAAGAGGTTCAATAGATACACCTGCGTTTATGCCAGTCGGCACTCAAGGAACTGTTAAAGGAGTTTTTACTGACGATATCTTAAAAACTAATACTCAAATTATTTTAGGCAACACTTATCATTTATTACTTAGACCCGGGATAAAAACGCTTAACGAATTCAATGGTCTTCATAATTTTATGAATTGGAAAAAACCAATATTAACTGACTCTGGTGGATATCAGATTATGTCTTTATCAAAATTTAATAAAATCGATTTAAAAATCGGTGCTATTTTCAGTTCGCATTTGGATGGGAAAAAAATAATTTTAAGTCCAGAAAAAAGTATTCAAGTTCAAAAATCTATTAATTCTGACATCTTGATGGTCTTAGATGAATGTCCTAAACTTACGTCTGATAAAAAAATCTTATCAAAAGCAATAGATGTTTCAACAAATTGGGCCAAGAGAAGTAAGATCGAGTTTGGAAATATTAAGTCAAAAGCTTTATTTGGAATTGTTCAAGGTGGATTATTTAAAGATTTAAGAATTGAGAGCATTGAAAAATTAATAGATATAAATTTCAGTGGCTATGCAATGGGTGGATTAGCAGTTGGTGAAAATCAATCAGATATGTTTAAGATTTTGAGTGAAACTACAAATTATCTTCCTAAAAACAAACCAAGATATCTTATGGGCGTTGGTACACCATCTGATATATTGGGCGCAGTCAACGAGGGAATAGATATGTTTGATTGTGTTATGCCAACTAGATCTGGAAGAACGGGTCTGGCTTTTACATGGCAAGGTAAGATCAATTTGAAAAATTCAAAATATCAAAATGACAAGTCTCCTTTAGATGAAAATTGCACAATTCGAGACTTAAATAGATATTCAAAAAGTTATTTAAATCATCTTATAAAATCTAACGAAATGATGGCCTCTATGCTAATTTCTCTACATAATATATATTTTTATCAACAATTTATGCGCGAAATTCAAAAAAATATTCATAATGGCACATTTCAATTATTTTATAAAAAATATATAAATTTGTTCGATTAATTATTTGAAATTTAATTAATAAGTATATAAAAGAACTTACTTTTAGGGCCCTTAGCTCAGTTGGTAGAGCACCTCCCTTTTAAGGAGGGTGTCGATGGTTCGAGTCCATCAGGGCTCACCAGTAATTAAGATTTTATTGGTGGATATTTAATCATAACTTCTGTTATCCAATTATTTAAGTTTTCAATTCTTTTTTTACTACTTGGATGTGTGCTTAAAAAAACAGGTGGTTCCTTACCTTTATTTTTTTGTGACATTCTTTTCCATAAATTAACAGACTCTCTAATATCAAACCCAGATAAAGACGAAAAAATTAATCCCAAATAATCTGCTTCTGTTTCTTGTTTTCTTCCAAATGGATTCATTATGCCTAATTGAAAAATATCCATACCTGTATTTTGCCCAATAGTATTCCTAGTTCTGTTTATAGCACCACCTAAAAAAATATCTGCAACAGTTGTTCCTAAATTTATTGTCATAGCATGGCTCATTCTTTCAACAGAGTGTCTCGCTACAGCATGGGCTATTTCATGACCCATTACAATCGAAAGAGCATCAGTATTTTTTGTTATCTTTAATAGCCCCGTATAAACAGCAATTTTTCCACCCGGCATACACCAAGCATTCACAATTTTATCGTTGTCTACTAATATGTAATCCCAGCCAAAATTTCTTGTAGGATTATCTTCTCCTTGTTGATCAAAAAAAGCACTCACAGCATATTCTATCTTTTTTCCAATTTTTCTTACTTCATCTAATTGACTGCCTGAAGTTATTAATTTTGATTTACTTCTAAAGTTTTCATAAGCAGCAGCTGCTTGTCTATTAATTCTTTGTTCAGATATTATACTTAGTTGCTTTCTTTCCGTTATAGGAACAGTAGTGCATGAGGGCAGTATCAAAGAACAACAACTGCAACCAAAATAGCCAAGAAATTTTCTTCTATTTATGTTATACATTTTAGATTCATGATTTTAAATAATAAATTATTAATTGCAATTTTTATCTTGATAATAGCATTTATAATATTTTCAAGCTATTCTTAAATTAATGACTAAAACAAATATAAAAAAATCGATTTTTTCTAGAATTAGAAATAATTTTATTGCAGGTATTGTAGTCCTAATTCCTATTGGTATTACATTGTATTTGACTGTTTTTTTTATAAGAATTTCTGGAAAAATTGTACCTAAAAAAATTAATCCAAATAATTATCTTCCCTTTGATATTCCAGGTTTAGAAATATTGATAGCATTATTAGTAATTACTTTAATAGGCTGGCTTTCTCTTTCTTTCCTAGGTAAAAAATTTTTTGAATTCTTTAACAATATTCTGAAAAAAATTCCAATCCTAAGGACCATTTATTCTGCTATAGGTCAGATGACTGAGAGTTTCACAAAATCAGATAACAAACAAAAAAGTGTAGTACTTTTAGAGTATCCGAGAAAAGGAGTCTGGGCGGTTGGGTTTGCAACAAAAGATAATGAGGGTATTATTAAAGAAAATCTTAAAGATGAGATTGTCAATGTATTTGTTCCTACAACTCCAAATCCTACAAGTGGTTTTTTATTAATGGTTCCAAAAAAAGATTTAATCTATTTAAACGTTTCCTTTGAACAAGCTTCAAAATTTATAGTTTCAGCTGGAACTACCAATATTGATTAAGTTTTATTTATATTAATTATCTCTGCTTTATCGAATAATTTCAAAAGAAATGAAAATTTTCTTTGATTGATTTCATCTTCAGCATTTTTTATGTGATTTTCAGCCAATACAAATAAATCTTCATGATGAACAGGATCAGCAAATCTAAAGTTTTTAACACCACTTTGTTGGTAACCTATAAGATCACCAAACCCTCTTAACTTTAAGTCTTCTTCAGCTATAAAAAAACCATCATCAGAGTTTTTCAAAATTTTTATTCTTTTTATAGCATTTTTACTCAAACCCTCTTTGAATAAAAGAATACACGTTCCTTGTTTTGTACCTCTACCAACTCTCCCCCTTAATTGGTGTAACTGAGCGAGCCCAAATTTATTTGCATTTTCAATAATTATAAGGTTCGCATTAGGAAAATCAATTCCTACTTCAATTACAGTAGTAGAGACAAGTATTGAAATTTTTTTTTTCAAAAATTTTTTTAAAATTTTTTGTTTTTCTTCTTTATCTAAAGCACCATGTATAAGACCAACTTTATTCTTAAATTTATTTTCTATCATTTCAAATTTTTTTTTTGCAGATGAGTAATCTAAAAAAGATGATTCTTCAATTAAAGGACAAACCCAAAAAACTTGATTATCTATTTTAATTTGTTCTTTTAAATAGGGCCAAAGTTCATTAATTTTCTTTTCAGGTTTGCTAAGTGTTATAATTTTTTTTCTTTTAGCGGGCTTCTCTGTAATTTTTGAAATATCCATATCACCATATAAAGACATCATCATTGTTCTTGGAATTGGCGTAGCAGACATAAGCAAAACATCGCAATCATCACCCCCTTTTTTTGCAAGATCACTTCTTTGCCGAACACCAAATTTATGTTGTTCATCAATTACAACTAAACCAAGTTTTTTAAAATTGATTTTTTTTTGGAATAAAGCATGTGTTCCAATTAATAAATCAGTTTTTCCATTTAATAAATTA
>CACOAB010000008.1 GCA_902625125.1 uncultured Pelagibacteraceae bacterium
TTTAATAAGCGGTAAATGAGAAATAGTCTTTGTTTTTTTAATTTTTTCAAGCGATACAGGGTATTTTAGATGCTCTTGGAACCTAACCTGGACGGCTACAAATCTTTTTTTTTTATCAGTTTTATCAATAAATGCCTCTTTAATTACCTTCACAATGCCCACAATTTCTTTTCCAATATTTGAATGATAAAAAAAACATAAATCTCCTGTCTTCATTGCTTTTAAATTATTAGCTGCCTGATAATTTCTAACTCCGTCCCAAGCCGCCCCTTTTTTCCCAGCCCTCTTTTGTTGATCAATTGACCAAACGTCTGGCTCAGATTTCATTAACCAGTATTGCATTATAATTTTAATCCAGGTCCTTTCATGTAGGGAGCATTTTCATCAAGAGGCCATCTTGATTTAGCTGTTATGTTAACATCATCAATCATATTTTTTTTAAACCTTTGTATACCTGCCCAAGCGATCATGGCAGCGTTATCACCACAAAACTTTGGATCCGGGTAAATAGTTTCAAAACCTATTTCATCAGATAAAGATGATAAATTATTTCTTATTGTTTCGTTAGCCGCAACACCTCCAGCTACAATTAATTGAAAATTATCTTTCTGTGTTTTTTCTTTAAACATTTCAACAGCTACTTTGGTTTTTTTATAAAGTATTTTATTAATTGTGTTTTGAAAAGAGGCTGCTAAATTATATTTTAACTTATCTTCTCCATTAATTTTCTTTGACTCTCTAAGAACTGCTGTTTTAAGACCAGCAAATGATAAATTGCAACCTGCTTTATTAATAATTGGTTCAGGTAATTTAAAAAAATCTTTATCTCCCAATTTAGCAAATTTTTCAACACTAGGTCCTCCTGGATAACCTAGGTCTAACATTTTTGCTGTTTTATCAAATGCTTCTCCTAAAGCATCATCAATTGTTGTTCCTAATTGCTCATAATTGTTTACATCTTTAACTATTAGAAACTGCGTGTGACCTCCTGAAATTAATAATAATAAATATGGGAATTTAATTTTTTTCTCTAAGCCAGGACTTAACGCATGCCCTTCCAAATGATTTACTCCAACAAAAGGTTTATTAGAAAATGCAGCGATTGATTTACCAATATTTAATCCAACAGTTAAACAAACTATCAAACCGGGCCCAGCTGTGGCTGCAACACCGTCTAAATCTTCAATAGAAATTTTACTTTCTTTTAAAGTTGCATCAATAATGTACTCGATATTTTCTAGGTGAGCTCTAGCCGCTAACTCAGGTACAACACCACCAAATTTCTTATGTTCCTCTATTTGACTAGAAACTATGTTAGATAAAATATTTGCAGTTCCTTTGTCATTTTCTCTAACAACTGCTGCGGCTGTTTCATCGCAGCTAGTTTCAATCCCTAAAAAAGTTATTTTTTTTGCCATTATCTGTTTTAATTTTAAATAGTATAATTTAGTTCTTTCAAATATATAATCAGTTAATGACTAAAATTACAATCGGAGCAAGAGGAAGTGAGCTATCAAAAGCCTATGTGAAAAAAGTAAAAAAGCTTCTTATTCAAAAAAATAAAGATTTAAAAGAAGAAGATATAAATTTTAAAGCTATTAAAACTTCTGGTGATATTCATCAAAATATAAAATTATCCGAACTAGGTGGTAAAAATCTTTTTTGTAAAGAAATCGAGGAAAATCTTTTAAAAAAAGAAATAGATATAGCTGTCCATTCTTTAAAAGACATGGAGTCCATTGAAAATAGAGCTCTTATAATTGGAGCGTATATAAAGAGAAACGATTATAGAGATGTAATTATAAGCAATACAATCAAAAATTTAGATGATCTAAAAAGAAAACTAGTTATTGGCTCAAGCTCAAGAAGAAGAGAGCTTCAACTTAAAAAAATAAACAAAGATATTTCAGTATTAAATATGAGAGGAAATATTGATACCAGGATTAAAAAACTTGAAGAAGGTAAATTAGATGGAATAATTTTGGCTGCTGCAGGAATTAAAAGTTTAAATTTAGAAAATAAGATAAGTTTATCGTTTAAAGTAGAAGAAGTTTTGCCTGCAGCAGGACAAGGCGTAATAGCTGTCCAATGTAATAAAAATGATGATACAATTAAAAAATTTTTAAAAAACATAAACGATCAAGATACTGAAGTATGCGCAAAATCTGAACGTGCAATGCTCAAAGCTATCGGAGGTAATTGTGAGACAGCAGTTGGGGGTTTAGCATTAATAGAAAATAACAATCTTAAATTAAGAGCACAATTATTTTCAGATGTAGGATCGAAAAGTTATGAATATGAATTGTCAGGTGAAATTAGTGAAGCAGTAAAAATTGGGAAATCAGTAGGAGAAGAATTATTGAAATTGGCTGGATCGGAATTTAAAAAAAAATGAACATTTTAATTACTAGACCTCTTATAGACACTGAGGATTTAATGGGAAAGCTTTTCTCTCTTGGACATAAGATTGTTCATATCCCAACCTTAAAAATTTCAGCAGCGAATGTTATTTCGGTAGATGCAAAAAAATATGATGCGTTTGTTTTTACAAGTGCAAACGCTATAAGAAATTTAAAATTGATCAATCAAGATAATAATAAAATATGTTTTTGTGTTGGTGCGATTACTGAGAAAATTGTAAGACAAAAGGGATACAATAATACAATTTCTGCAGGAGGAACTGTAAACGCTTTAAAAAATATAATTTTAAATTCAGATCAAATCGATAAAAAAAAATCTATTGCTTATTTTTGTGGGGATTACATTTCATCAAATTTAGATATCGAACTTAAAAACGAGGGATTCCAGGTAGATAAAATAGTTAACTACACTTCTGAAAAAATTACCAATCTTAACGAAGAAAATAACAAAATAATCAAAAAACATCCTCCTGACATAATTTTTATTTACTCTAAAAGAAGTGCTGAGAGCTTTATTGAAATAGTAAAAAAATACTCTCTTAATGGTCTAATGACAGAGTCTAGAGTATTATGTATAAGTGAAAAAGTTTTAAGTGTATTTAAAAATTCAGGATGGAAAAAATTGGAGGTTTTCCAACCAGGTGAAGAGTTAAGAAAACTAAAAAATTAAAAATATGGAAGTATTGCAAAATTTTAAAAATTTATTTTTTGATGTGTGGAATAAAGGTATTTCAGGAATTAACATTTCAGAAATAATAATTGCACTACTGATTTTTTTATTTTTTTTATTTTTGAGAGGTGTTTTTTCTAAGTTCGTGGTTAAAAGATTAGAAAATTACGTTTCAAAATCTACGAATAATTTTGACAACTCTCTTGTTTTTTCAATGGAAGGACCAGCAAAGTTCTTTCCAGTTGTTTTAGGATTTTTTGTTTCTACAAGTTATTTAACTGTTGAAACTCAAGCAGCAGAATTTTTAGAAACTATTAATCGATCTTTAATAACCATTTTAATTTTTTGGACATTTCATCAAATCATTGGCCCCTTATCCGTGGTTATCAAATCAGTTGGTGGTTTACTTTCAAAAGATTTAATCAATTGGATTATAAAAGCCATAAAGGTTTTGATTTTTATTTTAGGAGCTGCAGCAGTACTAGAACTTTGGGGAATAAAAATTGGCCCCATCATTGCCGGTTTAGGTTTATTTGGTGTAGCGGTTGCACTTGGAGCTCAAGATTTATTCAAAAACTTAATTTCAGGCATACTAGTTTTAGTCGAGCGAAGATTTCAAGTTGGCGATTGGATTTACGTAGAGGGAGTAATTGAAGGAACCGTAGAAAGTATAGGTTTTAGGTCAACTGTAGTGAGAAGATTTGATAAATCTCTCGCAACAATTCCAAATTTTCAATTTGCCGAAAATGCTGTGATTAATAATACTCAAACAACAAATAGAAGAATTAATTGGATGATTGGTTTGGAATATCGAACTACTAGCGAACAATTAAAAAACATAAAGAGTGAAATTGAAGATTATATTAAAAAAAGCGACGACTTTGTTAAGTCTGGAGACACAATGCTATCTGTAAAAATAGATCAATTTGCTGCAAGCTCCATAGATATAAGACTAATTTGTTTTACAAAAACAAAGTACTTTCAAGAATGGCTTAATGTAAAAGATACTTTGGCCTTAGAAATAAAAAATATTGTTGAAAAAAATAAAGCTTCGTTTGCGTTCCCAAGTACATCGGTTTATGTGGAGAAAAATTGATGAAATCAGTTTTAATATTGTTTGATAATGTAATTACTCTTTATATATGGATACTGATCATCAACGCAGTTATAAGTTGGTTAGTTGCTTTTAACATTTTAAACACTGGAAACAGATTTGTTTATTCAGTTCTAGATTTCTCTTATAGGTTAACAGCCCCAGCTTTAAATTATATTAGACGGTTTTTACCTAATTTAGGTTCAATTGATATATCTCCAGTAATATTAATTTTAGCACTAATGTTTTTAAGAAATTTTATTTTTGAAATGTTTGCCCCAAGTTTATTTTAATAATGATTATTGATGGAAAAAAAGAAGCGGAAATTTTGAAACAAGAGATTAAAAAAGAAATTGAGTCATTAAAATCTAAAAACAATAAAATCCCTGGATTAACCGTCATATTAATTGGTGATTTTGCGCCAAGTCAGATCTATGTCAAGAATAAAGAAAAAAGCGCCAAAGACGTCGGAATTAATTCTAATGTTATCAGATACCCAAAAGATGTATCAGAAAAAGAAGTTTTAAAAAAAATTGAAGATCTTAATAAAGACACAGAAGTTTCTGGTATACTAGTTCAGCTTCCTTTGCCTCCCCAAATTAATAAGGAAAAAATTATTAATGCTATAAGCCCTAAAAAAGATGTAGATGGATTTCATCCTATGAATGTTGGCAACCTTTCCTCCGGTCATCATGCTTTAGTTCCTTGTACTCCTTTAGGATGTTTATATTTGATAAAAAAAGTTGAGAAAAATTTATCGGGTAAACATGCAGTTATAATCGGCAGATCAAATTTAAATGGTAAACCTATGGCTCAATTACTTTTAAAAGAAAATTGTACAGTTACTGTTGTTCATTCGAAAACAAAAGATTTAAAAGAAGAATGTTTAAAAGCCGACATCTTAGTCGCGGCAGTAGGAGTGGCTAAATTAGTAAAAGAGGATTGGGTAAAAAAGAATTCAATAGTTATTGATGTAGGAATTAACAAAGAGGGTGATAAAATTGTTGGTGACGTTGACTTTGATAGCATAAAAGAAAAATCTAAGGCTATAACTCCGGTACCAGGCGGGGTAGGGCCCATGACTATTGCTTGTTTATTAAAAAATACTTTAGAATGTTTTAAAGCTCATTAGACTTAGATTTATCAATTTTTAAGTATTTGCTATTTCTAAATCTAATTACCACAGTTGCTATAGCCACAATTAATATAGCAACTGATATATAAATTAAATTAGTCGGGTCACTCTCTTTATCTTGTAATATAATAAATCGGGCTAAGGCTGTTATTGCAATCACTAAAGGATAAGTAATTCTAACTGCCCTTGTTTCCCAATAAGATCTTACTAATCCGATAACTTCTATGTAGATGAACATTAAAAGCAGGTCTGCTAATGCAATATCTCTATTCTCGTACATTTCTCTCATCTCTAAAAAGAAAGCAATGATCGTTGAGATTAGGACAACTACAACAGCAACTAATTGAATATTTCGAATCGAGTTGTTCATCTAATAATATTGTATCAAAAATTTAACCTTTATTTAACTGTTTAGAATGAAATTTAATAAAATTTTCGACTTTTGCCTTATTAAAGGTTTTATTTTCTTCAAAGGAAACTTTTTTCATTGAGTAAGCTCTGTTTTTTGTATTTCTTGAAAGAATTGTAATATTTCCCTTATACAAGCTTAAAACTATTTCGCCAGAAACCTGATTTCTTTTTTTATCAATAATTTTTTGAAGTTTAATTCTTTTTTTGGAAAACCAATACCCATTGTAAACTAATTCTGCAAACTCAGGCATAACTTTTTCTTTATCGTGGGCTGTTTTTTTATCTAAAGTCACTGACTCCATCGCTCTATGTGCAGCATATAACAAAGTTCCTCCAGGTGTTTCGTAAACGCCTCTTGATTTAATACCGATAAATCTATTTTCAACAAGATCAACTCTACCGATACCATTTTTCCCAGCAAGAATATTCAATTTATCTAAAAGTTTATCAGGTCTTAATCTTTTTCCATTCACAGCAACCGGATCACTATTTTTAAACGTAATTTTCACTTTTGTTTTTTTATTAGGAGCTTTTTCTGGTGAAACAGTTCTTTGAAAAATAAATTCTGGTGCAGAATTTTTTGGATTTTCTAAAACTTTACCCTCAGTAGAAGTATGAAAAATATTATCATCTACAGAGAAAGGTGGAGCACCTTTTTTGTCTTTAGGAATTGGAATATTATTTTTTTTTGCATATTTAATTAAGTCTGCTCTAGATTGTAATTTCCACTCTCTCCAAGGTGCGATAGTTTTAATTTTTTTTCCACCAAAAAAAGCATAACCAAGTTCAAATCTAACTTGATCATTACCTTTACCTGTGGCTCCATGAGATACTGCGTAAGCCTTAAATTTTTTTGCAATGGCAATTTGTCTTTTAGCTATTAAAGGTCTAGCAATTGAAGTGCCAAGTAAATAAACACCCTCATAAACAGCATGTGCTCTAATCATTGGGAACACATAGTCTTTTACAAAGATATTTTTTAAATCTTCGATTATTATATTTTTAACTCCAAGGCGTTTTGCGTTAGTTATAATTTTTTTTTTATTAATTTCTTGACCAATGTCTGAAGTATAAGCAATTATTTCTGCTCTATAATTTTCTTGCAACCATCTTAAAATAATCGAAGTATCTAATCCTCCTGAGTAGGCTAATACAATTTTTTTCATCTAGCCGCAGGTTTTTTTCGCAGTGTTATATGCTTTTGTAAATCCCATCATTGAATAATGATCAGTAGTTTCAGCACCTTTTGTTGTTCTAGCTTTAACAATAAGATTTGTTGCTCTTTTCATTAATTTAATAAAATTTTTTTCCTCTTGATTATCTAGTAGCCAAGCGAAATTTTTTTGTGAGAAAAAAGAATACCTTTTTTTTCCTGAGCTAGCAGTAACAGTAGAGCTTTTATAATCGTGACCGCTTGTAACGCTTACTTCATCTTTAATTTTTTCACCAGGTCTAAACGTTACAAACAACTTAGATTGTTCCCTCTGAATCGCCCCCGGAGCTCTCTTTGTAGGAACAGTTTGAGCAAAACAAATTTTACCTTTATCTGTTTCTGCAACAAAACTCTCCCAATTTTTGTATTTACCGGTTGACCGAGGTGTATTGGCAAAAGCCGTAAAAGAAAAGATTGTAAGAATAATTATAATAAAAATTTTATTGATCATCATAGATCGTTTTTATACTAAATTAATCTGATTTCAACGCTCGATTAAGGTGATGGATTAGGGTTGTAGTTATGGATTTCATTTACTTTATCCATCATCTCATCCGTAAATTCTATATTAATACTTTCAACATTCTCCTTTAGTTGATCCATTGTGGTTGCTCCAATAATATTACTTGTTACAAATGGTCTTGAGTTAACAAAGGATTGAGCTAGCTGAACCATTGTTAAGTTTAAATCTTTAGCAAGTTTAAAATATCTATCATAGGCCTTCATAGCTAAAGGATTTAAATGTCTCTCCCAACCTTTGAAGAGTGCCATTCTTGAATCTTTAGGCATTTTACCATTCCTATATTTTCCAGATAATCCTCCAGCTGCAAGAGGATAATAAACGAGCAAGCCACATTTCTCTCTAATAGAAATTTCTGACATACCTATTTCATAAGTTCTGTTGACTAAGTTATATGGATTTTGCACTGACATCATCCTTGGAGCGCCTTTATTTTTTGCGATTTCAAGATACCTAGATAATCCATAGGGTGTTTCATTTGACATACCGATATGTCTAATCTTTCCACTCTTTATATATTTTTCCAAAGCTTCGAGTATACTTTCAAAACTATTCCAATTTCCCTCTTTATTATTGAAAAGGTAGTCTCTTCTTCCGAAAAAATTTGTAGAACGTTCAGGCCAATGTAATTGATATAAATCAATATAATCTGTTTTTAATCTTTTTAAGCTGCCATCAATAGCTTCACCAATTTTCTTTTCATCAAAATTATTACCTCCACCTCTTATCCAGCCACATCCTGGCCCAGCAACTTTAGAAGCTAAAATAATTTTATCTCTATTTTTTCTTTTTTCGAACCAATTACCAATCATTATCTCTGTTTTACCGTAAGAGTCTGAAGTTGGTGGCACAGAGTAAATTTCCGCAGTATCAAAAAAGTTTATTCCTTGCGATACCGCATAGTCCATCTGCTCGAAAGCATCTATTTCAGTATTCTGAGTTCCCCATGTCATTGTGCCGAGGCAAATTAAACTTACATCAATATCTGTGGTTCCAAGTTTTCTATATTTCATAAAAATTAATATTTATGGCTCATTTTTAGGTCAATTTTTGACTATTGAAAAGTTTTTAAAAAAACATATATATGTCGTATGGAATTTAACAAACAAACATCAACTGTTAGATCATCAGCATCTGAAGCAATTATAGATCAGGGCTTACGTTCTTACATGCTTAAAGTTTACAATTACATGGGATCAGCTTTAGCGTTGACAGGTTTCATAGCACTTTTAACTGCTAGATTTGCAGTAGAGTCATTTGAACCTTTAATTTTATCCTCTTTAGGAAATTCTTTGTATAATTCCGGCCTTGCATGGGTCGTAATGTTAGCACCTTTAGGAGTGGTGTTTTATATGAGTTTTGGAATAGCAAAAATGTCTGCAGCAAAAGCTCAAACAGTATTTTGGATTTTTGCCGCTTTAATGGGTTTATCACTTTCTTCAATTTTTATTGCTTACACGGGAGCAAGTATAACTAGAGTGTTTTTTATTACAGCTGGAACCTTTGGGGCAATGAGTATTTACGGTTACACAACAAAAAAAGATCTTACTAAACTTGGATCGTTTTTAATGATGGGTCTTTTCGGAATTATAATCGCATCACTAGTAAATATATTTATGAAATCGGCTATGATGTATTTTGTAATTTCAATTCTTGGAGTTTTAATTTTTGTTGGTCTTACCGCTTATGATACACAAAAAATAAAGAATATGTATTTAGTAAGTGATAGTGGAGAAATGTTAGGTAAAAAAGCTGTCATGGGCGCGTTAACATTATACTTAGACTTTATAAATTTATTCATAATGCTTTTAAGACTTTTCGGCCAAAGAAGATAATTACTTTACTATTTTTAACTTATTCCAACTAGTTTTATTTATCAGCTGATTTAAATTCTCAGACTTTTTAAGAATCGTACCGTTTTTATCCTTAATAACATATTTTTCATTGAAATATTTGGGCTTGAGATTCTTTAAAATTCTAAGAACAGGTTTCTCAGATGCCCTTTGATAAACATTGAATGACACTTCTTTTATTCCAGAAGTAAACGAATAATCTTTCCATGAACCGTTTGAAACCATTTTTGCATATAAATTTAAGATACTTTGTAATTCTTTTTTAATAAAAAATTTTTCTCTTTCATTTTTTTTGGCTACATTATTAACAACTAGTCTTAATTTATTCATAACTTAGACCTATTTATTAGAGGCAATTGCATAGCTGTAAAAATTATTGTAATTGGCAACATACCCCATACTTTAAAGTTTACCCAAGTTGCCTCTGGTTGAGTACGCCAGACAAACTCATTTAGTAAAGCTAAAAATATAAAAAAATAAGCCCATCTCGAATTAAGTTTGCCCCATCCTTCTTCATTTAACTGGAATGCTGTCTGTAAAAAAAATTTTAAAAAATTCTTATTAAAAAAGGATTTACTGACAAGTAGAGTAGCTGCAAATATCAAATTCACTATTGTTGGTTTCATGTAAATAAATATTGGATTATTAAAATATAACGTCAAACCACCAAACAATGAGATCACTACAGCACCAATTAAAGGAACATATGGAATTTTTTTTTCAACGAAATACATTATAGCAACTGCTATTAATGTGGAAATTATTAAAGGGGGGATAGCTGCACTTAAATTATTGCCACTTTTATAGTAAATAGTAAAAAAAATTAATAATGGACCAAAGTCTGTAATAAATTTTAAAAACGACTTATTCACAAACAATTATTAGCATATAATAAAATTTTATTAAATTAGATATTGATTTCTGAATAAAAATTATTAACTATTTGATATGAGCGCAAGTAATACAGCTAAATTTTCCATAGGTGAGGTCGTCAAACATAGGCACTTCGATTTTAGAGGAGTAATCTATGATGTTGATTTTGAATTTAATAATTCAGAGGAATGGTATCAGTCTATTCCAAAGGAAGTCAGACCAAGGAAAGATCAACCCTTTTATCATTTACTAGCTGAAAGTAATGATGTTACTTATGAGGCATACGTTTCTGAACAAAACCTTCTTTTAGATCTATCCAAAGAACCAGTTAAGCACCCACTTATTGAAGAGATATTTTCAGGGAAAAAAGGTGCAAGTTACCTCAAAATTTCCAATTAATAATAACTGCCTAAAATTCAACAATTTTTATTCAAACCTCAGACACAGAGAATTTATATATTCTTAATGTTTTAGCCCAATTGAGAATGAACTTCTTTAGTTATACTCCCTCCTAATTCTCAGTTGGGCCCATAATATAACTTCACATAAAAAAAATATTATAGTAGTTAAAAGTAACATGTTTAAACTTTTAAATTTAAGTAACTTATTTTTTTGGATAGAAAAATTAATCAAATTTATAAATTCAATTTTTTTTATATTACTTTTAGTAGCTCTTTCATTTGCTTTAATTTTTTCACCACCTGATTATTTGCAAGGAGATAGTGTAAGAATTATGTACGTACATGTTCCTTCAGCATGGATTGGTTTAGCCTCTTTTTCTTCAATTGCCATATTATCTCTTGCTCATTTTATTTTTAAAATTAAAAACATAAAATTAATAACTAAAAGTATTGCTCCAATAGGACTTATGTTTACATGCTTGGCATTAGTTACTGGCTCTATTTGGGGCCAACCAACATGGGGAACATGGTGGGCTTGGGATGCTAGAATAACGTCAATGTTGATTCTCGCTCTTTTTTATATTGGATTTATCACAACTTACAAATTGATTAATGATGAAAATAAAGCTGATAAAATCTCCAGTATTATTGCAATAATAGGTTTAATAAATATTCCAATAATTAAATATTCTGTTGATTGGTGGAATACACTTCATCAACCTGCCAGTATTAAGTTAACTGGAGAAAGTTCAATCCATCCATCTATGTTAATGCCATTATTGTTAATGTTTTTTGTCTTAATATTGTATTGTGCGCTAATTTTTCTGATGAAATACAAGACAGAAATCATTAGAATAAAGAAAAAAAACTTAAAAAGATTATGATTCAAAATTTTTTATCAATGAGCGGTTATGGTTTATTTGTATGGGGATCTTTCGCGATTACTTTTTTTGCGTGCGGTTTGCTTTACTACAAAACATTAAAAACACTTAAAAAGTACGAAAGAGAATTTGCAAGAGAGATTAATGAGCTTTCATTCGAGCGAAAAAAAGCAGTTATTGAGAATTCAAAAATAGCTTCACAAGTTTTATCCTCATTTAGCAAAACTATTTAAAGCAGTTAATGCTTCCAAAAAAAGTAAAAAAAAGAGCATCACTCTTAGCCATAACGTTACTAGCTTCAGTAATTGGAATATTTTTCATACTTCAATCGTTAAACAAAAACATTTTATATTTTAAATCTCCTACAGATATTAAAAATAATCAAAATATTAATTTTGATAAAAAAATTAGAGTAGGCGGAATGGTTAAAAAAAATTCATTGATAATTAAAGAAGAAGAAATAAAGTTTATAATTACTGATTTTAATAATGAATTAAATATTAGCTTTAGCGGAACGGTGCCAAACTTATTTTCAGAGGAAAAAGGTGTTGTTGCTGAGGGAAAGTTACAAGATAAGACTTTTTTTATAGCTGATAGAATTTTAGCAAAACATGATGAAAATTATATGCCTCCAGAATTAAAAGATATGATGAAAAATAATGCTAAGTAATTTAGGAAATATATTATTATTTTTAAATGTAATCTTAAGTTTAAGTATTATTTATACTGCTAACAGAAATCTTAGAATATCTGGAGAAGTAGACAAAAATATTTTTCAGTTAAGTTTAATTCAGAGCACCTCAATAATCATTTGTTTTTTTGTTTTGATAGCTGCTTTTGTAGTCTCAGATTTTTCTTTAATCACTGTTTATCAAAACTCGCATTCTTTGAAGCCTTTATTTTATAAGATCGCAGGAACATGGGGAAACCATGAGGGAAGCTTATTGCTTTGGGCCATAATTCTCTCAATATTTTCTTTTTTATTTTTAGTCTATAACAAAAATCACCCAAAAAAATTTAGACTTTTAACTTTAATAATTCAAAATATTTTAATACTTGGTTTCCTTTTTTTTATTCTTTTTAATTCAAACCCTTTTAGTAGAATTTCTCCAGTTCCATCGGAAGGTTTAGGTTTAAATCCAATATTACAAGATCCTGCTTTAGCTATTCATCCCCCATTACTTTATGTAGGTTTTGTTGGTGCATCTATTTATTTTTCAGCAGCAATAGCATCATTAATTACTAATTATTCAGAAAGATCATTTTCTCTGTCTATAAAAAATTGGGTTTTAATATCTTGGTGTTTTCAAACGCTTGGAATTCTTGTTGGATCCATATGGGCTTACTATGAATTGGGTTGGGGAGGTTTTTGGTTTTGGGATCCAGTAGAGAATGCATCCCTATTACCTTGGTTTGCTATGACAGCACTATTTCATTCATTAATCGTTTTTGAAAGAAGAAATTTATTCTATTTTTGGGTAATTATACTATGTTTAATTACGTTCACTCTTAGTGTTACTGGAACTTTTTTAGTGAGATCTGGGATTTTAAATTCTGTTCACACCTTTGCAAGTGATCCAACTAGAGGAGTTTATATCCTATTATTCTTAAGTTTAATGATATTTAGTTCTATTTTTCTTCTTTTTACAAAATATAAAAAAGAAAATTATGATTTAAATCAGAACAGTAAAGAAACATTCATTTTAGTTAATAACTGGTTTATGATGTTTTACTTAATTACAGTTTTGCTAGGAACTATTTACCCAATTTTTACTGATGCTTTAACAGGTAATAAAATTTCGGTAGGTCCACCTTTTTATAACGCAATTATATTTCCAGTAGTTGTTGTGTTTCTCGTATTTATGGCTTTAGGGCCTAAAGCAAAATGGATAAAAAATAAGTTTGAAAACATTAGAATTTATTTGCTTATACTTACAGGCGCGATCGGTTTAAATTTAGCAATAATATTTTTCTTCAAAAGCTATTCCCTTTTATCTAATTTTATTATTATTAGTGCTACATTTTTGATCATTTCTTCTTTAATGGATGCAGCAAAAGCTTTTAAAAAAAATAAATTAGATTTTGCAAGAATTATTTCACATACATCTTTTGGTTTTTTAGTTTTATTCATTGGATTGAATGACATTTTCTCGGTGGAAAAAGATTATAATATTAAAATAGGGGAAACAAAAAGATTTGAGAATTACTCTATTCAGTTACAGAATTTAGACTTAAAAAATTATAAAAATTATCAGGCGGTTATTGGAAAATTGGAAATAAAAAATATAAATTCAAATCAAACTAATATTTTAAATCCAGAAATAAGAATTTACGATAAGCCCAAAACTTTAACTTATGAGGCAGCTATTAAAACCAGTTTAATAAAAGATTATTATTTAACCATGAGCAATATTGATAGATCAGATTATTACAATATTAAGTTTCAAAAAAAACCATTAATGGCTTGGATTTGGATATCGGTAATTATGATTGTTGTTGGTGGTTCTATAAGATTGTTTAGTAATGCAAAAAATAATTAAAATAATAATTTCAATCGTTTTCTTATTTGTAATAGGTATATTTTATATAAGTCTAACAAGAGACACAAATTATAATACCTCAAGTTTAATAAATAAGGAGACGCCTGAATTTAAAATTATTTCTTTTGATAATACAAATTTCTACACAAAAGATGACATTAAAAAAAATAATTATACACTAATAAATTTTTGGGCATCTTGGTGCGCGCCCTGCAAAATTGAACATCCTATTTTAATGAAATTATCCCAAACTAAAAATTTAGTGATACTAGGTATCAATTTTAAGGATAAAGAGACTCAAGCTAAAACTTTTTTAAGTGAGTTAGGAAATCCTTATGATTTATTAGCGAAAGACAAAAATGGTAAACATTCAGTGAAATTTGGTATTTATGGAATCCCAGAAAGTATTTTAATAAATAAGGAATTAATGATTATAAAAAAATTTGTAGGACCGCTATCAGTTGATGATTATAATAATATTATCGAAATTATAGAGCAATTATGAAATTAAATTTAATCTTATTATTATTTATTTTTTTTTCAAAATTTTCTTTTGCAGCAGAAAAAACTGTTGATCCAAATTTAATTCATAAAAATTTACGTTGTCTAGTCTGCCAAGGACAATCAATTTCGGACTCGAATTCTGATTTTGCTCAAACAATAAAATTAGTCGTGAAAGATTTAATTGATGAAGGTAAAACAGAAGATGAAATTTATGAATTTATGTCTGATAAATATGGTGACTGGATTGTGTTTAAGCCTCAATTTAATACTCAAAATTCCTTGTTATGGATTTTGCCTTATATAGCACTAATTTTTGGAGGGTTTTTCATTTTTTCTTTTCTGAAAAAAAGGCAATAAAGCACTAAAGGAAACTGTACATATTTAATATTTAGTTGTATTTTTTTATATGAAATTCAAACTGCTAATTAGTTTATTATCTATTTTCATCATTTTTGCTCATGCACAAGCAGAGCAGGGAGATGCAGATATCTCATTTTATACTGGTACTTTTGATGTAATAGATAAAGAGGGGGATGATCAAACTACTCTATTTGGTATCGAACACAAAAATCCCAACTTATTTAGGGATACTTTTCTTGGCAAATTCAAACCTGTTACTGGAGCTTTTATGACAGGAAATAGTTCAGTTTATCTTTACACAGGGATAGAAGGACAGTATGGAATTGGTCCTTTAAAAATTTTGCCGAGTTTTACACCTGGTTATTATGAGAAAGGTGATGGAAAAGATTTAGGTAGTGTATTAGAGTTTAAAAGTGAAGTTAAAATAGGTCTGGATATTTTTGAAAATTCAAAATTAAGTTACAGTTACAGTCATATTTCAAATAATGACTGGGGGGATACTAATCCAGGAACAGATAATCAACACATAACATTTTCGAAAAACTTTTAATAATAATGAGTCTTGAGGATTGTTATAATTTTGAAGATTTTAGAAGATTAGCAAAAAAAAATTTACCAGCTCCAATTTTTCATTATATAGATGGAGGCTCTGATGATGAGACTACTTTAAGAAGAAATACAGAGTCATTTTTAAAATGTGATTTGGTACCTAATATTCTGGCTAGTGTTGGAGAACCGGATCTCTCAACAACTGTTTTTGGTCAGAAAATTGATATGCCTTTGTTTTTAGCACCAACTGCAATGCAAAGATTATATCATCACGATGGAGATAAAGCATCTGCGAGAGCTGCGGAAAAATTTGGAACCTTTTATAGTATGTCGACTATGGCGACATCTTCAATTGAGGAAATAGCAAATGTTGCAAGCGGACCTAAGATGTTTCAACTTTATATTCATAAAGATCAAGGTTTAACAGATAATTTAATAGATAGATGTAAAACAGCTGGATTTAAATCATTGTGTTTAACTGTCGATACAGTTGTTGCAGGAAACAGAGAAAGAGATCATAAATGGGGTTTTACTACGCCACCAAAATTAACTTTAAAAAGTATTATGAGTTTTGCAATGCATCCTAAATGGGCATTCAATTATTTGACTAATAAAAAATTTGAGTTGGCAAATGTTTCTCATTGGACAAAAAAAGGATCTAGTATCGCGAAAGGAGTAATGGATTATATCAACGAACAATATGATCCAGCGATGAGCTGGAAAGATGCTGAGTATGTTGTAAAAAAATGGGGAGGACCATTTGCATTAAAAGGTGTCATGTCCGTTGAAGATGCTAAAAGAGCAATAGATATTGGAGCTTCTGCAATTTTATTATCCAATCACGGTGGAAGACAATTAGATGGTTCACGATCACCTTTTGATCAACTACCAGAAATAAAGGAAGCGGTTGGAGATAAGTTAGAAATTATTTTAGATGGAGGAATAAGAAGAGGCACTCACGTTTTAAAAGCTTTGTCATTAGGTGCAACTGCTTGTAGTTTTGGAAAAGGGTTCTTATTTGCTCTTGGTGCCGGCGGTCAAGCTGGTGTGGAGCAAATTTTAAAAAGAATGAGAGAAGAAATAAGAAGAGATATGATTTTATTAGGTTGTAAAAGCATAAAAGAGCTAAATAGTTCAAAAATTGCATACAGGTGATGCAATTTAGGAGTTTGAAATTTTCAAAAAATTTTAATAAAAATTTACTATGAAACTAGCAAAAAATTTAGAACGATTAGGAACCGAAACAGCTTTTAGTGTCTTAGCAGAAGCCAAGAAACTTGAAGCTCAAGGTAAAGAAATGATCCATTTAGGGTTGGGTCAACCCGATTTTAAAACACCTCAGCATATTATGGATGCAGCTAAAAAAGCAATCGATGATGGACATCACGGATATGTTTTAGCGAACGGTATCACAGAATGTAGACAAGCTGTTTCTAGAAAAATTAAAAGTTTATATAAAAAAGATGTAGATCCAGAGAGAATTATGATTATGCCTGGAGGGAAACCCACAATGTATTATGCTATTCAAATGATCGGTGAGCCTGGTGCCGAGATAGTTCATCCAACTCCTGGATTCCCTATCTATGAGTCCATGATAAATTATACCGGAGCCAAAGCTGTTCCCTATGATTTAACAAAAGAAAAAGATTTAAAGTTTGATCCAGAAAAGATTTTATCTTCAATAACTGACAAAACAAGATTAGTAATTTTAATTAATCCAAACAATCCAACTGGAAGTTTTGTTGAAAAACCTGCCATAGATTTTCTTGCCGAAGGTTTAAAGAAGCACCCACATGTCTACATATTAAGTGATGAAATTTACAGTAGACAAATCTTTGACGGAAAAGAAATGCCAACATTTTTCAATTATCCTGACTTACAAGATAGATTAATAGTCTTAGATGGATGGAGTAAAGCTTACTCTATGACTGGTTGGAGAATGGGCTGGAGTGTATGGCCTGAGAGCTTAATTTCTCATGTAACAAAATTAGCGATAAATAGTTTTTCTTGTGTAAATGCACCATCACAATTTGCTGGGATAGCTGCACTGGATGGACCTGACGACTCTATTCATCACATGATGGAAAAGTTTGATCAAAGAAGAAAATTAATTCACAAAGGTTTAAACGACTTGCCAGGGGTTACTTGTAGTATGCCTGGAGGTGCTTTTTATGCTTTTCCGAATGTTAGCGGAACAGGGATGAGCGGATCTGAATTTTCAAAAAAATGCATGCATGAAGCTGGTGTGGCAATTGTTCCTGGTACAGCTTTTGGCAAGACATCTGTAGATTTTGTGCGTTTTAGCTTCGCAGCTTCTCAGGACAATATTCAAAAAGCACTAGATAAAATATCAAAAATGCTTAAGTAAGGAAACTTATGAGTAGTTTACAAATGCCAAAAGTTGATAATTCAATTTTATCAAAAAAAGATAAAATTGTTTCTGATATAGGAAGAATAATAAATCCTAAGAACGTTCTTTCACACCCAGATGAATTAAGACCTTTTGAAACTGATGGTTTAACCGCTTACAGGCAAATGCCTCTTGTCGTAGTAATGCCCGAGACTGTGGAGGAAGTAAGTAACATATTAAAATATTGTAATGAAAATAAAGTTAAAGTAGTCCCAAGGGGAGCTGGAACGGGTTTATCGGGTGGATCATTGCCTTTAGAGGATTGTGTGTTAATGGCGATGGGAAAATTTAATAAAATTCTAGAAATCGATTACGAGAATAGATGTGTAGTAACACAACCATGTGTAACAAATTTAGCAATCACTCATGCTGTTCAAGATAAAGGATTTTACTATGCTCCAGATCCTTCTAGTCAAATTGCATGTTCTATAGGTGGAAATGTAGCTGAAAATTCTGGAGGCGTGCACTCTTTAAAATATGGAGCTACAACAAATAATCTTTTAGGTATTGAAGTTGTGCTCATGGATGGAACGATAACTAAATTTGGTGGTAAGGCAATGGACTCAGAAGGTTACGACTTTTTAGGTTTAATGACTGGTTCGGAAGGTTTACTAGGAGTTATAACAGAAGTAACAGTAAAAATTCTTAAGTCACCAGAGATTGTTAAGGCTGCATTAATTGGCTTTCCAACCATTGAAGATGCAGGAAATTGTGTTGCAGAAATAATAGCAGAGGGATGTATACCCGCAGGAATGGAAATTATGGACAAAGCTCTCACTAAAGCGACAAATGATTATTCGAAGGCAGGATATCCAACAGATGCAGAGGCAATGATGATCGTTGAGTTTGACGGGACAGAGCATGAAGTAGAGGCTTACATTGAAAAAGCAAAACAAATTGCTGAAAAAAATAATTCATCCAGTTTAAAGGTAAGTAAATCTAATGAAGAGAGATTAAAATTTTGGGCAGGTAGAAAAGCAGCTTTCCCAGCATGTGGAGTTTTAGCGCCTGATTATATGTGCATGGACGGTTCAATACCAAGAGGTAAACTTGCAGAAGTTCTCAGAGAAATCACAAGACTATCAAAAAAATATGATTTACCAGTTGCTAATGCCTTTCATGCAGGTGATGGAAATCTTCATCCATTAATTATGTTTGATGCTAATGATAAGAACTCACTTAAGAAATGCGAAGACTTTGGAGCTGATATATTAAAATATTGTGTAAAAGTTGGTGGAGCTCTTACAGGTGAGCATGGAGTAGGAATAGAGAAAAGAGAATTAATGTGCGAGGCTTTCAATGACAAAGACATTCAGCAGCAGCTCACTATAAAAGTAGCTTTAGACCCAAATTCATTATTAAATCCAGGCAAAGTTTATCCAATACTTAGAAAATGTGCTGAGGAAGGGAGAGTTCACGTCCATGGAGGAAAAACAAAATTTCCAGACATCCCTAGATTTTAACCAAAATATTTTTAAACCATCTACTAGAGAAGAAATTGTAGAAATCGTAAAAAATTGCTACAAAAAAAGTATTCCTTTAGAAATAAGCGGTTTACAATCAAAAAATAAAATTGGTAGAAATTTTCAAGCAGAGAAAACTTTAGATCTTTCTAATTATAAAGGGATCATAGATTATAAACCTGAGGAACTTTATATTAAAGTTAAGGCAGGTACTCCTATAAGTGAAATTGAAGAAGCACTTAAAAAAAATAACCAACAATTAGCGTTTGAACCTAATGACTTTGGTTATTTATTTTCAGGAAAGAGCAATAGCGGTTCGATTGGAGGGGTGGTTGCTTGTAACTTTGCTGGATCAAGAAGATTTAAAGTTGGAAGTGTTAGAGATCATCTTCTTGGTTTTCAAGGAATTAATGGAAAAGGTGAAACGATAAAATCAGGTGGTACAGTTGTAAAAAACGTTACCGGCTACGATTTGTGTAAGATATTATCTGGATCTTTTGGAACACTTACCATCTTAACAGAAATATCAATTAAAGTTTTACCAAAACCAGAGACAAGTAAAACACTAATTATTAAAAATCCTCATGTTAAAAAAGCACTTGATTATTTAGGACAATCTTTATCATCATCAACCGATCCCTCTGGAGGTGTTTTTTATCCAGATTATTTTGGAAAAAATTTCATTTTAAATGATCTTACGCATGATGGTGGCTTGACTGGCATAAGAATAGAAGGTCCCATGAACTCAGTTGACCAGAGGATTGATAGACTCTCAAAAGAATTAGATCTTATTGACAATGAGTTTTCGGTTTTAGATAGCGTCCAGACAGAAATTTTTTGGAATAAAACAAAAAACTTAGAAGTTTTCAAAAATTCAAAAAGTAATTTAATAAGAATAGTTGTGCCTATAAGTGAAACGTTACAAGTTATTCAAAAGCTTAAAAAAGATGATTTAAATTATTTCATTGACTGGGGCGGCAGTCTTATTTGGATGGCTTTTGACCAATTAAATCCTAAAATCCTTTCAGAAATAAAAGGGATAACTAAGAATCACCAAGGGTACTATACATTAATTAAAATAGAGGATGATTTTAAAGCCTCTGCTGACATTTTTACAATAGATCCAATTAAGTATAAAATCAGTGAAAAAATAAAAAAAAGTTTTGATCCGAAAAGAATTTTTAACCCGGGTAAGATGTATACAGGAATTTAAATGCAGACATCATTTACAGAGAACCAACTAAAAGACAAAGATAACAAAACCAGTGAAACAATTATAAGAAAATGTGTTCACTGCGGAATGTGTAATGCAACTTGCCCAACTTACGGAATTAATGGAGAAGAATTAGAAGGTCCAAGAGGAAGGATATATCTAATAAAAGATATGTTAGAGAATAAAAAACCTGCTACCAAACAAATTGCAAAACATATTGATAGCTGCTTATCATGTTATTCTTGCATGACAACTTGTCCTTCAGGCGTGAATTATATGCACCTAATTGATCATGGAAGAAATTATGTAGAGGAAACTTACAAAAGACCTTTCTTCGATAGATTATTTAGAAATATTCTTTCATTTGTACTACCAAGACCAAAAGTATTTTTATTAATGGCTTTATCTTCTAAAATTATAAAACCGTTTAGTTTTTTATTCCCAAAATTTCTTAAGAATGCTCTAAGCTTAATGCCAGATAAAATACCTGGTAAAAAATTAAAAGAAAAAAAGGTTTATGAAGTCACGCATGGTAAAAAAATTTCAAGAGTGGCACTATTAACTGGATGTGTACAAAGAGTCATCTCTCCCGAAATAAATGAGTCGACTATTAGACTTCTAAATAGACACAATGTTGAAGTTGTTGTGATGCCAGACATATATTGTTGTGGTTCCCTGAATCACCATTTAGGTAAACAAAAACTAGCGCACGAGTCTTTTAAAAATAATATAAATAGTTGGCATGATGAATATCTTAAAAATGGTTTGGATGCGATAATTAGCAATACTTCAGGCTGTGGCACAACTTTAAAAGATTACGGACATATTTTTAAAAATGATAAAGATTTGAAAAAAAAAGCAAAAAAAATTTCTGAGTTAACAAAGGACATCACCGAGTATCTTGATGAGAATTTAAAATTAAATATAAATTTAAATACTGAGAAAAAATATAAAATTGCTTATCATTCAGCTTGTTCGATGCAACATGGACAAAAAATTCATCAACAACCTAAAGATTTGATTTCAAAAACTGGAAACGAGGTCTTAGAAATACCGGAAGGACATTTATGTTGCGGATCTGCTGGGACTTATAATATCCTTCATCAAAAAATGGCAAAATCGTTATTAAAAAATAAAGTTAAGAATATTGAAAAAATTTCTCCTGATTTTATTTCAACAGGTAATATAGGCTGCATGACACAAATTTCATCTGGAACTAGAATTCCTATTATTCATACAGTTGAATTACTTGATTGGTTCACAGGAGGACCGAAACCATATAAATTAAATAAATTCTAAAATGAAAAAAAAAATTTTTGTTACTAGAAGGCTCCTTAAAGAAAACGAGGAGAAGCTTCAAAGCTTATTTGAAGTGACTTTAAATAAAGATGACAAAATTTATACACCTCAAGAAATTATTGATGGATCTAAAAATTATGATGGAATCTTAAGTTCAGTTACTGATCCAATTGATGCTGATACTATATCTAAATTGTCAAGCTCCATTAAAATTATCGCTAACGGTGCAGTTGGTTTTGGAAATATAGATATTCTAGCTGCTAAAGCAAAAGGAATTACGGTTACAAATACTCCTGATGTTTTGACTGACGCAACAGCTGACATCCAAATATTACTTTTATTAGGAGCGTCTAGGAGAGCTTATGAGGGTCGTATTGCAGCTGAAACTCAAAACTGGAAATGGTCTTTTGATTTTTTATTAGGAAAACAAATGTCAAATAAGAGATTAGGAATTCTTGGAATGGGCAGGATAGGTAGAGCGGTAGCTAAAAGAGCGAAGGCATTCGGTATGGAAATACATTATCATAATAGATCTAAACTTTCCTCTGACTTAGAAGACGGTGCAATTTATCACAAAGATATAAAAAGTTTGTTCGAAAAAAGTGAATTTTTATCCATCAATTGTCCTGCTACCCCAGAAACAAAAAATATAATAAATAAAAAAACTTTGAGTTATTTAAAAGAAAACACCGTTGTAGGTAATGCTGCTAGAGGAGATGTTGTAGATGATGATGCTATGGTAGCGGCCTTAAAAAATGGAAAAGTATTTGCCTACGGATTAGATGTTTATAATGGCGAACCAAAAATTCATCCAGAATATTTAAAGTTAAAAAATATTTTTTTACTTCCACACTTAGGTAGTGCGACTAAAAGAACAAGATGGGATATGGTTTACCGAGCTACAAAAAATTTAGAAGATTTTTTTTCTGGCAATAAACCACAAGATCAAGTGAACTAGTACACCTATAGATTGAATCTGCAAATTAAAATAATTCCAAAAATATCGAGACTCTGATTTGAGTTTGTGTTTAAATCTTTAAGTTAATTAACTAACGGAGGACATATGTCAAAAAAAATAAAAGGAGTAAAAACTCCATCAAGACGTAAGTTCTTTAAAGCAGCTGCAGTAACGGGTGCAGCAGCGGCAGCAACAGTTGCAATGCCAAACATTGCACTAGGTGCTCCGGTAACTTTAAAGATGCAAGCGGCTTGGCCGTCAGGCGCTAACATTTTCTTTGAAATGGCTGGCGACTACGCAAAAATGGTAAGCGACATGTCTGGAGGTGAATTAAAAATTGATCTTCAGCCAGTTGGAGCAGTAGTAAAAACTTCGGAAATTGGACAAGCAGTAAGCTCAGGTGTACTTGATATGGGTCACTGGGTAACAGCTTATTGGTATGGAAAAAATCCGGCAGCTTCTCTATTCGGTACTGGTCCGTCATACGGAATGTCATCTCAAGAAGTAATGGGATGGATGGAGTATGGTGGAGGTAGAAAACTTTATGATGAAACTCTTGCAAAGGTAGGTTTCGATTATGTTGGTTTCTTCCATATGCCAATGCCTGCACAGCCTTTTGGATGGTTCAAAAAGAACGTAACAAAAGTATCTGATGTAAAAGGTATGAAGTACAGAACAGTAGGATTAGCTACTAACGTATTGACAGCAATGGGAATGGTTGTAAGACAATTACCAGGTGGTGAAATTCAGCCTGCAATGAAAACAGGTTTGATCGAAGCTGCTGAGTTTAACAACCCAACATCAGACTCTCAGTTTGGTATGCAAGATGTTTCTAAGCATTATCACTTAGGAAGCTTCCACCAATCGCAAGAGATGTTTGAAATTCCAGTAAATAAAAAAACATTCAATGGTTTATCGCCTCAACATCAGGCTATTCTAAAGAATGCTGCTTATGCTGCGAATACAGATAACTACTTTAAAGCATTAGTAAGATACTCAGCTGATTTATCTAAATTAATGAACCAGCACAAAGTAAATGTGTATCAAACGTCTGACGCGATCTTAGCTCAACAATTAAAAGGTTGGGATAAAGTAATCGGTGATTTCAATAAGAAAGATCCATTCTTTAAAAAGATTGTAGATTCTCAGAAGAAATATGCTAAGAGAGTTATGAAGTACTTACTCATGAACCAACCTAATTACAAGTTGGCTTACGAGAATGAATTCGGCTCAATAGCTAAAGTAAAAATTTAAATTTTTACTTGATTAATTGAAAAGGGGGCGTTATTTCGCCCCCTTTTTTTATGGAATAAATCAAAGAATTAGACTAGATTTTAGACTTCTTATGAGAGGTTTTATACATTTTGCAGATACTTTAAGTACGTCTGTCGGAAAAGCTTTTTCATGGTGTATCGTTATTTTAATGGGCGGTACATGCTATGAAGTAGTCATGGCTTATGCTTTTAACGCTCCAACTCTTTGGAATTTCGATTTTAGTCTACAAATGTACGGAGCAATTTTTATGATGGCAGGCGCATACACTTTATCTACAGAGGCACACGTGAGAGGAGATGTAATCTACAGATTATTTAAACCCAGAACGCAAGGTTACATAGATTTAATTTTATATTTTATATTTTTCTTTCCAGGAGTACTCGCTTTAGCATTTTATGGTTATGAGTATGCGTCTTTAGCTTGGAAAATCAAAGAGACAAGTTGGAACAGTCCAGCTCAAATACAAATTTACATGGCAAAATCTTTAATACCAGCAGCCGGTATTTTATTAATTATTCAAGGTATCAGTGAAGTTTTTAGGTCAATTATTTGTATTCAAACAGGTCACTGGCCAGCTAGAATGGTTGTTGCTGAGGAGACAGAAAAAATATTAATGAGAACTTCACAAGACGAGGATCAAAAAGATGTTATTTAGTTTAACCAACCCAGAAATTGCAATCTTAATGATGGGAATTTTCCTATTCGCGGTTTTACTTGGTTTTCCTATCGCATTTACACTTATGGCTATGGGAGTAGGATTTGGTTACTACGCTTATTTTGATCCAACAAGAATGGAGCATCTATTAGATAATAGAATTTTTCAATTATTTGTTCAAAACACTTATACGGTAATGGACAACACTGTTTTGACTGCTGTCCCCTTATTTTTATTTATGGGATACTTAGTTGAAAGAGCAGGAATAGTTTCAAGATTATTTTTTGCAATCAGATTAGCTTCACACAGGTTGCCAGCTTCAATGGCTGTGGCAGCGCTTATTACTTGTGCATTATTTTCTACTGCAACTGGAATTATTGGAGCTGTTGTAACTTTAATGGGATTATTGGCATGGCCGGCGATGATTAAAGCTGGTTACGATAAAAAATTTGCATCAGGAGTAATTTGTTCTGGTGGATGTTTAGGAATTTTAATACCTCCAAGCATCATGTTAATTGTTTATTCTGTTATTGCACAACTATCTCCGCTGAGATTGTTTGCAGCAGCAATTTTTCCAGGATTATTATTAGCTGGCTTGTATATAATGTATGCTGTAACTCTAGCATACTTAAATCCATCAATTGCACCAAAGCCACCTAAAGAAGATATTCCTCCAAGATCTGTCATTTTAAAAGAAGTAATTGTTTCCTTCTTGCCTTTGTTTTCTCTAATAATTCTAGTGCTAGGAACTATTTTAGGCGGGCTTGCAACTCCAGCTGAAGCTGCAGCTGTAGGTGCTTTTGGAGCTTTAGTCCTATCATATTTTTACAAAACTCTTAAATGGAAAAATTTTAAAGAGTCAGTTTTTTTAACAGCGAAAACAACTGCAATGATAATGTGGTTGTTCATTGGTTCTTGGACTTTTGCATCTGTATTTTCTTATCTAGGCGGACATGAAGTGTTTGAGCATTTCTTTAAATCATTGAATTTACAACCTTGGCAATTTTTAGTCATAACTCAAATAATTATCTTTTTACTAGGTTGGCCTTTAGAGTGGACCGAAATATTAATTATATTTGTTCCAATATTTTTACCGCTGGTTGCTTTTTTTGAAGTAAACCCTTACTTCTTTGCAATGTTAATTGCTTTAAACCTACAGACATCTTTTTTAACACCTCCCATGGCAATGTCCGCATATTATTTGAAGGGAGTACAAAGTAAGAATGTTGAGTTAATGGAAATATTTAGAGGAATAATGCCTTTCTTAGGAATAGTAATTTTTGCGATGGTATTAATGTACATGTTTCCAGGTATAGCTCTTTGGCTGCCAGATACTTTATTTGCTAACTAAAAATAAATGATAGATGTTTCCACTTTAACGGCCAATGAATTAGTATCCAAACTTCAATCTGGAGAAATTTCATCTGTTGAACTTTGTAATAAATATCTAGAAAGAATTAAAAAATTTGAAAAAGATGTGCAAGCTTGGGCTCATCTTGATAAAAAACTTTTATTAGAGAAAGCTGAGGAGGCAGATACTTACAGAAAATCAGGCAAACCCTTAGGACCTCTTCATGGTATGCCTATTGCTGTCAAAGATATTATTGGTACGTATGATATGCCAACAGAGTGTGGAACAGTGTTTAGAAAAAAAATGTCTAGCTCCCAAGACTCTGAAATAGTAAACCTGCTTAAGAATGCTGGCGCCATCATAATGGGTAAAACTGCAACAGCAGAACTTGCTTACATTCATCCATGTAAAACAAAAAATCCTCATGATTATTCTAGAACTCCGGGCGGATCATCTAGTGGATCGGCTGCAGTAATAGCTTCACATATGGCACATTTATCTATTGGATCACAAACAGGTGGATCAATTATTAGACCAGCATCATATTGTGGTGTCGTTGGTTACAAACCTTCTTATGGTTTAATATCTAGAAATGGAGTGTTAAAAGTTTCAGATAAACTCGATACGATGGGTGTATTTGGCAAAACAGTTAAAGACGTTGCTTTACTAGCTAAAACATTGATCAAAAAAGATTTATATGATGCTTCTACTATCCATTTTTCAGCCGATAAGATGCTCGAGGTTTGTGATGAAGGACCTGTGTTTGAACCTAAATTTATTTTCTACAAAACTAATAAATGGAAAAATATTAACAAAAAATCTCAACAAGCATTTGAGTTTGTAATAAAAAATTTTAAAAAAAATATAGAAATTTTTGATACTCCGTCTTATTTTGAAGATATTCCAAAATACCATCAAATAATCCATGAAGTTGATATGGCAAACAATATGCAGGTTTATTACAAAAAAGATAAAACAAAACTTTCTAAAGAACTAAGAGATGCAATCTCAAGAGGATTGAAGTATTCAGGTAAAGAATATGCTGATGCAATTGACTTCATGAAACAAAGCTATGAGTCATACAAAGAAGTATTCGAAGATTATCATGGAATTATTACTCCATCTTCAAGTGGTGTGGCAGACAAAGGATTGAAATCAACTGGTAGCGCAGATTTTCAAAAAGTTTGGACATATCTAGGTTTACCAGCAATTTCATTGCCTTTACTTACTGGAGAAAATGACCTACCATTAGGACTGCAATTAGTTGGTGATAAGCTTGATGATTTAAGGTTTTTAGGTACCGCTAATTGGCTAGAAAAAAATTGTAAAGATGAAGGATAAAATTACTACTATTATTGGAGTTGCGTTGTGTACCTTTTTCTTAATTGGTCTTGCGACGACATTAACTAGATCAATGATGATAGGCTTTAAGGATGTATTGCCAGTTTATATCCTCATGGGCATCGTGATCGTAATGATGTTCTATGAAGCCTTCGGTGACAAGAAATAAGAATTATTTTCCATATATATTATTATTCGTACAGCCAGTTTTTATGGCGACAAACATTATTGTTGCTCGTGGAGGAGTAGAATATGTTCCACCAATTTCTTTAGCTTTTTGGAGATGGTTAACAGTTTTTTTATTATTACTGCCTTTTTTTTTTAATGAAATTATAAAAAACAAAAAATCCTTCAATAAAGAATTTTGGAAACTATTTTTTCTTGGTTCTATGGGTTGTGGAGTATGTGGGGCATTTCCATTCATTGCTGGCATGTCTACAACAATGGCAAACATGGGAATTATTTATACTTCTTCACCAATTTTTATAATTATTTTATCTGTGATGCTTTTTAATGATAAAATTAATTTCTCGAGGATCATCGGATTAGTATTATGCTTGATTGGTGTTTTAGCGATTATAAGTAAAGGTAATTTAGATTTATTAATAAATTTTAAATTTACTTCAGGAGATTTATGGATGATAGGTGCCGCTATGGGTTGGGCCGTTTATTCGATTTATCTTCTAAACTGGAAAAGTAAATTTAGTCTAATGGCACGATTTACTTTGATAGCAATGTTTGGGACAATATCTCTATTTCCTTTCTATATTTTAGAAGAAATTTTTTATTTTAGTACAGCCTTCAACATTAATTTTTTATTTTGGGTTTTGTTTGCAGCTATTTCACCAGGTATTATTGCTTTTACTTTATATACTAAAGTGCAAAAATATTTAGGAGCTTCATTAACTGGTTTTACTCTTTATATTTTTTCAATTTACTCTGCAATTTACGGCATTTTACTTTTTGACGAAGCTCTTTTAAATTTCCATTATTTTGGGGCAGCTTTTGTCTTCGCTGGTGTATATTTAGCAAGGAAGATTAAATCATGAAATACATTTATCTAGCAGCAAGTTCAATAATCTTAGCTTATATTGGGATAACAATCTTTATATATTTTTATCAAAGAAACTTATTATATCACCCAAGTGAAAATAATTATTTAAATGACAAAGTTAGTTTTGAGTATGAAGAACTATTTATAAATACAGATAAAGGTATTTCACTAAAATCTTGGTTCATAAAAAAAGATTTATCTAAATTTAAAACAATACTTTTTTTTCATGGGAATGCCGGAAATCTCTTAAATAGAGTTCATAAACTTAATGAGCTTAATAAACTTGATGTAAACATTTTATTAATTTCATGGAGAAGCTTTAGTGGAAATAAGGGAAAACCTTCTGAGAAAAACCTTTATCATGATGGTAATAGGGTTGTTGAATGGCTTAATGAACAAGGAATAAATAAAAATGATATTATTCTATATGGAGAGTCATTAGGAACTGGTGTAGCTACTGAATTAGCATCAAATAACAAATTTGCTGGAGTTATTCTAGAATCTCCATTTACCTCAATAGCTGATGCAGCAAAAATCTATTATCCGTATTTACCGATTAATTTATTACTAAAGGATAGATATGACACGAAAAATAAAATCAAAAAAATTAATTCTCCAATTTTAATTATGCATGGAAAAAAAGATAATATAGTTCCTCAAAAAATGGGGCTAGAACTTTTTGAAATCGCTAACAATCCTAAATCTAGTTATTTTCCTGATAACGATGATCATATGATGGAATATAATGATGTCTTACTCTTAAATATCAAAAATTTTATTAATCAACTTTAATTTTCAATTCCTAATAAAGCTTTTGAAAAATATTCAGCATTAAAGGGTTGCAAATCAGTTTCCTTCTCACCCATTCCGACCGCAACAATTGGAAGTTTAAATTTTTTACAAATTGCTAAAACAACTCCCCCCTTTGCAGTACTATCAAGTTTAGTAATAATTAAACCCGTCAAATCATGAATCTTACTAAATTCTTCAACTTGGTTAAGTGCATTTTGTCCTGTAGTTGCATCTAAAACAAGAATTACCTCGTTAGGATATGAAGGGTCGATTTTTTTTAGGACATTAATAATTTTTTTGTACTCTTCCATTAAATTTTTTTTGTTTTGAAGTCTTCCCGCTGTATCAATCAAAGCCACATCGATTTCATTTTTTTTTGCAAACTCAGCAGTTTTAAAAGCCACAGAAGCTGGATCACTATTGATTTCGGATTTAATAATATCAACTTTGACTTTTGCAGCCCAAACTTGCAACTGATCTATGGCAGCTGCTCTAAAAGTATCCGCAGCCCCAAAAACAACAGATCTATTATTATCTTTAAAGTATTTTCCAAGTTTTCCGATACTTGTTGTTTTTCCAACTCCGTTTACTCCAGATACAACTATCACAGCAGACTTTGCATTTCCCATCAGGCTTAGATCTTTTTCATACTTTTGAAGATTAATTGCTAATTTATCTGCTATCAGTTTTAAAATTTCTTTATGATCTTCTAATTTTTTATCAACTTTGAAGTTTTCAAAATCTCTTCTTAATTCTTTTGCAACTTCTACTCCCGCATCAGATGTAATGATTAATTCTTCAAATTCTGTAAGAACATTTTCATCAATTTTTTTTTTGGAAAATATATTTTTAAAGCCTGTAGAGAGCCCATCTGAACTTTTACCTAATCCTATTTTAAATTTATCAAATAAACCCATTTAGATCTCAAGGCTAGTATGTTTTATTTCTGAAACTGGACCTCTCATAAATATATTGAGATCTGCATCCAATTTAATATTTAAATTACCTTCCTCAAATTTAATATTGATATCATTTTTAGTTAACTTCTTGACAAATGCTGCAACAGCAGTAGCACAAGCAGCTGTTCCACATGCTTTTGTTAATCCTGCGCCTCGTTCCCAAACATTGACTGTAATATTATTTTCGTCATCAATTTGAGCAAATGTAACATTTGTTCTGTTAGGGAATAATTCATGAGTCTCTATTTTTGGCCCTAATATTTTTAGATCATATTTAAAACAATCTTTAACAAAAAAAATTATATGAGGGTTCCCTACATTGAGGCTAAATCCATCAGTGAATTTTTTACCATCAATATCTAGAGTTATATTTTTTTGATCTAACTTTTCTTTTAATGGGATTTTATTCCACTCAAATATAGGCTTCCCCATTTCTAGTTGAACATCCGCCTCCCCTACAATTTTTGCATTAAGTAATCTATTATTTGTTTTTAATTTAATCTCTTTATTATTTAATTCTTTGCTTAACAAGTAAGCAACACACCTACTTCCATTTCCACATGCACTTACCTCACCTCCATCTGAATTAAAAATGGTTATTGGAAAAGTATTATCAATTTCTTTTTCAATAAATATTATTTGATCAAATTCAATGTTACGATGAAAAGATTTTAGATTTCCCAAATGAACTATTTTTTCTTTAGATATATGTATGGATTTTTCCCTTCTATCTACGATAATAAATCTATTACCTAAACCATCCATTCTAAAAGCTTTAATCAAAGGCATACTAGTAGATTAGTATAATTATTCATTGACTTTTAAAACCCCAAATTGTAGTTTCCACGAACTTTCCGCAAATACCTAAGTTTTTGCGGTACTCTTAAAAACAAGAGTGTCGACACTAGTCAGCGAAGGTTCGCCCACTAGTGCGATAGGTGTTGGACGTTATAAAAATGTTTGAAAACTTAACAAATAAATTAGAAAATATTTTTTCTAAACTAAAAAGTGCACCTTCCTTAACGGAAGAACAAGTGGACTCTGGCTTGAAAGAAATACGCTTAGCTTTATTAGAAGCTGATGTAGCACTGCCAGTTGTGAAAGATTTTATTGAAAATGTAAAACCAAAAGCTATTGGCCAAGAGATCATTAGATCAACTTCACCTGGTCAAATGATAGTAAAGATTGTTTACGATGAATTAGTAAACATACTTGGTTCAAAGAATGAAGAGATCAATCTAAAAGCAGTTCCACCAGTTTCTATATTATTAGTAGGTTTACAAGGGTCAGGAAAAACAACTTCAGCAGCTAAATTAGCTAAGTTAATTGAAAAAAATCATAAAAAAAAAGTTATGCTTGTGAGCTTAGACGTGTATAGACCTGCAGCTCAAGAGCAATTAAAATTATTAGCTGATAAAAATAATATACAAAATTTACCAATCATAGAAAAACAACAACCTATTGATATTACTAAAAGAGCACTCAACGCTGCAAACCTTAGTGGTTCAGATGTTATAATTTTCGATACCGCTGGTCGAACGCAAATAGATTTACCAATGATGTCTGAGATTAAACAAATAAAAGATTTAACAAAACCTGCCGAAACTATTCTAGTTGCCGATTCTTTAACAGGTCAAATAGCTGTAAACGTTGCAAAAGAATTTGATACAGCAGTCAATCTTTCATCAATTATTTTAACCAGAGTTGATGGAGATGCGCGAGGTGGAGCTGCTTTGAGCATGAAACACATCACTGGCAAACCTATAAAATATATTGGAGTCGGAGAAAAAGTTTTTGACTTTGAAATGTTTCATCCCGACAGGTTAGCTAACAGAATCCTTGGAATGGGTGATGTGGTTACGCTTGTCGAAAAAGCAGCACAAGATTTAAGTGAAGAAAAAATTAAAGAAACTGAGGAAGAGCTTAAACAAGGTATTTTTACAATGGACTCCTATCTCTCACAATTAAGGCAAATGAAAAAAATGGGAGGTATGGAAGGAGTTATGTCGATGTTACCTGGAGTAAATAAAATGAAAGCTAAAATGGATCAAGCTAATATAGATGAAAGAATGCTTATTGAAAATGAGGCCATAATTTTATCTATGACAAAAAATGAAAAAGAAAATCCAAAAATTATTAGCGGTTCTAGAAAAAAAAGAATTTCCCAAGGCGCTGGAGTAGATGTTTCCAAAATAAATAAGTTACTTAAACAATTTAAAATGATGTCAGATATGATGAAAAAGATGTCACAAGGAAAAAAAATTCCATCTGGGATGATTCCGGATGAAATGCTCAATAAACTAAAATGAAAGGTAAAAAATGTTAAGAATAAGACTATCAATGGGAGGAGTAAGGAAAAGACCGATATATAAAATAGTTATAGCAGATGGAAGATATCCGCGAGACGGTAAATTTATTGAAAAAATTGGTTCTTATAATCCATTACTTCCAAAAGATAAAAAGGAAAGAATAAAGATAGAAGCTGAGAGAGTAAAATATTGGATGAGTAAAGGTGCTCAACCGACTCTTAGAGTTTCTAGACTTTTAGGAGAACTTCAAATAATGCCAATGCCAAAGCCAGGAAATAATCCTCAAAAAGCTATTCCTAAAAAGGATAG
>CACOAB010000009.1 GCA_902625125.1 uncultured Pelagibacteraceae bacterium
GTTAGTAATGATATCTTTAATTTCATCTATCTCCTCTTCTTCAAGTCTTTCTTCAATTTCTGGAGTAATTGTCTCACTGCCCAAAGCTTCCTCAAAAATAATATCAGAGCCTGTAAAAACACTTTGATCCAAATCTAGGATATTTGTGTCACCGATGAGATTTCCAGATAAATCATAAAATTGAACACGATCTAAACTTTGAAATAAAAATCTTGTGGAAAGTAGGAAATCTCTAATTCCCTCTTTAGTGTAATCTATATTAAGTCTTTCGAGGTTATCTTTAGTATTATTAATTACTATTTTATGATTATCTGATCTTTCTTTTACTAAGGTTGGCTGAATTGCTTCAAGGTATATGATTGTAAAAAGTCCTAAAACAGAAAAGACTGTAAGGTTAATTATTAAAAACTTCTTTAGTATAGAAGCTGATTTTTTTTGTTTCATTAGCTAACATTCCATCTATACCCACTTCCATATCTAGTTTCAATTGCAGAAAACTTTTCATCAACCTTTTTAAACTTTTTTCTTATTCTTTTTACGTGACTATCAATTGTTCTATCTTCAATTTCTGTATTTTCCTTATATGCTATATCCATCAAATGAGCTCTTTCTTTTATAACCCCTGGTCTTTTAGCTAACTCTTTGACTATTAAAAATTCAGTAGTGGTTAACTTGTCTGGCAAAACTTTTCCGTTCCATTCACACTCTAATTGAGCAGGGTCTAATTTTAATTTTCCATGGCTAATTATATTTTTTGTGTCATCTACAGTATTATTTTTTTTTCTTAATTGGACTCTTATTCTCTCTATTAAAACCTTAGTAGAAAAACCTCCAGATTTTTTAACGAAGTCATCAGCGCCAAGCTTCAAACCAAGAAGTTCATCAACTTCATCATCTTTTGAAGTCAAAAAAATTATTGGAATTGACATCTTTTTTTTAAGTTTTTTTAGCAACTCTTCTCCGTCCATCCTTGGCATTTTAATATCCAAAATTGCAAGGTCTGGCGGATTTCTAGTTAGTCCAATTAGAGCAGACTCCCCATCAATATAAGTTTGAACTTTAAATCCTTCCCTTTCCAAAGCCATACTTATACTTGTGAGAATATTTCTATCATCATCTACTAAAGCTATTGTTTGAGTCATATATTTATTTTCTTAATTATGTTGTCAAAATTTAGGCGTTTAATGGGCCTCTCCCCAATTGTTTCCAGAGTTGATACTCACTTCTAAAGGTATTGAAAATAAATGATGATCTGAACTTGAAACGGATGTCATTGCTTCTTTTACAATTTTTTTCACTTCACTTTCATCTTTTTTTAAACATTCAAAAATAAGTTCATCATGTATTTGTAAAAGCATTTTTGCTTTCTTTTTTTCTTCGAGAATTTTATCGATTTTTATCATTGCTAACCTAATAATATCTGCAGCCGATCCTTGTATTGGAGCATTTATTGCTGCTCTCTCTTGAAATGCTCTTACACTAAAATTTTTATCATTAATTCCTCTTAAATGAATCCTTCTTCCAAAAATATTTGAGACAAAACCTTGTTTTCTACAAGTTTTAATTGTCGTATTCATATAATCTTTTATCTCAGGAAATTTTTTAAAATATGAATTAATAAAGCTTAAAGCTTGCTCATTTGAAACTGCTATTTGTTTTGCTAACCCATATTGTGTTATTCCATAAATAATTCCAAAATTAATTGCCTTTGCTTTTCGTCTAAAATCTTCAGTCACTTTTGTAATAGGAACATTAAATACTTGGCTCGCTGTTAAAGAGTGAATATCCTGATTGTTTTTAAAAGCTTTCTTCAATTCTTTTACATCGGCCATATCGGCAAGAATTCTCATTTCTATTTGATTGTAATCTGCTGAGATAAGTAAATTATTTTTATCTGCTATAAAGGCTTTTCTTATCTCTTTACCGTCTGAAGTTTTTATAGGAATATTTTGTAAATTAGGATCACTCGAAGCAAGCCTGCCGGTATTAGTGGCCGCTAGTAAGAACGAGGTATGAACTCTTTTTGTTTCTTTACTAATATGGTCTTGTAAAGCGTCTGTGTAAGTGCTTTTTAACTTTGAAACTTGGCGCCATTCTAAAACTAAATTAGGAAATTTATGTCCAGTTAATGCTAGATCTTCTAGAATTTTAGCGCTCGTAGCTAAACTTCCTTTTTTGGTTTTTTTTAATTTTGCTATCTTTAAATCATTATAGATTATTTCTCCCAACTGTTTTGGTGATCCAATATTAAATTCTTTCCCCGATATCTTGTAAATTTCTTTTTCAATTTTTATTAATCTTTCCTCAAATTTTTTTGAAAGTTTTTTAAGATAAGTATCGTCAACTTTTATTCCTGTAGTTTCTAGCTTTGAAAGAATTTTAATCATTGGTTTTTCAAATACATCATAAATTTTATTTAATTTTTCTTCTGACATTCTTTCAGATAAAATTTCATACAATCGGAAAGTAACATCCGCATCTTCGGCTGCATATGCAGTAGCAGATTTTAGATCCACTTCTGAGAAATTTAATTGTTTTTTTCCAGTTCCAACTATTTCTTTATAAGAAATAGTTTTATGTCCTAAATGCAGTTCTGACAGGGTGTCCATATTATGCCTGTTGTTCCCAGCATCCAAAGTATAGGAAAGCAACATGGTGTCCTCTACTGGGCTTAATTCAATACCTTGTTTTTTAAATATAATAAAATCATATTTTATATTTTGACCAACTTTTTTAATACTTTCATCTTCTAAAATTGGTTTAAGTTTTTTTAAGACTAAATCTTTTTTTAATTCTGTTGTTTCTTTATGGCTTACTGGAATATAAAAAGCCTCATTAGGTTCATAACATACTGATACACCAACTAGATCTGCTTCTTGTGGATTTAGTGATGAAGTTTCTGTATCAACTGCAATAATTGATCTTTCATTTAATTTTTTTACTAATTCATCTAATTGATGTTTTTTCGAGATAGTTTTGTAAGACTTTGTGTTAATCGTATTTTTTTTTTTTGGACTTTTTTCCTTGAAATCTTTATTTCCAGGCTCGCCATAAAAACTAATTGCTTGGCTAAGTAGCCTGTTGAACTCCATTTCTCTCAAAAAATTATATAATTTATCTTTATTAATATCTTTTATAATAAAATCGGCAGCATCATTTTTTAATGGTACGTCATCTTTTAATGTAACTAATTGCTTACTAATGGTAGCTTTATCTTTATTTGACAATAATGTTTCTCGTCTTTTATTCTGAGGTATTTCCGATGCCTTTTTTAATAAATTTTCTAAAGTTTTATATTTATTTATAAGTTCTGCTGCTGTCTTAATTCCTATTCCAGGAACACCTGGTACGTTATCTGAACTGTCTCCAGCAAGTGATTGAACATCGATTACTTGTTCGGGTTTAACTCCAAATTTTTCAAATACTTCTTTTTCACCTATGACTTTACTTTTCATGGGATCAAATAGTCTGACCTTATTTGATACTAACTGCATTAAATCTTTATCCGACGATATTACGGTAACCTTAGCTCCAACCTCTGTAATTTTTTTTGCATAAGTGGCTATTAGATCATCTGCTTCATAATTTAAAAGTTCAATTGATGGTAAATTAAAAGCTTCAACAGATTTTCGTATGTATTCAAATTGAGGTGCTAAATCGTCAGGTGCCTCGGCTCTATTGGCTTTATATTCTTTATAAATTTCATTTCTAAAATTTTTTCTTGCAGAGTCAAATATAACTGCAAAATGAGTTGGTTTATTTTTTGAGTCATCGGATCTAGCGTCTTCCAATAATTTAAATAACATTGAACAAAAACCGCTAACTGCTCCAGTTGGAAGACCATCACTTTTTCTAGATAAAGGAGGCAAAGCATAATATGCTCTAAAAATATATCCTGATCCATCAATGAGATAAAAATGATCTGTTTTTTTAATTGAACTCATATATACATATTACATTGAATTCTTTGCTAAGATAAAAAAAACTATGTCAAAAAATGCTTTAACTGTTGAAAATCTTAATAAAATCTATTCGGACAACAAAACCAAAAAAGAAAATCATGCTCTTACAAATTTAACTTTCGAGGTTAAAGAAGGTGAAATTTTTGGATTACTCGGTCCTAATGGAGCAGGCAAAACAACTTTCTTGAGCATTTTAGGTGGTACTGTCACTAAAACTTCAGGTTTAGTTAATGTTTGGGGATTTGATTTGGATAAAAACCCAAGACAAGTCAAAGCTTCGATAGGTATTGTGCCACAGGAAGTCAACTTAGATGCTTTTTTTAGCCCTAAGAAATTATTGGAACTTCAAGCTGGAATGTATGGAGTAGCAAAAAAAGATAGGATTACGGATTTAATACTTAAGATGGTTGCTTTAGAAGGTAAAGCTAATGCTTACTCAAGAAGTTTGTCAGGTGGTATGAAGAGGAGATTATTAATAGCTAAAGCAATGGTACATCAACCTCCAATTTTAATTTTAGATGAACCAACAGCGGGCGTAGATGTTGAGCTTAGAAATAATCTCTGGAGTAATGTTAAAAAGCTTAATAAAGAGGGTGTTACAATAATTTTAACAACACACTACCTTTTAGAGGCCCAAGAAATGTGCGATAGAATTGCAATTATCAATAAAGGAAATTTAGTTGCTTTGGACACAACAGAAAAACTTCTTGATAGAATTCAGACAAAAAAAATAAATTTTAAGGTGAAAAAAATTGATTTAAATAAATCACTATCTTTGAAGGATATTCGATTTAAAATTGTTTCTAATAATTTAATTACAGCCACATACGACAAAAATTCTCTTAATTTTGGTGAAATAATTAATTATTTTAATCAAAATAACGTGCAAATAGATGATATTTACACCGATGATGGTGATTTAGAGGATGTTTTTGTAAAATTAACAAAGCACTAGATTTTAATTTAAAAAAAAGTAAATTAGTATTATGGAACTAGTTAAAAACTTTAAGCAGTCAAAAATAACAAAATATATATTTATTGCTTTGATCGGTAGTGTACTCTTAGCTATTTCATCAAAAATTAAAATACCTTTTTATCCAGTTCCAATGACAATGCAAACTCTAGTAGTTTTAATGATAGGAATTGCTTTTGGGTGGAAACTTGGTTTAGCAACTATTTCTCTATATCTATTCGAGGGAATTATTGGCTTACCCGTTTTTTCGGGCACTCCAGAGAAAGGTGTAGGACTAGTTTACTTTACTGGCCCAACCATGGGTTATCTTATTGGATTTTTAGTTGCTGCATATTTTTCTGGTAAATTTAATTATAATCACAATTTACTTGAAACATTTTTGAAGCTTTTGTTTGCTACAAGTTTTATCTATCTTTTAGGCATGACCTGGCTTGGATTTTTAATCGGTTGGGAAAAACCGATCTTTAAGTTAGGTGCGCAACCATTTTTATTGGCTGAGTTATTTAAAGTTTTAATTGTGTCAGCAACAGTAAACCATATTAAGAAGTTGAAAAAATTAATATAGTTCTATCTAGGTGATCTTTTTGAAAGTATTCTTTGAAGAGTTCTTCTATGCATTTTAAGTCTTCTAGCTGTTTCAGAAACGTTTCTGTTACATAATTCAAAAACTCGGTGAATATGCTCCCACTTGACTCTATCTGCTGACATTGGGTTTTCTGGTGGCTTAGCTTTTGACTCTGGTGAAGCTAATAGAGCCGACTCAACGTCATCTGCGTCCACCGGCTTAGCTATATAATCAATCGCACCAGCTTTAACAGCTGCTACAGCTGTAGGTAGATTCCCGTATCCCGTTAACATTACAATTCGACAATCTTTTTTTATTTTTGATAGCTCTTTTACAACATCAAGACCATTTCCGTCCTCAAGCCTCAAGTCTACACAAGCAAAACCAGGGGGAGTGGTCTTAACGATATTTAGACCCTCAGAGACTGTTTTGGCCTCTTTTACTTGAAAACCCTTCTTTTCCATAGCCCTTGCGAGCCTGCCTCTTAGTGGATCGTCATCATCCAATATTAAGAGTGTTTTATCTGTAAAATCAGACAAATTTAGCTGCTCGGGTATATTTTTTTGCGATCTCATGAGAGCTATATGGGTATTGTGTACAAAATTACAACGGCTCAAAATAGCTTTTTTTTTCTTTACATAGAGTCAAAAAAACCTTAAACGCAAATTAATTAAGGTTTTTTTTACTAAATTTTTTAAAAAACCTTTGTGTAAACTAACGAGGGACACATGAAATGCGAAAATTTAAAACAGTTAACGAATTAGTTAACTCGCTAAAACCAGATTACCCCGTATATTGCATACGGCCAAACGAGATTAAAAAATCCGTAAAATTCTTCAAAGACAATTTTCCCGGAAAGATTTTGTATGCCGTTAAAACAAATCCAAATGAGAAAATTATCAGACAAATAATTGCTAGTGGGGTTGAAGAATTCGATGTCGCTTCTCTTAATGAAATTAAATTAATTAAAAAAATAAACGCCAAAGCAAAATTACATTTTATGCATACCGTAAAATATAAAGAAAGTATTGCGTCAGCGTACTTCGATTATGGTGTAAAAAGTTTTTCTTTAGATACAAAAGACGAATTGAGAAAAATTTTAGATGCTACTAAACAAGCAAAAGATTTAGAGTTATTTGTGAGAATCGCAATTTCAAACGAACATGCAGAAATTGATCTATCCAGAAAATTTGGAGCGCTTCCATCTGAGGCATTAGGTTTAGTTAGATTATGTAAAGAACATTCAAAGAAACTAGGAATCAGTTTTCACGTTGGTTCTCAATGTATGCACAAAATATCTTACTCGAAAGGTATTAGAGAGATAGGCAATATAATCAAAAAAACAAAAATAGTGCCTGACACAATAAATGTTGGAGGTGGTTTCCCTTCTGTGTATCCAGATTTAAATCCTGAACCACTAATTAATTACATAAATGAAATTAAAAAAGAACTTAATAATCTTAACCTAGCAACTTTACCAGAGGTTATTTGTGAACCGGGAAGAGCTATTGTTGCTGAAAGTGGATCAACAATAGTTAAAGTAATTTTAAGAAAAAAAAATAATCTTTATATAAATGATGGAACGTATGGATCTTTATTTGATGCTGGCGCTCCAAACTTTGTTCTGCCATCAAAGATGATTACAAATGGAAGAATTCAATCAAAAAAATTAACAGCATTTAGTTTTTTTGGTCCAACTTGCGATGGTTTAGATTACATGAAGGGTCCTTTTTTATTACCAAATAATATCAAAGAAGGTGATTACATAGAATTAGGTCAATTAGGAGCCTATAGTTTGACATTTAGAACAAATTTTAATGGATTTTATTCAAATGAAATTCATGAATTAAGTGACAAACCAATTATGTCTCTATACGATGATTCAAAAGATAAAGTTGGTTCTTTAGTAGCTTAATGGATAAAAAAAATAGTTCTAAAATTGGGCACAACAAAAAAACTCTTCTTAACACACCAGTTGAGCATATTGATATTAAATCTTTTGATGCTAGAAAAATTATAGAAGGAATGGGAAAAATGTCCTTCACTTCGAGGGATACAGCCAGAGCAGCAAGTATTTACAATGAGATGCTTAAAGACAAAGATTGCTCAATCTTTTTAACTTTAGCTGGTTCAACCTCAGCGGGGGGTTGTATGAATTTATATGCTGATTTAGTTAAGCATAATATGGTTGATGCAATTGTAGCAACTGGCGCCTCAATAATAGATATGGATTTTTTTGAAGCATTGGGTTTTAAACATTATCAAGGCTCACAATTTCATGATGATAGTGAACTTCGTAATAACTATATAGACAGGATTTATGACACTTATATTGACGAAGAAGAGCTGCAAGCTTGTGATAAAACAATTTGTGATGTGGCTAATACACTAGAGCCAAGATCATATACTTCAAGAGAATTTATCAAAGAATTAGGAAAATATTTAAAGACTGAAGGAAAAAAAAAAGACTCATTAATAGAGACTGCCTATGACAACAATGTTCCAATATTCTGTCCAGCTTTTACCGATAGTTCTGCTGGTTTTGGGTTAGTTATGCATCAAGAACAAAACCCTAAAAAACATTTAACTATAGATTCTATTCGAGAATTTAGAGAATTAACCGAGATAAAATTGAAATCTAAACAATCTGGTTTGTTAATGATTGGTGGAGGTGTGCCAAAAAATTTTATTCAAGATACAGTAGTATGTGCAGAATTATTGGGAAAAAAGGTGGATATGCACAAATACGCCATACAAATAACAGTTGCTGATACACGTGATGGTGCTTGTAGTAGTTCGACTTTAAAAGAGGCTAGTTCATGGGGAAAGGTAGATACAACAAAAGAGCAAATGGTTTTTGCCGAAGCAACGAGTGTATTACCACTAATAGCAAGCGATGCGTATCATCGAGAAAATTGGAAGAGTAGGGAAAAAAGAAACTTTTCAAAAGTTTTTAAGTCATAAATGGAGTATCTAAGTCAAAAAAAGGGTTTTTTGGGTTTAGATGCCGCTGAAAAAAAAAATCATAAAGTTGTCGTAGTGCCTTTTGGACTAGAAAAAACTGTTAGTTATGGTGGAGGGACAAAAAATGGCCCAAAGGAAATTATAAAAGCCTCACATCAAGTGGAATTATTTGATGAAGAGCTAAAAAAGGAAACTTATAAAGAAATAGGAATTAAAACCTTAAAACCTTTTGCAATAAAAAAAGACATTGAAAAGGCTCTAGAACAACTATCTAAGATTAATAAAGAAATAATTAATGAAAATAGATTTCCTTTAATTTTAGGAGGCGAACATTCCATAACTCCTGGTTCTATCAGACCTTTTATAGATAAATATGAAAATTTAACTTTACTTCATTTTGATGCCCACGCAGATTTAAGAGATAGTTATCAAGGAGAAAAGTTTTCACATGCTTCTGCTATAAAAAGATGCTTGGACTTTAAAAATGTTAATGTTGTTTCATTTGGTATAAGAAATTTATCTAAAGATGAGATGGATTTTTACAATAATAATCGAGATAGAATACAGATTTTTTGGGGAAGGGATAAAAATAATTACGATATGTCTAAAATTGAAAAAATATTTGAAAATAAAACAGTTTATATTACTTTCGACGTAGACTCCTTTGATGCTAGCGTCATGCCAGCAACGGGCACACCTGAGCCTGGTGGACTCTTTTGGGAGGATGTTTTGCCAATTGTAAGAAAAGTCTGTGAAATATCAGAAATAGTTGGAGCAGATATAAATGAATTAGCGCCGATTAAAAACTTTAACTCTTATAATTTTTTGGTAGCAAAGCTAGCTTATAAAATTTTATCTTATACTTTTGAGTTTAAGAATCAGTAAATTTATCCGGAGACCAGGTTAAAATCACTAGTGCGCCCCCTAAATCGCTATTTCTTCTAAACAAAAACTTTGCACCTTGCCTTTCTAACAATGTTTTACCTAGAAAGCTCCCAAGTCCAAGGCCAGAATTAGAATTGAGTTCTTTTGACTTAGACTTAATGTAAGGCTCTCCTATTTTTTCTATAATATCTTCTGGTATACCCGGACCATCGTCATTAATTTTTATTTCAATAATTTTTTGATCACTCTTTAAACTAATTTTAACTTTACTTCTTGAAAACTTTACAGCGTTTCCTATAAAATTTCTTAAACCATAAATTATCTCTGGTGTCCTACGTATAGCTATTTTATTCTTATCGTTATCAACTATCAGTTCTATAATCTTTGATGAGGTCTCTTTAAATGAGTCTATTATTTCTTGGAGCAAATCTTCAAATTTAATTGAACTTAAAAAATTATCTTCCTCAATTTGTTTTTTTGAAATCTTTTTCAATATTTCACTACATCTTTTTGTTTGACTTATGAGTAAGTCAATATCTTTTGAATATTCTTTGTCATTTCCGATTTCTTTTTTTAACTCTTTAGCAACAACACTGATTGTAGCTAAGGGCGTACCAAGTGAATGAGCGGCAGCGGCGGCTTGACCTCCCAATGACTCTAATTCATATTCTTTTGAAATTACTTCCTGTAATTTATTTAACGCTTCTGATCTTTTTTTTGTTTCACCCGCAAATCTTATTCCAAAATAGCTAAGGAAAATTAATCCGATCAAAATTGAAATAAGTATTCCTATTGTGTAATAATTAGGAACTGCAAAAATATTCGAATCTAATCCGGGTAAAGGCAAATGTGTGAAAGAAATTATAAATAACAAAAAGGAAGTTATTAACCCTAATATAATTGTCGTTCCCATACTAAGAAAAGTAGATGAAACTATAGTTGGAATGATCATTAATATAGAAAAAGGATTTAAAATTCCCCCGGTTAAGTATAAGAGCGCACTTAGTTGAAACAAATCGTATAAAAGGAATAATGAAGCATATGTATCTTTAAGCTGATTTACTTTAATTTTAAATTGCAGAAATAAGTTCGTTAATAATCCAAATGAAATAATTACATAGCTCTCTTTAATTGGAAACTTCAGATCAAGATAAAAAAATACTATATTTATTGCGATAAATTGGCCAAATAAAGCTATATATCTAAGTATAGTTAAAGTGCTTTTATCTAAATTAAGATTCTCTTTTGTTCTAAAGAGAGTTGAAAAATCCATTAGTTAATTAGATGTCCAAATTAGAGACGTTTAAAGCATTATTCGTGATAAAATCTTTTCTTGGAGCAACTTCATCACCCATTAATACTTTTATCATTTTTTGATCTTCTTTTGACTTATCTTTAGTCCCTTTAGAATATTGGACTCTTAACATAGTTCTATTATCTGGGTTCAATGTTGTTTCCCATAATTCTTCTGGGTTCATTTCTCCTAAACCTTTAAAACGTTGTATTGATAACTTTTCTCTTTGTTCTTGTATAATTTTTTTGTACTCAGTTGTGCCCTTTTTAATTTTTTTATCAAACTTTCCGGCTTCAATAATATATTCTTCAAGGGATTTTTCATCTTTTATATAAAAACTCTTATTAGATTTTGTGATTTTAAAAAGTGGTGGTTGTGCAAGGTAAATATGTCCATTTTCAATTAATTGATTAAATGGATGGTTGTTAAAAAAAGTTAATAGTAAAGTTCTTATGTGCGAACCATCGACGTCTGCGTCAGTCATAATTACAATTTTATCGTACCTTAGGTTATCAATATTAAAGTCTTTTGATCCGGTTCCTAATGCATTTATTAAAGTCACTATTTCATTAGATGACATCATTTTAGAAAGAGCTTTTGTTGTCTGGTCTTCACCATTAGATTTTCCATTTACATATGTGTTCAATATTTTTCCTCTAAGAGGAAGTACAGCCTGATATTCTCTAACTCTTCCTTGTTTAGCCGAACCTCCTGCTGAGTCACCCTCAACTATAAATAACTCTGTACCTTCTCTTTTTTGAATTTGACAATCTGCAAGTTTTCCTGGTAACCCTGATAATTCAAAAGTTCCTTTTCTCCTTACACTATCCCTAGCTTTTCTGGCAACATCTCTAGCCATTGCTGCTTGTGTAATTTTTTCTAATACGGTTTTTGCAATAGAAGGATTTTGATCAAACCATGTTGAAACTTTTTCACTAATAATATGTTCGACAATATTTCTTATTTCAGATGAAACTAGTTTATCTTTAGTTTGGGAAGAAAATTTAGGATCCGGCATTTTAATTGAAAGTACTGCTGTTAATCCTTCTTTAATATCTTCACCAGATAGTGAAATTTTATTTTTTTTATTATTTCTGTCTGCTGTATACTTATTAATTACTCTTGTTAATGCAGTTCTAAAGCCAAGTAAGTGAGTTCCACCATCTTTTTGGGGGATGTTGTTTGTGAATGGCAGTACTTCCTCTGCATATCCCGCGTTCCATTCAAAAGAGCATTCTACTACTACATTATTTTTTGTGGCAGTAACATAAACAGGCTTTTTAAAAACTTCTTTTTCATTTTTATTGACTAATATTGGTTTTTTATTGTTAATATGCTTAACAAATTCAAGAATTCCTCCGTCATATTTATGTAAAAATTCTTTTATTTTTTTTGATGTTTTATCGACTAGCCTAATTGATATTCCTTTATTAAGAAAGGCTAACTCTCTAATTCTTTTTTCGAGTATTGTCGTGCTAAATTTTATTGATGAAAAGATTTCTTTTGAAGGAAGAAATGTAATTTTTGTGCCGTTTTTTTTAGTTTTACCCAATTTTTTGAGTGGTTTTATAGAATTTCCATTATTAAACGTGATTTCGTACTCATTTCCATCTCTATAGATGTTTAAATCTAATTTTTCAGATAATGCATTAACAACGGAAACTCCGACGCCATGTAATCCTCCTGAAACTTTATAGGAGTCGTGATCAAATTTACCTCCAGCATGAAGCTGTGTCATTATAACTTCTGCTGCTGACATTTTTTCTCCTTTGTGCATGTCTACAGGTATACCTCTTCCATCATCCTCTACTGTAACTGTATTATCAGGATTAATTGTAATAGTAATATTTTTACAAAAACCAGCTAAAGCTTCGTCAATGGAGTTATCGACAACTTCAAAAACCATATGATGCAAACCTGAGCCATCATCGGTGTCTCCGATATACATTCCTGGTCTTTTTCTTACAGCGTCTAGACCTTTAAGAACTTTGATCGAGTCAGCACCATAAGATGGTTTTTTTTTTAATTCAGAATTTTTAGACATTTTTTAAGATTTATTTACCATATCATTTTTTTTGTAGAATATAAAATCACCTTTTTTTTTAATGACTTAAAACTATTAAGTATCAACAGTTATAGAGCTATAAATAAAAAAAAATTTAGAAATCAATGATTCTATATTTTCATTGGCATTATGACGTAATAACTATTCTTATCTGAGGAGTCTTCTATCAAAACTGGTGAGACCGAGTCTTTTAAATTTAATTTTAAACTTTTATCTTCTACTTCGGAAGCTATATCAATCAAATACTTTGAATTAAAACTTATTTGTAAATTATCAGCGTTAAATTGGGCTTTTATTATTTCATTACCTTCTCCAGAGTTAGCACTATTTACTGAAAGTTGAACACTTTCTTTATTAATTGCTAATTTTACTCCTTCTTTTCTATCAAGAGATACACTCGCCACCCTCTCAATTGAATTTATAAAATCTCTTGATGATACAACTAAAATTTTGTCATTTGTTGTAGGCACAACTTTTTTATAATCTGGAAATTTACCATCTATTACTTTGGATATAAGTTTCATATTACCTAAAGTAAATTTAATTTTATTATCGCTTGTCTGCATTGTAAGTTGATTAGTAGACTCTGATAAAAGCGAACATAATTGAAATACAGTTTTCCTCGGTATAATCAAAGATGTAAAATCACTAATTTTATCAACCTCTAAGCTGCTCGAAGATAATCTATGGCTATCAGTTGCTACACCTGTAAGGAAATTTCTTCCATGACCTTCCGTTATATGAAGAAATATTCCATTTAAGTAATGTCTAGTATCATCATTTGAAATAGAAATTTTTGTTTTATTGAGAAGTTTTAAGAACCTGTTATTGTTTAAAGAAATTTCTTGTCCTTCAAACTCATCTGCAAATGAGGGAAAATTATCAGTTGGCAAACATAAAAGATTAAAATCTGCATTTTCACTTTTCAAACTAAGTTTATTTTCTGATTTTAATTCAAAATTTAATTCTGAATTAGAGGAAATTTTTCTTAAGATATCATATAATATAGCGGCTGAAGTTGTTGTACTTCCTTCATTTATTATTTTTACATCAGATATTACATCGTAGAAAATAATATCAAGATCAGTTGCAACAATAGATAATTTTTTGTCTTTCAGTTGTAGTAAAACATTCGACAGTATTGGTAACGTATTTTTTTTTTCAACTACACCCTGAACAAAATTTAAAGATTTTAATAGCGTGTCTCTATTTACAACAAATTGCATTTTATTACTGTTCTAATAATAAACTTTTAATCTGACTTATATTTTTTTTCATTTCGTCGTCTTGTTCAGATAACCTCGTGATAGTTTTAACTGCATGGATAACCGTAGTATGATCCCGATTAGCAAATCTTCTCCCTATTTCTGGCAAAGATCTTGTTGTCATTTTTTTTGCTAAGTACATTGCTATCTGTCTTGGTCTAGCAAGAGGCCTGGATCTTCTTTGAGAAAGCATCTCACTTAAAGCGATATTAAAGTAGTTAGAAACAACGTTTTGTATTTTATCAACTGTGATTACTCTAATTTGGCTAAAAACGTCTTTCAGAATATTTTTACAATCATTAATATTAAGATCCTTGTTGTGAACTCTACTAAATGCAACTACTCTATTTAAAACGCCGATAAGTTCTCTAATATTAGTTTTGCTCTCACTTGCAATATATGAAATTACCTCATCGGTTAAGTTAATACTTTCTTTGAACTGGTTTTGTATTTCTTCAATTTTCTTTTTGATTATTTTTATTTTTAATTCTAGGTCTGGTGTATCTATATCAACTACTAATCCGCCGGCTAGTCTAGACTTAATTCTATCTTGGATTCTATCTAATTTCATAGGTGCTCGATCCGCCGAAATAATGATTTGAGATCCTTTATCCATTAAGCTATTGAATGTATGAAAAAATTCCTCTTGAAGGCTTTCCTTGCCACTAATAAATTGAATGTCATCAATTATAAAAACTGACGATTTCCGAAAAAAATCCTTAAAATTAACCATATCATTTTTTTTAATAGATTTTATAAAATGATACATAAATCTCTCTGCCGAGATAAACATCACATTGTTATTACTTTGAAGCTCTAATCCAATTGCATTCAATAGGTGTGTTTTTCCTAGTCCAACACCACCACATAAATATAATGGGTTATAACGTGAAATATGTTCACATACTTTCTTAGAATAAGAAAGTGCTATATCGTTACTTTTTCCGCGTATAAAAGTATCAAAACTTAAATTCGGGTTTAATCTATTGTAATTTAAAATTGAGTCCTTAATTTCAGTAACTTTGTTAAGTTCGTCAATTTTGATAAATTCTTGATTTTTCTTGTTTTCCTCAATGATTTTAAACTCTATTCTATTAAGGCTTAACTTAAAGCTTTTTACCTGTTCTAATATTTTATCTAAATATCTTGATACTATCCAATCTCTGAAAAAGCGTGTTGGCACACCAAGAATTAAATAATCGTTGTACTCCTTAATTAAAGATATTTTTTGTAACCAACTTTCATATACCTCACTGCCAAATGTTTTTTTAAAAGAGCTTTGTATATCATTCCAATTAAGCGTTTTTTCTTCCTCAGAAATAAATGCTTTTTGCGTTTTTGTAAAATTATTTTCCATGTAGAATTTTCTTAAAGAGAATCCTTTAAACTCTTTTTGAAAATTATTTGCAACTATGCAGAGGTTGTAAACAAAAATAAAATTACAAATTGGTTGTACAATAATCGTTCAGATAGAATTAAAATAAAAATTACAACTCAACGATTGATGTTTCAATATTTTGTAATCTTACACTAAATGTAGATGATGTTTTTAGATAATATCAACTTAAAATTGATTATTGTGATGAAATTCTTTTTGATATTCTAGAAATTTTTCTTGAGACGGTGTTCTTGCTAATAATACCTGATTTAGCAACCTGCATTAGAATTGATTGAAATTTAGAAAAATATTTTTTTGCTTTTTCTTGGTCTTTTGCTTTTAAGTGTGTTTCCATTTGTTTTATAGCTGTCTTATATTTACTTTTTCTAATTCTATTAACTTGGGTCTGTTTTTTAACCCGTCTTACTCTTCTTATTGCTGATTTGGTATTTGGCATTTTTTTAGGATTGTATATATGTGCATTTTAATATGGTCAACTTTATTATTTTTGACATTTAGCGCAAAAAAATGAAGCTCGATTAGCTACTATTATTTTTTTTATCTTACCTTTACACTTTATCTTTGGACAATTTTTACCTTTTCTTCCGTAAACACTGAAATATTGCTGAAAAGAACCTTTTTTTCCACTACTACTAGAAAAATCTTTTATGGACGAACCTCCAAGTATAATAGCTTTAGAAATTATTTTTTTTGAAAATTTTATGATTTTTTTTATTTCAAAATCTGTAAGTTTTTTAATTTTTTTGACTGGTTTTACTCCACAAAAAAAAAGAATTTCGTTTACATAAATATTTCCAAGTCCAGATACAAACTTTTGATCCATCAAAATATTTTTAATATTTCTTTCTTTCCCTATAATATAATTTTTAAAATACCCAATATTAAACTCAGCACTTAAAGGTTCTGGTCCTAAATGTTTAAGGTGAATGTTTTGCTCAAGATTGGCACTTTGAATAAACTTTATAAAACCAAATTTTCTTATATCATTATAAATTAATTTTTGATTATTTGATAAATCAAAAACTACACGATCATGTTTTTCATCTTTATCTTCATTTATATCGTAGTAAAAACTTGTTTTATATTTTCTTTTTTTTTGATTAATAAAAAAAAATTTTCCTGTCATGCCTAAATGCACTAACATTACAATGTCTTTATTAAAGAAAAACAGTAGATATTTAGATCTTCTAGAAATCTTTTTAAACTTTAAACCAATAATTTTTTTAACTTTATTTTTGTCAATTTTGTATCTTAATCTACCATCATTTATTTTTACTGCTTTTATAATTAAATTTTGCGTTTTGTTAATTAAGGACCTTTTAACAACTTCAACTTCTGGTAATTCTGGCATATAATTAGTTTATGAAAAGTACTATTCAAGATAAAACAAAATTAGTCAATTCTGTATTTTCGGAAGTTTACAATAAGTACGATTTAATGAATGATATTATGTCCTTGGGAATACATCGTATTTGGAAGAACAAATTTATTGACTGGATGAATCCTTCTCGCAACTCTTCTTTAATCGATGTAGCATCAGGCACTGGTGATATAGCAAAAATATTTTCTATGCGAAGCAAAAACCTATCTAGGATCACTTGTGTAGAACCAAATGAAGATATGTTTAATAAGGGAAAGAATAATCTTATAAATTTTAAAAATATTAAATGGATCAAATCTAGAGCTGAAAATTTACCTGTTGATGAGAATATGTACGACTTTTACTCAATTAGCTATGGAATAAGAAATGTTTCTGATATTAACAGAACTATTAAGGAAGCTTATAGAGTTTTAAAGCCAGGTGGTCGTTTTATGTGTTTAGAATTTTCAAAAATAGATAATGAATTATTAAATTTTTTATATAAAAATTATTCTAAGGCTATACCTATTTTAGGAAAATATATTGTAGGATCTTCTAAACCCTATGATTATTTAATTAACAGCATAGATGCATTTTATAATCAAGAACAGCTTTTAGAACTTATAACTAAAAATGGGTTTGTTAATGTAGAATACAGAAATCTCTCTAATGGTATCTCAGCTATACACTCTGGGTGGAAAATTTAGATGTTAAAAAGAGTTTTTAAGTTGTTTCAAATTGCTAGAAAACTGTCTACCTCAGGTGCAATTGATACAATAAATCAAGTGCATCAAATACCTTTATCAATAAATTTATTTTTTAATTTAATTTCAATCGGATCTAAAAGTAATAATCTAGAAAATAAAAATAAACCTGGTGAAAAACTTTGTATAGCGCTTCAAGGTATGGGTACAACATTCATAAAACTAGGACAATTTTTAGCAACCAGACCAGATATAATTGGTGAAGAAATGGCAAAAGATTTAGAAAAGCTTCAAGATAAAGTTCCTGCTTTTGAGCTTTATGAAGCAAAAAAGGTTATTAAAAAAGAAATAGGTGAGAAACAATACCAAAATATTATTGAAATAGGCGAACCGATAGCGGCAGCTTCTATTGCTCAAGTACATTTTGCTAAAATTAAAAATGAAAACCAAGAAAAACAGGTAGCAATAAAGATTTTACGACCAGACATAGAGCAATTATTTAACGAGGAATTGGATGCTTTAATGTTGTTTGCATATATTGTTGAAAATACAATTTCAAAAGCTAAGAGATTAAAACTAGTAGAAGTAGTGCACCTTTTAAGAGAAATTACAAATATCGAAATGGATCTAAGATTTGAAGCTGCTGCTGCTAACGAATTATATGAAAATACTAAACACGATAATGGATTCAATGTTCCAAAAATTTATTGGAATTATACAACTAAGAAAATACTTACTTTGGATAAAGTAAATGGTGTTTCAATTAGAGAACAAGATAAGTTAGAAGAACAGGGAATAAATTTAAAATATTTAGCCGAAAACCTAATTCAACATTTTTTAAAACAAGCCGTGAGAGATGGTTTTTTCCACGGCGACATGCATCAAGGTAATCTATTTGTAGACCCAAAAGGTAACATAGTTCCTGTTGATTTTGGAATTATGGGTAGACTAGATAAAAATAACAGGAAGTTTTTAGCAGAAATCTTATATGGGTTTATTCAACGGGATTATGTTAAAGTAGCAGAAGTTCATTTTCAAGCAGGGTTAGTTCCTCAAAATGCGTCTAAGGATGAATTTGCTCAAGCATTGCGCTCTGTAGGTGAGCCAATTTTTGGTCAATCTATAAAAGATATTTCTGGTGGAAATTTACTTGCTCAATTATTTGAGATTACAGAAAAATTCAATATGGCTACACAACCTCCATTGTTATTACTTCAAAAAACGATGGTCGTCGTGGAGGGTGTTGCAAGAAAATTATACCCTGAGACAAATATTTGGGAAGTGTCTAAACCAGTTTTGGAAGATTGGCTTAAAAACTTAAAAAGTCCTAAATCAACAATTGATACAGCTTTAAATACATCTGCTGAAATAATAAAACGAATACCTGATTTTCCTGGTTTGATGGATAAGGCAGAATACGCTTTAAAACTAGTGGCTGAAGGGAAATTGAATTTAGGTATAAACAACAAAAACTTAGAAATGGAACAGATGAGGTTAAAAAATTTTAGAAATAATGTTGTAATAAGTTTTTTTGGTATTGTAATTGTCTTATTGTTAGTATTTTAATTATAAATTATGACATTAAAAAATAAAAAGATATTAATCATTATAGGAGGTGGTATAGCTGCCTATAAATCGCTTGATTTAATAAGGTTATTAAAAAAAAACGACGTAGAGGTAAAAACTATTCTTACAAAAAGTGGAAGAGAATTTGTTACCCCTTTATCTTTATCTACGCTAACTAAGTCAAAAATATTTGAGAATATATTCGATGCTAAATCAGAGGCAGAAATAGATCACATTGCGCTTTCAAGATGGGCTGACATTATTTTAGTAATGCCAACAACTGCCAATTTCATGAGTAAACTTTCTGTAGGAAAAGCTGAAGACTTAGCTACTACTGTTTTATTGGCTGCAGACAAAGATATTCTTTTAATACCAGCTATGAATGTCAGAATGTGGTTACATAAAGCCACTCAGTCGAATTTAAAGATTCTTCAAGATTTTGGTTATTTATTTATAGGACCTGAAAAAGGTGAAATGGCTTGTGGAGAGTTTGGAGAGGGTAAAATGTCTAGCCCAAGACAAATTTTTGCGTATTTAAAAAATTACTTTGATAAGAAAGATATTGTAAAAGGTAGAAACTTAAAAGCTTTAGTTACTGCAGGACCTACAAGAGAGTACATTGATCCGATACGATATGTATCTAATGAGTCGAGCGGAAAACAAGGTTATGAAATTGCTGTAGCACTTAATAAACTTGGCATTAAAACAACGTTAATAACCGGGCCCTCTAACCTACCTTCACCTAAAGATATTAAAGTAAAAAAAATAATATCAGCTGATGAAATGTTCACTGAAGTAAAAAAAAACTTGCCTGTGGATTTAGCTGTGTGCACAGCGGCTGTCACTGATTTTAAGCCAGCTGAAAAAAGTAAAAACAAAATTAAAAAAGATAAATTAAATTTTAAATCAATAAACTTTATTAAGAATAGTGATATTCTAGATTTTTTATCAAAAAATAATAGAAATAGGCCTCAGATAGTTGCAGGTTTTTCCGCAGAAACTAAAAATGTTATAAAAAATTCTACACAAAAACTGAAAAATAAAAATTGTGATCTAATTTTTGCCAATGATGTTTCTAAAAAGGGGATTGGTTTTAATTCTGATTTTAATAAAGTCTCAATGATTGATAAAGATGGAAATGTAAAAAAAATACCAAAAAATAGAAAAAGTTTCATTGCTAATAAGATTGCTCAAATTTTATTGGAGAAATTAATTGATGACCGAAATATTAATTAAAAAGTTATCAAAAGAAGTTCCTTTACCAAAATACGAAACTGATGGATCTTCAGGTTTAGATCTATCAGCATTTATAGATAAAAATATTGAGATAAAACCAGGTAAATCTCAGATCATTCCTACTGGTCTGGCTGTTGCAATACCCAGAAATTTTGAAATACAAATAAGACCACGGTCTGGTTTAGCTGCAAAAAATCAAATCAGTGTATTAAATACACCAGGTACAATTGATGCTGATTACAGAGGTGAACTTAAGGTAATTTTAATAAATCTTAGTGATAAGACTTTTGTTGTGGAAAATGGACTTCGAATAGCTCAAATGGTTTTATGTCCAATAGTAAAAGCAAAATTAAAGGAAGTTAAATCTCTTGAAAATACCGATAGAGGATCTGGTGGATTTGGGTCCACTGGTATTAAATAATTAATGAAGCTTAATTTAAAGGACTACGAAAGATTTGAAAAACAAATTATATTAAAAAAAATTGGACTCGCTGGGCAAAAAAAAATTAGGAACGCAAAAGTTTTGATCATTGGAATGGGGGGATTGGGATGTCCTCTTCTCACTTATCTTGCTTCTTCAGGTATTTGTAATATTGGTATAGCTGATGACGATAAGATAGAATTAAGTAATCTGAATAGACAAATTTTATTTAATTCTTCAGATCTTGGAAAATACAAAGTTATACAAGCTAAGTCAAAAATAAAAAAAATTTATAATAAAATTAAAATTAAAACCTACAAAACTAAAATCAAACCTCAAAATATTAAGTCAATATTTAAAAGTTATGATATTATTTGTGATGGGACAGATAATTTTGAGACAAGATATCTTGTAAATGATTTTTGTAAATTAAGTAGAAAAATTTTAATTTCTGCAGCTATAAGCAAGTTTGACGGCCATCTTTTCAAATTTAATTTTAAAAAAAAAGTGCCCTGTTTTAGGTGTTTTATGCCCGAACTACCCAGTACAAATTACAATTGTGAAACTGAAGGAATTTTTTCTCCAGTAGCAGGAATAATTGGTACTCTACAAGCCAATGAAGTTTTAAAAACAATTTTAAATTTAAAAGATGATTTAAGTGATAATATTTTGATATTTAATTCACTTAATATGAGCTTAAGAAAAGTGAAAATCACTAAAAATATAAAATGTGTTAACAAATGTTAAAAATAATACTTATAATATTATTTATTTTTCCTATTGAAAAAGTTTTTTCAGAGGAAGAAATTTTTAAGACTTTAAGAAATGACAAAGTTAATTTACGTCAGGGTCCATCTTTTGATTATCCCATAAAAATAATTTATAAAAAAAAGTTTTTACCAGTGTTAATTCAAGATACTTCTGATAATTTTCGAAAAATTAAAGACCACGAAAATAATTCTGGTTGGATACATATTTCTCAACTATCCAAAAAAAAAGCTGCAATTGTAATTGATGATGAGTCAATTATGTTCAACGCTTCAACTGTGTATTCAAATCCTATAGCTTTGCTCAAGAAAGGCAGGCTTGTTAAAATAAAAAAATGTAAAGAAAACTGGTGTAAGGGGGTATCTGGAGATTTTAAAGGCTGGGTTAAAAAAGAGAGCTTGTGGGGATTATTGTAATTATTTTTTATATTTTGCCGTCCAAACTTTATCCAGAACAAAATACCAAACTGAATTTGCTAATGGCTCTACAATTGCATCAGTGAGAGCAATCATAAAGGAAACGTCTGCAACTAACATTAAAACAGTAATGGCAATAGCAAAGTGACCAATCGTATAAATAATTGTCCTTAATATGGATCCTTTATTATTTTCATAAATGGTTTTCGATGCTGAGAAAATTCCGTGTGTAAATTCTGTCATTTAATTAAATGGGTTTTCTAGAATACAAGCAACTAGGTGTATTCTATTTTGCTCACCTCCGTTAAAAAAGTTATGGTATTTTGTATTATTTGTAATTGTGACTGTTCCATCTGCAGGCATGTGCTTGCTTACATCCTCAATAACCATTCTGCAGCCCATGTTGGTAATAATCGGAATATGAAGTCTTGGCTCTGGATCTCTATGCCAACTCAAAGTGGATCTAGGTTCTTTTAAGAGTATTCGTACTCTCCCTAATTTAAAATTTTTTCTCAAAGTATTAAAAACCTCTTCAAAGTAAGTGCCTTTAAATTCTGGAACTAACTCTGTATATTTTGATTCATCTATGGACTTGTCTCTTTTAGCCTCTTTTCCAGTTTCATCAGGGATCGTCCAGTAAGTACCTCTAACATTGTGTCCTTCTATGGATGATTTATCGCCAGGTATTTGATTAAGTGGTATTGCAGCAAAATTTTTAATCCCTAAAGAATTAAAATTTTTAAGCTTCAAAATTTTATCTAAGTCGGATCTTAATTTATCAACGTCAAATTTAAGATTAGGGATGGTATAGAAATCTTTAAAAAGTTCATTATTTATATTTTCAGCATTTTTTACTGTTTCAACACTTTTCATATTAGTTCAATTTCTTTAAGTTCAATCTGTCGGCATCCATTATCTTAGTCCATACAGCTACAAAGTCTTTAACAAATTTTTCCTTATTATCATCTTGAGCATATACTTCAGAATATGATCTTAATATTGAATTAGAACCAAACACTAGGTCAACTCTAGATGCTGAATACTTTACTTTATTAGTTTTACGGTCAATAATATCGTAAGAGTTCTTACCGGTAGGTTTCCATAAATATTTCATATCAACTACATTTAAAAAGAAATCATTTGTTAAGGCGCCTACTTTTTCTGTAAAAACACCTTTATTTTTTGCTGACTCATGGTTTGTTCCTAAAACTCTCATACCTCCAACTAGGCACGTCATCTCCTGCGCGGTTAAACCCATCAAAGAAGCTCGCTCTAATATAAGTTCCTCAGGCATTACAGAGTAATCTGATTTTACAAAATTTCTAAATCCATCGTGTAATGGCTCTAACCATTTAAAATTTCTATTTTCTGTTTGTTCTTGAGTTGAGTCACCTCTCCCTGTATTAAATGGAACTTTGACATTTGAGCCACCTTTTTTGATTGCTTTTTCTAAACCAACATTTCCTGCAAGAATAATTGTGTCAGCAATAGATGCGCCTGTTTTTTTTGCAATATTTTCTAAAACTTTTAGCACTTTTGAAAGTCTTTTAGGTTCATTTGCTTCCCAATTTCTCATTGGCTCTAATCTAATTCTTGCTCCGTTTGCGCCACCTCTTTTATCTGTTCTTCTGTATGTTCTAGCGCTATCCCAAGCAGTAATTATCAAATCGTTATTACTTAATTTACTTGCTGCAATCATTTTTTTAACTTTTTCCACGCTATATTTCTTTTTAGAAGGCTTCACATTACCCTGCCAAAGAAGATCTTCTTTAGGTGCCCAAGGACCAATATAGTTGTCTTTGTTACCCATCGTCCTGTGCGTTAACTTAAACCAAGCTCGAGCGAATGAGTCTTCAAAAAACTTTGGATCTTTATAAAATCTCTCTGAAATTTTTCTATATTCTGGATCCATTGCCATGGCCATATCAGCATCAGTGAACATTAATCTGGCTTTCTTTGTTGGATCACCTAAATCAACTGGTTTTTTTTCTTCTTCTAAATTAATCGGTTCCCACTGCCAAGCACCTGCTGGACTTTTTTTGCTTTCCCATTCATAATTAAGTAAAAGATCTAAATATTGATGATCCCATTTATCAGGATTAGTTGTCCAAGCGCCTTCAAGTCCAGATGTGATTTGATTAACACCCGTACCACCATTTTTTTGGATCCAACCAAAACCTTGTTCTTGAATATCAGCTCCTGCTGGCTCCGGTCCTAAGTTTGAAGGATCACCATTACCATGAGCTCTTCCAATTGAATGGCCGCCCACAGTTAACGCTACTGTTTCTACGTCATTCATCCCCATTCTTCCGAAAGTTTCTCTAACATCCATTGCCGTTCTAACTGGATCTGGTTTTCCACCTACCCCTTCTGGATTAACGTACACTAGTTGAAAATGAGACGCTGCTAACGGCGCCTCCAAAGATGAACGATCTTGTGGATCTCCATACCTATTTACAGCTAATGGGACTGTTTCTTTACCCCAATAAACATCTTTTTCTGGCCCCCATATATCTTCTCTACCAAATGAAAATCCAAAAGTTTTAAAACCAGCTTTTTCATAAGCCATAGTGCCGGCTAAAACCATTAAATCTGACCAACTTAATTTATTTCCATATTTCTTTTTAATCGGCCAAAGAAGACGTCTGGCTTTATCTAAGTTTGTATTATCTGGCCATGAGTCTTGAGGAGAAAACCTATGAGATCCAACATTTGGTCTACCATCAAATTCTCTATAAGTTCCAACTTGGTGCCAAGTCAATCTAACCATTAGCCCTGTGTAGCTTCCTAAATCTGCAGGCCACCACTCTTGGCTATCTGTCATCAATTTTAATAAATCTTTTTTTAAAGCTTTAAAATTTAATTTTTTTACTTCTCTTTTGTAGTTAAATCCAGGTAGTGGATTAGTTTTTGTATCGTGTTGGTGCAAAATGTCTAAATTAATACTATTTGGCCAAAGTCTAGAGGTATTGGACTCACCTGCTTTGGTAATGCCTCCATGCATTACTGGGCATTTTCCGTTGCTATCTTTTTTATATTCTACACTCATGTTAAATTTTATAGTTTATAATAATTCTAAAGTAAAAAAACAAGCACAAACTATCAATTTTTTAAATTTATAAATACCTCTACATTTTTGATTTTTTTTCCGTTTGGTGCTTTTGGAATTTTTTGAATAACTACCTCACTAGCGTCTATGTCAATCAATTCGGAAGTTTCGTTATCATAGAAATGGTGATGTCGCGTGATGTTTGTATCGAAATAAGTCTTTTTTCCTCTTACATCTACTTCATTTAAATGCCCTGCTTTCTTAAAAGCGTGAACGGTGTTGTAAATTGTTGCTAATGCAAATTTAAAAGTTGTTTTTTTAGCTAAAAGATTATCTAGACCTTCTATGGTAAAATGAAATGTTTTGTCTCTATCAAACAAAAATTTAGCAATTTCTACTCTCTGTTTAGTTGGTCTTAAACCCGAGGATCTTAATTTCTTAAAAATGTCTTCTTTTTTCATCATTTTTTAATATTTTTTCTAGTTTATAATGATTCTAAACACAAATATATATGAAACTTTTGTTAAATCAAGTAAAACAGTTTCTAAATCATGCAAAAAAACAGTTACAACTATGATGAATTAATTTCGTGCGGAGAGGGAAAATTATTTGGTGAAGGAAACGCTAAACTTCCTTTACCTCCAATGTTAATGTTTGACAGAATCACAGAAATTAAGAAGGATGCTGGAGAATTTAAAAAAGGATTTATTAAAGCTGAACTTGATATCAAAGATAACTTATGGTTTTTTGATTGTCACTTTCAGAAAGATCCGGTAATGCCGGGATGTCTGGGATTAGATGCTATGTGGCAATTAGTTGGCTTTTACTTAGGATGGATTGGAGAGCCAGGTAAAGGTAGAGCTTTAGGAGTAAATTCTGTAAAATTTACAGGTGAAGTTTTAAAGAATATAAAATTAGCTACTTATGAGATTAATATGAAAAGAGTGCTTAAAAAAGAGGGTACAGCCGTTGGTCTAGCAAATGGATTATTGAGTGCTGATGGTAAAATTATTTATCGTGCAGAAAATTTAAAAGTAGGATTATTTAAGTCATGAAAAGAGTAGTGATTACTGGTTTAGGTATTGTATCTTGTCTTGGTAATAATCAAGAAGAGGTTCATCAATCATTGTTGAATTCAAGGTCCGGTATCTCATTTGCTGAAGAATATAAAGAACATAACCTTAAAAGCCATGTACATGGTAAGCCAAATATAAAACTTTCAGATTTTGTAGATAGAAAAACAATTAGATTTATGGGGTCAGGTTCAGCTTATAATTATATTGCTATGAAAGAAGCTATAAAAGACTCAGGTTTAGAAGAGAAAGATGTAAGCAATATTAAAACTGGTATTATTATGGGATCTGGTGGACCCTCAATAGAAAATGTTATTTTTGCGGCTGATAAAACAAGAGCAAAAACTCCAAAATTGATGGGACCTTTTATTGTTCCTAGAACAATGGGCAGTACAGCTTCTGCAACACTTGCGGTACCGTTTAAGATTAAAGGTACTAATTACACAATGAGTTCCGCTTGTGCAACAAGTGGTCACTGTATCGGAAATGCAATGGAATTAATTCAGATGGGAAAACAAAATATTATTTTTGCAGGAGGCAGCGAGGAGATTCATTGGGCTATGACGGCTATGTTTGATGCAATGACAGCCTTATCATCAAAGTACAATGATAAGCCTGAAACTGCTTCAAGAGCTTATGATAAAACTAGAGATGGTTTTGTTATAGCAGGCGGTGCTGGAGTTTTAGTTCTTGAAGAATACGAACATGCTAAATCAAGAGGAGCAAATATTTATGCAGAAATTACTGGTTATGGTGCAACATCTGATGGATATGACATGGTAGCACCTTCCGGAGAAGGAGCGGTTAGATGTATGCAGATGGCAATGGCTACAGCTAAAAATGAAATTGATTATATTAATACTCATGGAACATCAACGCCTGTTGGAGATATAACAGAACTAAACGCTGTTAAAAAAACATTTGGAGATAAAATTCCTAAAATCAGTTCAACAAAATCTTTATCCGGGCATCCGTTGGGTGCAGCTTCAGTGCATGAAGCTATTTACTGTTTAATTATGATGAAAAATAATTTTATTACTGCTTCAGCTAACATAAATGAAATGGATGATGAGGCAAAAAAGTTTCCTATAATTACAAAAACTGAAAAAGGAGCTAAACTAAATACTGTAATGTCTAATAGTTTTGGTTTTGGTGGGACAAATGCAGCGTTAATTTTTGAGAAGGTTTAATTATGAATTTGATGAAAGGTAAAAAAGGTTTGATAATGGGGGTAGCAAACGAAAGATCAATTGCATGGGGTATTTCCCAGAAATTAGCTGAAGCGGGAGCTGAGCTTGCTTTTACCTATCTAGGCGATGCATTAAAAAAAAGAGTAATACCACTAGCAGAAAAGTTAAATTCAAAGGCTACTTTTAGTTGTGATGTAGAAAAGAAAGAAGAAGTAATAAAACTTTTTCAAGACATTAAATCTAAATGGGGAGAAATAGATTTCGTAGTACATGCGGTTGCTTTTTCTGATAAGTCAGAGTTATCGGGAGAATATTTAAATACATCAAGAGAAAATTTTCTTAGAAGTATGCTAATCTCATGTTTTTCATTCACTGAAGTATCAAAAGAGGCGTCCAAAGTTATGAAAGAGGGAGGAAGCTTATTAACGCTTACTTATGAGTCCTCAAAGGCTATTCCTAACTATAACGTAATGGGTGTTTGCAAGTCCGCGTTGGAAGCTAGTGTTAAATACTTAGCAAGGGATCTTGGTCAAAAAAAAATAAGAGTAAACGCTATAAGTGCTGGTCCTATAAAAACTTTAGCAGCATCTGCAATAGGTGATGCAAAATTTCTATATAAATGGAATGAAGATCACTCTTTTTTAAAAAGAAATGTGGATATTCACGATGTCGGGAATTCAGCCTTATACCTGCTTAGCAATCTAGCCGCTGGAGTTACTGGTGAAATTCATTATGTAGATGCTGGTTATAATAAAGTAGGAATGCCAGATCCCAAAAATATAAATTAATAAAGTTTTAATGATTATTTTTTTCTGCCTAGGGAAAGGATGGATAAAAATACTGAATTTAAAAACCAAAGAATTGTAAACGTAAAGTATATTATAATAGGGAAGGATATACCGCTGAATAAGAAACCTAATCCACTAAAAAAAAACATAAGTTTTTGAGTTAATAAGTTTGAAATTAATAATAAATTTCCTAAAATAATTAAAATTGTAGAAATTATTTTTTCAAAGAAAACTAGAGACTTGAGATTTAATGAAAAAATTGCAATCAAATCTTCACCTGCTGAACTTTTTTTATTTATGATAATATTTAATAATGAAGGGTTAAAAAGTGTTCCTGCGCTGATAAATAAGAATAGCGAAACTAAAATTAACCAAACTGTAGACGTTAAAGATGCGTTAAAAATTGAAATGATTGCTGCTATCGATGTAAAAAATGCAAAAATTAGGGAAATGACTGCAAAAAATCTTAATATTGCATTATTGCTCAGCGTTGTTACATTTGATTGAATTAAATCTAAGCATGCTCCGTGAAAATCATTAGCTAGAAAGGCTAAAAACAAAACTATAACAGGTCCAAAAATTGCTAGAGGCAAAACCCATCCTATTTGCGTCTTTCCATAAAAGACTAAACCAATGATAAATACCGTTATACAGCTTATGATTAGAGCTGATGAGAATATATTTTCTGTAAATT
>CACOAB010000010.1 GCA_902625125.1 uncultured Pelagibacteraceae bacterium
CTTAATCGATATTGATGCAATTTATTCTGAACATGGTATCAAAAGTTGTTTTGATAAAAGAAATTTTTATTTATCCAGATGTAGACTTTCACATTTTGGAATTGAGATCCTAGCAAAAAACTTAAAAAAATTAATTCATAAGATTCAAACACCAAACAAAAAAGTATTATTATTGGATTGTGATAATACTTTATGGGGAGGAGTGATCGCAGAAGATGGTATTAATAACATAAAAGTCAGCAATGAGGGAGTTGGTTTTGCTTATTATGAATTTCAAAAAGCAATTAAAAAGATTAAAGATTTGGGTGTTATTTTAGTATTGATAAGTAAAAACAATCTTTCAGACGTTTTGCATGTGCTTAAAAATAAAAGCTCAATGGTTATTAAAAAAGAGGACATTGTTTCTTTCAAAGTAAATTGGCAAGAAAAAACAAAAAATATTAGAGAACTAAGCAAAGAGTTAAATTTAGGTTTGAATAGCTTTGTATTTTGGGATGATAATCCAATAGAAAGAGAAAAAGTTAAGGTAAATTTGAGAGATGTTGAAGTTTTTGAGCCTGATGCGGATATATCAAATTGGCCAACCCAACTTCTAGAGTATAGCGGTTTTACAAAATTTAATATTACAAAAGCTGATAGAAAAAAAACGAGTGATTATCAAAAAAGATCTAAATTTATTGAAAATAAAAATAAACATAACAACGAAAAAAGCTATTTAAAGTCAATTAAATTAAAACCAAAGCTTACTTCCCTGAATGTAAAAGATTTAGATAGAGCAGTGCAAATGTGTGAAAAAATTAACCAGTTTAATTTTACAAATAAAAGGTACAAGCACAAAAATATTCTCGATCTTAAAAAAGATCACCAATTTTATTTAATAAGCCTAAAAGATATCTACGGAAACCACGGAATTGTCGGTCTCATTTGTTTAAAAATATTCAAAAATAAAATCTTATTGATAGACTCGTTCATGATGAGTTGTAGAGTTATTGGAAGGTATCTTGAAAACTGGATATTGGAAAAAGTAAAAATTATTGGAAGAAACAAGAATATTAAAAAAATAGTTGCAGAATTTCAGCAAACGAAAAGAAATTCAATATCAAAAAACTTTCTTATAAAAAATAATTTTAAATATATTGACGTTGGTTTAATTAAGAAAAAATTTGGAATAAAATTAAAAGAGAAAGGTAGTCAGTTTATGATTACTGACTCAGAAAAAAAAACAAAATTTATGGAAATTTATGAGCAAAAAAAATAAGATTTTAACAGCAATTAAAAATACTTTCCCAAATTCAAAGATACCAAAAAATATTGACAACTTAAAAATGGGGGATTTAAAAAAATGGGACTCACTTGGCAATTTCAATTTGCTTTTGGAAATAGAAAAAATATTTAAATGTAGAATTGATACAAACTCATTTAATAGGATCAAATCAGTAAAAGACATAAAAAATTTTTTGAAAAAGAGTGGAAATTAAAAATATATTTAAAAAGATTGGTATTAAAAAAAATGATACTGTAATACTTCATGGTGATGCAGGTGTGGTCGCTCAACTTAAAACTAAAAAAAATAAACTAAATTTCTTCTTCGATAAATTAATTCAGATTTTAGGGAAAAATGGCAATATACTTGTTCCTGCTTTTACTTATTCATCTTGCAAAAAAAAATATTTTGATAAAAAAAAAGATAATTCAGAAATTGGACTATTTAGCGAGGTATTTAGAAAAAGAAAAAAAGTAAGAAGAACAGATCATCCAATATTTAGTTTTTGTGTACACGGCAAAAAATTTTCCTATTTTAATAAAGCAAGTTTAAGCACTTGTTTTGGAAAAAATTCAATTTTTGAATTATTTCTCAAGTCAAACGCTAAAATTTTGTGTCTTGGTTGTAGTTTAGATAGAATAACCTTTACACACTATGCTGAAGAATTGATTAAAGTAGATTATAGATTTTATAAAATTTTTAAAATATTTTGCAAAGCAAATAGAAAGATTATTTCAACAGAATATTTTGTAAGAAAACCTAATATTAGAAATAATATTAACTTAGATATACTTTACAAATATTTGAAAAAAAAAAAGAGAATTAAAGAAAATAATTTTGGACGGTATAAAGTAATTTCAGTTCAATCAAAAAGTTTTTTTAAATCTTGCTTAGAATTACTTAAAAAAAATAAATATTCACTTATCAAAAGAAACTAGACGATGAGTATAAAAATTAATGGTAAAAAATTTTTGGTAAAATTTAAACATGGTTTGGATTTTGCAAGAAAAAGCAAAGATTACAATCCAATACATGTCGATAAAAAATATGGTTATAATTCGATGTTTAACAAAAATATTGTTCATGGAATTTTTATTTTGATTTTATTTTTAAAAAAAATAAAAGTTTCGAAGAAAATAAGTATTTTAAGATTGAAAGTTGATTTTGACAGTCCAATTTTTTATGACAAACCAATTTACATTAAAAAAAATATACTTAAGAATTATCTTACGTTTACTTTATTTCAAGAAAAACAATTAAAAACTCAAATAGCACTCAAGATATTAAAAAGAAACAAAATTAAAAAAAATTTATTTTTAACTAAAAATTTACTTAAAATATTAAATAAAATTAGTTGGTATGTTGGAATGAAATACCCAGGTAAAAACTCATTATTAAAAAGTATAGACATAAATCAACACACTGTTTCGAACAAGAAATTCAAAATAAAATCCAAACGCTTAGATAATAGAATGCCAATTATTAATAATTATTTAAATTATAGAAATTATGAGATCTCTTTTGTGTCATTAATTCGACCAATAATATCAAAAAAAACAACAAAGCCATCTAGTTCATTATTAAGAAATGTTAAGAAAATAAAAAATAATGTATTTATTATTGGAGCCAGTCAAGGCATTGGAAAAGATTTATTAAAACTTCTCGCCGAAAACAAAAAAATAAAAATAATTGCTTCTTATTTAAAAAACAAAATTGGGTATTCAAATGACAGAATATTGAAAATAAAATTAGATGTTAAAAAAGATCTTAGCAAAATTGACAAAGTTATAAAAAAATTTTCTCCTTTAAATTTGTATTATTTTGCTACACCCAAAATAATTTTTAGTAGAAAAATAACTAAAAGCGACTTATTTGAATATAAAAAATATTACTTAGATATCCCATTAAAAATTATTAAAAAAAATAAGTTAAGTGAAATTTCTTTCTTTTTTCCATCGACAGAATTTATTAATTTTGATTTCAAAGCTCCATATTCCAAAATAAAAATCAAAGCTGAAAAAGAAATTTCAAAATTGTGTAAAAAAAATAACATTAAGTACAGTTATCATAGATTCCCAGCCATCAACTCCAGGCAGTCAATTTCATTAGCTAATCCCTTAAATCAAAATTTAAACGATTACCTAAATAGTAATAAAAATATAGCTAATAAAATATTTTTTTGATTGATCAAACAAGATAATTAATAATGTACTATTTAATACATTTTGGCAGATGGTTTTTAAGATTATTAAAATTTCCAAAAGATTTTTTTGAGATATTACTTAAAGATTTAAAAAGAGACTACACTAATAAAAAAAAATATAAATATAATTTTGTTTTTATTATTGGTCTTCCCAAATCAGGAACTACACTTATAGAGAACATTTTATCTGCTATTGGATATGTAGATATGAAATTTTCTCCATTAAGAATTTACCAATCGGATAAAAAAAACCATCCACATGATATTTCTCAAAATCTTTTTAAACACATACCGAAAAAAAAATTAACCTATCTTAAATTACATACAAGATACAATGAAAATAATTTTAAAATAATTAAAAAAGTAAATCCAAAAATTATTTTTAGTTTTCGTAATTTAAAAGATGTAATGATTAGTAGATATTGTCATATCCTATCGGATAAATCTCACAGACAACACAAAGCAATAAAAGATTTAGATTTGATTAGTTCTTTTCAAAAATCACTTACATCTCCTAATGAATTAAATAACAATATGAGACCGGTAGATGAATTTTCCAGCTGGATTAAAAATTGGAAAAAGAAACAAAGTAGTATGAATAATTTAAATTTAAATTATGAAGAATACAAGAAGAATAAGATTGAATATATTTCTAAAATTTTAAATTATTTAGAAATTAAAGATATTTCACCTAAATATGTTTTAAAAAAAACTGAGCTACAATATAAAAAATTTAGCAAAAATTCTTTAGAAGATAATCTAAAAAAATATTTAAAACCTCAAACATTAAATACAAAATTTGATTTTATTAAAAAAACTTTATCGAAAGAAAAATTTAAAGATTTTAATTAAAATTTCATTATTAAGTAAACGGGTATCTTTCAAAGTTATATAGTGCTAGAGTAATTCAAATGAGATCAAAAATTTTAGCTTTAATACCAACTCGTTTAAATTCAAAAAGGTTACCAGCCAAAGCACTTTTGCCAATTAATGGAATTCCTATGATTATACACGTTTATAAAAGAACATTGCTTTCCAAAAAAATTGATGATGCTGTGATTTGTTGTGATGATAAAAAAATCTTTGATGTTGCGATAAAATATGGTGCAAAAGTAATGATGACCTCAAAAAAACATATTAATGGCACAGAAAGGATTGCTGAGGCTTACAAAAAATTATCTAGAAAACAAAAATATGATTTAATAGTTGATGTACAAGGAGACGAACCTTTTGTTAGTCCTAAACATATCGATCAAATTATTACTTTTCATAAGAAGAAAAGAAATACAGAAATTGTTTTACCTAATTTGAAAATTAAAAATACCAATAATACAAATATTGTAAAGTTGGTAACGGATAGAAATGATAACGTAGTATATCTATCAAGGGCTAATGTTCCTTATCAATATAAAAACCAAAGTTTATTTTTAAAAAAACATTTGTCTATAATTTCTTTTAAACCAAGGGCCTTATTGTCATTTAGCCAATCTAAGCCTTCCCATCTTGAAAAAATCGAGGGTATAGAACTTTTAAGAGCTATCGATATCGGACTAAAAATAACAACTATAAATCTCAAGGGAGATAGTTTTTCAGTCGATATTTTTGAAGATTATAAGAAAGCAAAGACTCAAATTTTAAAAGACAAATATTTTAAATTTTATAAATAATTTTTACCAAAATTAATAATGGAAAACTCTCAAGTTTATTTATTAAAAAATGTAAAAAAATTTTTATCAAAGTTTAAAAAAAAAGAATTTCACCCAAAATATAATTCAAATTTATATTTTGTTACAACTACAAATTACGTTGGATCGTATATCTTAAAAAGACTTTCCAAATTTAATGAAAATTTTTTCTCAAATATTTCTTGGATAGTAAGTGATTTTTTAGGAAATTTAAATTACATAAATTATAAAGTCTTTTCGAATGTGACAGGTAACTATGAAAAAATTATAGTGACCTGGGCATTTAAAAAAAATTTTTTAAGCAATGGAACCTTTAATGATAGATATTTTAATGTAAATTCTAAAGATCTGAAGAAAACACACTGGTTTGTAATTTATATGGACGATCAATTACCAAAACAAATAGATAATAACATCACCATTTTAAAAACAAAAACCGATAGAAGTTTTAACATTTTAAGACTTTTAAGTATTATTTTTAGTAATTTTTTTCTAATATTCAAAAATATCTATTATTATCTGTTTTCGATTTCAAATTATAATTTTTTCTCAGATTTATTTATTAAAGAATTCAGGCCCTATCTAAATAACAAAATTAAATATCTTTTAATGCCTTATGAAGGCCAGCCATTTCAAAATAGTATTAAAGCTTATATTGAATCACAAAATTTAAAAATAAAAGTTTTAGGTTATATTCATTCACCACCTTTAGCATTACCACTAAATTTAATTCACAAAAAGTACTGCCCTGATAAAATCATTTTAAACGGAAACGATCAAGCCAAATGCTTTACGAAATATTTAGGATGGAAAAAAAAACAAATAAAAATTTTACCATCTTTTCGATTTTTAAAAAAAAATAAAAAAAATAATAAAAAAATAATATTTTTACCCCTTATTTTGAAAAATCTTGATTTAGTAATTGATAATATAGAATACCTTATTAAAAATAAGATGATCAATATTCAAGAGTATGAAACAAGAAATCATCCTGCCTCTAAATCAAAAGTAAATTTAGAATTAATTCATAAAATCAATAAATTAAAAAATATTTACACAAACAATTCGAGTAATTTTAAATATAAAAATTATTTAATATTTATTGGAAGCTCCGGTGCAATAATTGAAGCATTAGAAAGAGGTGAGAAAGTCCTTCAAATAGTAGAGTTACCATTATTTGATTTATATTCACAAAAATTATGGCCGAGTATTTCTACAAAAAAAATTAATAAAAATGTTTATCTTTATAAATTAAAGAAAAAAGGTAATTTAATTAAATTAGGTAATAAAATTAAAAAAAAAGATTTATTCAACTTATGTAATTAAGTTAATTAAATAAAATAAAAATTTAAAATTATATTTAACAACTTACTATAAAAATGAAAATTGTAATATTAGCGGGAGGTTTAGGAACAAGACTTCCTGAATATACTAAAAAAATTCCAAAACCCATGATAAAGGTTGCAGGATATCCTATTATAATTCACATAATGGGACACTATATAAAGTATGGATATAAAGATTTTATAATTGCAACTGGTTATAAAAGCCATGTGTTTAAAAAATTTTTCAAAAAGTTTAAAAAAAATGGAAAACCTTTTTATTCAAAAGTTTTTAATAAAATATGTAAAATTACTTTAGTTGATACAGGATTAAGTACTTTAACAGGTGGTAGATTAAAAAGAGTCTCAAATTATCTAAATAAAGATGAGGATTTTATGTTTACTTACGGAGATGGGGTTTCAGATATAAATTTAAAAGAATTAGTAAGGTATCATAAACGGCATAAAAAATTAATTACAGTAACGGCTGTAAGGCCCCCCGCAAGATTTGGAGAATTACAAATTAATAAAGGTATTGTTAAAAAATTTAAAGAAAAGCCCCAGGTAACCTCAGGGTGGATTAATGGAGGTTATTTCATAAGTAAAAATAAGTTTTTAAATTTCATTAAAGGAGATAAAACTATCTTAGAAAAAGATCCTTTGGAGATTGCGACTAAACAAAAACAATTAATGGCATTTCAGCATAAAAAGTTTTGGAAATGTGTAGACACAAAAAGAGATAAAGATGTTTTAGATAATATCTTACGAAGAAAAAAAAATTGAGCTTAAAAAAAAATATACTAGTTGTCGGAGGATCAGGCTTTATAGGCTTCAATTTAATAAAAAAATTAAAATACAAAAAAAAATATCGCATTTTTAGCATTTCTTCAAAAAAAAAAAATAAACATAGAATCATAAAAGGTATAAATTATATAAGATGCGATATTACCAAAAAAAAAGAATTAGTTTCGAAGTTAAAAAAAAAAAATATTGACTATGTGATTAATCTCGCCGGTTATGTAGATCATCAAAATATAAAAAAAACATATAATACTCATTTTAAAGGATGCAAAAATCTTGCTGATTTTTATTTAAATAGAAATATTAAAAAATTTATTCAATTGGGTAGTAGCACTGAATACGGAGATAAAAAATCTCCTCAGAAAGAAAAATATAAGGTAAATATTAAAGATATTAAATCAATTTATGGAAAATCTAAACTAAAAGCTTCACAACTATTGCTAAAATATAATAAAAAAAAAAAGTTTCCAGCTGTTATATTTAGACTTTACATTGCATATGGACCTCATCAAGATACTAATAGGTTAATCCCTTATACGATAAATGCATGTTTAAAAAAAAAAAAATTTCCATGTACGCATGGAAACCAACTAAGAGATTTTATATTTATAGATGATTTGATTCATCTATTAATTAAATCTTTAAATAATGACAAAATAGATGGCCAGATATTTAATGTTGGTTCGGGAAAACCTATAAGAGTAAAAAATATTATAAAGTTAATCCAAAAAAATATAAAAAAAGGTACCCCAGAATTTGGGAAAATTAAACTACGAAAAGATGAAATTTTACTACATTATCCTAGTATTGATAAATTAAAAAAATATTTCAATTGGAAACCAAAAATAAAATTTAATGCAGGTATAAAAAAAACAATAAATTATTATGAAGAAAAATATATTTAAAAATAAAAAAGTTTTGATTACAGGACATACTGGTTTTAAGGGATCATGGTTGTCAATATGGATGCATAGTTTAGGCGCTAACGTTTTAGGTATTTCTAAAAATATACCTACATATCCATCACATTATCAGCTCACTGGATTAGATAATATAATCAAAAGTAAACAACTAGATTTAAAAGACAAAAAAAAATTGAAAAAAATTATAGAAGACTTTAGACCTGATTTTATATTTCATTTAGCTGCACAAGCATTAGTCAAAAATTCATATATAAATCCAATAAACACATGGGAAAGTAATTTAAATGGTACCATACATCTTCTAGAGTCTATCAAATACATAAAAAAAAAAACGGTTGTAATATTAATTACTAGTGACAAAGTTTATAAAAATTTAGAAATTAAAAGAGGTTATTCAGAAAATGATTTGCTAGGTGGCATTGATCCTTACGGTGCGTCTAAATCAGCCACAGAAATTGCAATCAAATCCTATATTAAAAGTTATTTCACAAATAGAAGAAATAAAGTTTTTATAGCAGTAGCAAGGGCAGGAAACGTTATCGGTGGAGGTGACTGGTCAGAAAATAGATTAGTTCCTGATTGCATGAAAGCATGGCTTAGAAATAAAGAGGTTTTGATAAGAAACTCTAACGCGACAAGACCCTGGCAACATGTATTAGAAGTTTTAAGCGGGTATATAAGTTTAGCTCATAAATTAAATTTTAATCACAAACTTCATGGTCAAGCATTTAATTTTGGCCCAAAAAATAAAAACTACAAAGTTATTGAAATACTAAAAAAGATAAAAAAAATATGGCCTTTGGTAAAATGGAAAAACTATTCTGAAAAAAAATTCTTTGAAAACAAGCTATTAAATTTAAATAGCAAGAAATCTTTCATAATACTTAAATGGAGGTCAAAACTTAGCATAAACGATACAATTAAAATGACTGTTGATTGGTATAAAAATTATTCTATTAATAAGAAAAACAAAAAATTAATTTTAAAACAATCTTTAAATCAAATTAATTTTTATACAAATTTAAAATAAATGTCTCAAAAAAAAACTTATCCATTGGTGAGTGTTATAATGAATAATCATAATGGCGCAAAGTTTCTAAAAAAAAGCGTAAAAAGTGTTTTTAATCAAAGTTATAAAAATTGGGAAATAATTTTTTGGGATAATTTTTCCAAAGATGAGTCAAAACAAATTATTCAAAATTTCAAAGAAAAAAGAATTCGGTATTTTTATTCTAAAAACTTCAATAATCTATATAAATCTAGAAATCTTGCGATCAAAAAAGCAAAAGGAAAATATATCTGTTTTTTAGATGTTGATGATATCTGGAAAAAAAATAAAATCTTAAAACAGGTTCGCATTATGGAGAAATATAGCTATGATTTTATATATTCAAACTTCTTTATAAGTAATAAAATGAATGGAAAATTATATAAAAAAAAGGAGGGTAAATGCCCAGAAGGCATTATAACACAAGAACTTTTAAATAATTATTTGGTAGGTATTTTAACTGTAATGATAAGAAGAAAAATTTTTGATAAATTTAAATTTAAGGACAAATATAATATTATCGGAGATTTTGAGCTTTTTATTAGGTTAAGTACAAAATACAATTTTTATTGCATACAAGAACCCTTAGCAACTTATTATGTACATGAGAACAATTATTCGTCGATGAATTTAAAAACTTATTTTTACGAAATGAAAGAGTGGTTAAAAGAAAATAACAAAATACTAGGTAAAAATTTTAACTTGAAAAATATTAAGTTTTATATCTTTAAATTAAGATTAAAATATTTCTTTAATTTATTTTTTAATAGAGGACCGTTAGCTCAAAAGTAGAGTGCTCCCTTGACATGGGAGAGGTAGAAGGAGCGTTACCTTCACGGTCCACCATAAATTTAGAACTTTTAAAACTAGATAAAATCTAAACAATTATTCTTATGAAATTAGATTACAGACCAGACATAGATGGCTTGAGAGCTATAGCGGTTTTGAGTGTAGTTTTATACCATGCGAAATTTTCAATATTTGGTATAGATTTTCTGCAGGGCGGATTTTTAGGAGTTGATATTTTTTTTGTAATATCAGGATACCTTATTACAAAACAAATTTTATTAGAGCTAAAGACAACTGAAAAATTTTCTTTTTATAAGTTTTACATAAGAAGAATAAAAAGACTTATTCCCGCATTATTTTTTATTACTTTTGTAACTTTGATTATTGGAAATATCATATTGTTACCTTTACCTCTCGTCCAATTCACGGAGTCCATAATTTATCAACTTGGATTTATCTCGAACTTCAATTTCTGGCATCACTATCACTTTGGTTATATGACAGAACACGCTTTAAGAGTACCTTTCCTTCATACCTGGTCTTTATCTTTAGAGGAACAATTTTATTTTTTCTTCCCTATATTTTTAATTTTTATATTTAAATTTTTTAAAAAATATTTATTTATCTCAATTTTGATATGCTTTGTAATTTCTCTTAGTTTGTCACAATATAGTTCATCAGTTTATAAGTCTTTAACTTTTTACATGTTGCCATTCCGGGGCTGGGAACTTTTGGCAGGATCTTTAGTAGCCTACTTTAAAATTTACTTAATAAACGGAAGTAAAATAAATTATAATAATTTTTTTTCTAATATATTAATATTTTCAAGTTTTTTTATTATTATACTATATCTTTTCTTTTTTAATGGAAATTTCTCACATCCCTCTTTTTATACATTTTTTCTAATTTTATCTGTAAGTATTATTATTTGCTTTGACAAAAACCAAAATTTAATCACAAAATTTTTATCAACTAAATTTTTGATAGCTTTTGGATTAATCTCTTATTCCCTTTATCTTTGGCATTACCCCTTATTTGCCTTTGCAAGACATATTCACGGACCACATTTCGAGGAGATGATATCATTAAAGCTGTTAATTATTTCAATATCTATAATTCTTTCAATTTTTACATATTATTTTATTGAAAAAACCTTTAGAAAAACAAATCTTAATATCAAAAAATTAATTTCTTTTTTATCTGTATTTTTAATTTTAATTCTAACTTCAAGTTTTTTTATTATTAAAAACAAAGGATTTGAAAGTAGATTAGGACTAACTGAGTACCAAAAAGAAATACTAAATACTGAAGGTTATTCTGTTTTTAAAAGAAGTGATAAAAATGAGGTTTTAAAAAAAGATAAAAAAGATAAGGTTCTTATCATTGGAAATTCCCACGGAAAAGATTTTTATGAAACCTTGGCATCAAATGAAACTTTATCAAACAAATATAATATTAAATATTTTTTCACTCAGGTTCATTGTATCGAAGATATAGTTACTACTGGCAAAAATGTTTGCCAAAGAACATTCAATAGAGATAAATTAAAAACTTTAAAAGATATTAATAATTTTGAGGACGCTGACATAGTAGTTCTTAAAACAAGGTGGTATAAGGAAACTTTAGACTCATTAGAAAACACAATTAGATACTTAAAAACAACAAACAAAAAAATCGTGTTAATCTCTGATTTTGCTTCATTTAAAAATGCTTCTTCAATTTCTTATTCAAAACCTAAGAAGTTTAATAAAAATTTTCAACAAAGAACTTATTTTTTGGAAAAATTCCCTTTAGAAAGATTTATTTTAGAAAATAACAAATTTCCAAATAAAAATGACTTAATAAAAATTGAAAAAGATTATTACTCTTTTTTAGAAAAACAAGTTTTAAAAAATAATATTTTCTTAAAAAAAATGGCTGACAAACATGAAATTACTTTTTTAGACCATTTAAGTTTAGTATGTGATTTGGCTGCAAAATCTTGTGTTGCATCAACGCCAAATAAAGAAATAATTCACAGAGATACAGCAGGTCATGTTACTAAAGAGGGAGCAAACTATCTTAGCAGAAAAATTGAAGAAAAAGGGTGGTTTAAAATCGAATAATTCAAATAATTTAAACGAAATTAAATGTTTACTTTACGATTTTATAATATTATATATTTTTGCCTGGTAATTATTGCGAAGGGGCCACACCCGATCCCATCCCGAACTCGGAAGTTAAGTCCTTCAGCGCCGATGGTACTTTGTCTTAAGATATGGGAGAGTAGGACGTTGCCAGGCTTTTAATTATGAAAATAGCTAGTTCACTTAAATCATTAAAAAAAAGAGATCTTAACTCAAAGCTAGTGAAGCGTAGGGGAAAGCTTTACGTAATAAATAAAAAAAATCCTAAATTTAAAGCTCGCCAAGGATAAAATGAGCAACAACGATTTTAAAAAAACTTACGTTGGTTTCACAAAATTTGTTTTGTGGGGAACTATAGCGGTTATTGCAATATTAGTAATATTAGCGATTACGTTACTTTAATAACAAAATAATTAATAATGATAGTTGGCTCAATTAAAGAAAACACAACATTAGAAAAAAGAATTTCTTTAACTCCTGAGTCAGCAAAAAATATTATTGGACTTGGGTTAAAGGTATGTGTTGAAAAAGGATATGCACTTCACCTTGGAATAGATGATAATGAATATAAAGAAAATGGAGTTGAGATTAAAGCGTCATTTAAAGAGGTTTTAAACTCAAGTGATTTAATTACAAAAGTAAATTGTCCCTCCGAAGAAGAAATTGGAATTTTAAAAGACAATACAATTCTAATTGGTATGCTTAATCCATCAAAAAACAAAAACAAAATTGATAAAATTATTGATAAAAAGATTAAGCCTTTTTCTTTAGAATTATTACCTAGAATTACAAGAGCTCAATCAATGGATGTTTTATCTTCCCAATCTAATTTAGCTGGATATAGAGCTGTAGTTGAGTGTGTTGCAGAATTTGAAAAAGCTGTTCCTATGATGATGACTGCTGCAGGCACTGTACCAGCAGCTAAAGTTTTAGTTATTGGAGCAGGCGTAGCAGGTTTACAAGCTATCGCAACCGCTAAAAGGTTAGGTGCGATCGTTTCAGCAACAGATGTAAGAGCTGCATCAAAAGAGCAAGTAGAAAGCTTAGGAGGAAAATTTTTAACAGTTGAACAAAATGAAGATATGGAAACTGCTGGTGGTTACGCGAAAGAGGCATCAAATGAATATAAAAAAAAACAAGCAGAAATAATGAAAGAAGCACTTAAAAAAAATGATATAGTAATATGTACCGCATTAATTCCCGGAAAACCTGCTCCAAGAATTTTGACAGAGGATTTAGTAAAACTTATGAAACCTGGGTCTATTGTTTACGATTTAGCAGCAGAACAAGGGGGAAACTCTGCATTTTCAGAAGCAGGCAAGATTAATTTAGTTGATGGCATAAAGATAATAGGTGTCAAAAGTTTGATGAATAACTTACCACTTACTGCTTCAAGCTTATATGCTAAGAACTTATTTAGTTTCATACGTAACTTGTATAGTAAAGAGAAGAAAGATTTTAATATTAATTTAGAGGACGAAATAATAGATAAATCATTAATTAAAAAAGTTTAATTATGGAAATAGATCCGTTTATATTTAGATTAAGTATTTTTATTTTATCAATTTTTATTGGTTACTATGTTGTATGGAGTGTCACCCCATCTCTTCATACTCCGTTAATGTCAGTTACTAATGCAATCTCGTCAGTTATTATTGTAGGTGCTATTATCGCAGCTTTAGCAGGAACCTCCGAGAGTATTTTTAATACGTCTAGTATCTTTGGATTTATAGCTATCATTTTAGCAGCAATAAATATTTTTGGAGGCTTCTTGGTGACCCAAAGAATGCTTCAAATGTACAAAAAAAAGAAAGATAAAAAGAAATGATCTCGGCTAACCTTGCAGCAATTTTTTATTTAGTATCTGGAATATTATTTATACTTGCGCTTAGAGGATTATCATCACCAGATACATCTAGACAAGGAAACTACTTTGGAATTGCTGGAATGATAATCGCAATCGTAGTAACATTCCTATCAATTGGAAATTTTTCAACATCCCTAGTTTATGTAATAATATTTTTAGTTATCGGTGGAGCCATCGGCGCTTTTATAGCTTTTAAAATTCCGATGACTGCAATGCCAGAATTAGTAGCTGGTTTTCACAGTTTAGTGGGTTTGGCGGCAGTCTTTGTCGCGATTGCAGCTTTTTTAAATCCTGCAGCTTTTAATTTAGGAAATGTCGGTGATATAAAATTAGCGAGTTTAATCGAAATGTCTATTGGAGCGGCAGTAGGAGCGATAACTTTTTCAGGTTCTATAATAGCTTTTTTAAAGTTAAGAGGAATAATGTCTGGCGCTCCTATTACATTTAGTGGGCAGCATATTTTAAATTTAATACTAGGAATAGGTATTTTTGTTTTAATTTTTTATCTATGTAAAACTCAATCTACAAATATTTTTTGGACTGTAATTATAATTTCATTTCTTGTCGGAGTTTTATTAATTATCCCTATTGGAGGAGCAGATATGCCTGTAGTAATTTCAATGCTTAATTCCTATTCTGGATGGGCTGCGGCTGGTATAGGTTTTACACTAGAAAATACTGCTTTGATTATAACAGGTGCGCTTGTTGGATCCTCTGGAGCAATACTTTCATACATAATGTGTAAAGCTATGAATAGATCTTTTGTTAGTGTTATTCTTGGTGGTTTTGGAGCAGATAATTCTACTGATGATAAAAAAGAAAAGAAAGATCAAAAGCCAGTTAAAAGTGGTAACGCAGAGGACGCAGCTTTTTTAATGAAAAATGCTTCATCTGTAATTATAGTCCCAGGGTACGGTATGGCCGTAGCTCAAGCACAACATGCCCTTCGAGAGATGGTAGATAAATTAAAAAAAAATGACATTAAAGTTACTTACGCAATACACCCTGTAGCTGGAAGAATGCCTGGCCATATGAATGTTTTATTAGCTGAGGCAAACGTACCGTATGACGAGGTATTTGAATTAGAGGATATTAATAATGATTTTGCTAATTCAGATGTGGCTTTTGTCATAGGTGCTAATGACGTTACCAACCCGGTCGCAAAAACAGATCCAAAAAGCCCAATATTTGGTATGCCTGTTCTTGACGTAGAAAAATGTAAATCAGTTTTATTTGTTAAAAGAAGTTTATCACCAGGATATGCCGGAATTGATAATGAACTTTTTTATAAAGATAATACCCTAATGCTATTTGCTGATGCTAAAAAAATGACAGAAGATATAGTCAAAAATTTAGATTAATAGCAAATATGAAAATAAAAAAAATTCTTATAATGGGCTTACCAGGCTCTGGTAAAACAACACTAGCTAAAGAACTAGCTCCTAGATTGGACGCAATAATATTAAATGCTGATGAAATTAGAAAGAAATATAATGACTGGGATTTTTCACCTGAAGGAAGAATAAGGCAGTCAAATAGGATGAGAGATCTAGCTAAAGCGATTATAGAAGAAGGGAAAATTGTTATAGCTGATTTCGTATGTCCTACTGAAAATACTAGAGAAATATTTAAACCAGATATTTTAATTTGGCTTGATACAATTCAAAAAGGCAGATTTGAAGATACAAATAATCTATTTAAAAAACCAAAAAATTTTTTTTTAAAAGTCGAAAGTAAAAATGCCAAATATTGGGTAGAAGAGATTTTAAAAAAATTAAATAAATAGATAAAAAGGTATATTTACCCAATTTTCATTAACAACTAATTTTAAAAAATTTCATGAGCGAAAAATTAATTATTTTTGATTTAGATGGTGTTATTTTAGATAGCAAAAGCAATATGAGGGAGTCATGGAAAAAGGTGTGTGAAAAACTCAAACTTAAGGTTAGTTTTAATGAATATTTTAAAAAAATTGGTTTGCCATTTAGTAAAATTTTATCCGAATTAAATATCAAAAATAATATAAAACTTGCTGAAAAGATTTATAGAGAAGAGTCTATAAAAAATTTTAAATTAATAAAACTTTATCCAACTGTCGCAGAAACCCTTAAATTTTTAAAAAAAAAAAAATTCAAGATAGGTATCATTACATCAAAAGAAAAAATTAGAACACTTAAACTGATTAAAAGATTTAAATTAAAGTTTGATTTTGTAATATGCCCAGAAAAAGGTAAACCAGGAAAACCAAATCCATATTTGCTAAATAAACTAAAAAAAACATATAAAATTAAAAAAAAATCTATCTACTATTTAGGTGATACAATTATTGATTATAAATTTGCCAAAAATTCGAAAATCAATTTTATATTTTGCAAATACGGATATGGCAAAATGAATAAAAAGACTACTGAGTTTAAAAAATTTAACGAAATTATTCAGTATTTAAATATTTGATAGTAAATATTAATTTAATATATTATGAATGATGATCAACTTTTAATCAATAATGTATAATTACATCAAATATTTAGTAAAAAACTTTTTTAAATTTTTTGGATTAGACATCAAAAGACATTACCCTGAAATTAACCAAAAAAGCTTTAATCAAATATACTCAGAAATACTCAAAGATAAAAGAGTAATAATTTTTGATGTAGGAGCAAACCAAGGTCAAACTATTGAAAGATTCAATAAAATATTTAAAGAAAAAATTATTCATTCTTTCGAACCAATTGAATTTGAATTTTTAAAATTAAAAAATAAGTATAATGATAGAAAAAATATTTTTTTAAATAATTTTGCCATTGGAAGCTCAAAAGGAGAAAAAAACTTTTTTATCAATCATTATACTGGATCATCATCTTTTCTGAGAGTAAAAAAGGATACTCAATGGCTTAATTTAAGAAGCCAACAATATAAAATCAAACCTGAAAAATTTTTAAACAAAGTAAATAAGACAACTATTTATTCAATTGATGATTATTGCTATGAAAAACAAATATATGAAATTGATATCATAAAGGTAGATACTCAAGGTTATGAAGATGAAGTATTAGAGGGGTGTCAAAAAATGTTATCTGAAAATAAAATTAAGTTTATTGAACTAGAAATAATATTCAGTGATATCTATGAAAAATCATTAACTATCAGCGATATAGAAAGCAAATTGCAAAATAACTATCGATTATTCGCTAATGATTTCTATGGAAACTTATATTCTAATATGATTTATCAATTAAACTTAATATATATTAATAAAAATTTTTACAATAAATATGTAAATATAAAAAAATGAAGCCAAAAGTATTTTGTGATATTGCAGACATTAAAGTTATAAAATTTTATAATAATAAAACTTATGTAAATGGCTTTACTACGAACCCAAGCTTAATGAGGCTGGCTGGTGCCAAAAACTACAAAGAATATTCTCTAAAAATCTTAAAAATTTGTAAAAAAAAACCAATTTCTTTTGAAGTGTTTGCTGATACACCCAGCGAAATGCTTAAACAAGCTTATAAAATTAATATTTGGGGAAAGAATGTTTATGTAAAAATTCCTGTGGTAAATTCTAAAGGAAAATTTATGGGATCAGTTATAAAAGAATTAAGTGATAAAGGAATAAAGCTCAATATTACCGCTGTATATACATACGAACAGGTAAAAAAAATTTATAAAAAACTAAATAAAAAAACAAAATCCATTATTTCAATATTTGCCGGAAGGATGGCAGACAAGGGGAAAGATCCATTACCAATATTTAAAAAAAGTATTTCTTTGACCAAAAGTAATAAAAACATTGAAATTCTTTGGGCTAGTACCAGGGAAGCATATAATTACACTCAGGCAAAACAAATTAATTGTGATATAATTACTATGCCTCCTAAAGTAATAAATCAAATCGGTAGTTTTGGAAAAAGTTTTAAATCAATGACGCTTGAAACAGTTAAGGGTTTTTTAACTGATAGTAAAAAATCTAAGTTTAGTCTTTAAGATGCTCTAGCTCTCGATAACCTTTTTCTTTCATGGGGATCCAATACAAGTTTTCTAAGCCTACAAGATTTTGGTGTAATTTCTAAAGCTTCATCTGTATTAAGCATACTTAGCTGTTCGGCTATAGCCATCTTTCTTACTGGTGTTAAAACTACATTTTCATCAGTTCCTTGTGTCCTCATATTTGTAAGTTTTTTCCCTTTTAAAACATTAATTTCCAAGTCACCACTTTTTGAGGAAAGGCCTACTATCATCCCCTCGTAAACTGGATCATTATGTGTCACAAACATTTCACCTCGAGCTTGTAAATTAAAAATAGCAAAGGCAACTGCTTTACCATTTTCCATGGAAATTAAAGCACCGTTTCTTCTTCCTTCCATATCTCCGGTGTATTCTCCATAAGAGTGAAAAATTCTATTTATAACGCCAGTACCTTTTGTTAATGTTAAAAATCTACTTGTGTAACCCATTAATCCCCTTGTTGGCGCATGAAAAATTAATCTTTTTTTATTTTTTCCAGTATCCTTAAGATCAATTAATTTACCTTTTCTTCTGTTCATGGAGTCTATAATTCTTGATGAAAACTCTTCATCTAAATCCATTGTTATTTCTTCGATTGGCTCCATTTTATTACCTTGATCATCTTTCCTAATTAAAACTTTTGGCGGGCTTACCGTCATTTCGAAACCCTCTCTTCGCATCTGTGTTAAAAGAATCTCTAACATCAACTCACCTCTACCACTTATAACGAAAGCATCTTTATTTTCATTTTCTTCAAAGTTAATACCAACATTGTTTTCAGCTTCCAAAATTAATCGATCCCTTATTTGAGTACTTGTTAATTTTTTCCCTTCCGTCCCTGCTAAAGGAGAACTATTTACGGTAATTGTTATTGACATGGTAGGGGGGTCAATAGGGGTTGCATTAATTGGATCATTTATTTCTAAATCACAAATTGTATCAGCAACGTTAGCTTTTTCTAAACCTGCAATAATTACTATATCTCCAGCCTCACCTTGTTCGATAGGAACTTTTTTTGTTCCCTCATATCTAAATATCTTTGTTAGTCTTCCTTCATCAACTTTTTTTCCGCTTAGATCTATTGCTTTAATTTGCTGATTTGCTTTTGCAGTTCCTTGAGCAATTCTTCCTACTAAGCTTCTGCCTAAAAAACTGTCGGCATAAAGCAGTGTAGAAAGCATGGCAAATGGTTTTGTTTTATCAAAGGTAGATGGTTTAACATGTTCAATTATTAAATTTAATAAGGGTTGCAAATTTTCTCTTGGACCATCTATCTCTTTAGATGCCCAACCAGATCTTCCGCTTGCGTACAAAACCGGGAAGTCTAATTGTTCCTCATTTGCATCAAGACTTACAAATAAGTCAAAAGTTTCATTTAATACTTCATTTGCTCTTTGATCCTGTTTATCAAGCTTATTAATTACTACAATTGGCTTCAAACCTTGTTTCAAAGCTTTAGATAATACAAATTTTGTTTGTGGCATCACTCCTTCGGCTGAGTCAATTAATAATAACGCTCCATCGGCCATGTGTAAAACTCTCTCAACTTCAGCCGCAAAATCTCTGTGGCCTGGTGTATCAATAATATTTATTCTCGAGTTTTTCCAATTAATCGAAGTAGGTTTTGCAAGAATTGTAATTCCTCTCTCTTTTTCTAGCTCTCCAGAGTCCATTACTCTTTCTTCAACATTTTCGTTTTCCCTAAAAGTTCCACTTTGTTTCATAAGATTATCAATCAAAGTAGTTTTTCCATGATCTACGTGGGCTATGATAGTAATATTTCTGATTGTATCCGTCATTTTGGTTGCGGGGGTAGGATTTGAACCTACGACCTTCAGGTTATGAGCCTGACGAGCTACCAGACTGCTCCACCCCGCGATAAATTATTTCTTTTTTATATTAATAGCTTGAAGTTTATTTTTTTCTTCTTTTATATCGTAAACTATTGTTTGATCTTCTTTCAAGACTCTCAATTTTGAGTCTTCTAAAGATGAAACATGCAAAAAAATATCTTTCTGCGTTTCATCATCAGTTATAAAACCATAACCTTTTTTGGCGTTAAACCACTTTACCTTACCAGATGGCATTGTTAATCCTCTCATTTTTAAAAATTTAGTACCTGTTCTTAAGTTTTTGGAGTTTTTTTATTCTTTTAAGGTTCTCAGTCTGAACTCTCTTTTTTTTTTCAGACGGTTTTTCATAAGTACTTTTCATTTTCATTACCTTGAAAAAACCTTCTTTTTGAAGTTTTCTCTTTAAAACTCTAATTGCTTGCTCTACGTTATTGTCTTTTACGTCTATTTTAATAAAAACCTCCAGTTAATTTTTCTGCTAGTTACCATTTGAATATCTATTTGTCTATAGAGAAGCAGCTTGAGCTTTTTTTTCCTCTCTAATTTTAGCTTTTTTTTCTCTTTCAACTCTCCTTTTAGCTTTATCCAAAGCTTTTTGAAAAGCTTCTTGTGTACACAGTGCCAAAATTACAGGATCTCTCGGCTTAAGATTTGAAAAATTCCAATAACTTCTTTTTCTAATTAAAGATACAGTCCCTTTTGTGCTTCCTACTAACTTAGATATTTGTCCATCCGTTAGTTCAGATGCATTCTTGCACAACCAAAGTATAGCATCAGGCCGGTCTTGTCTTTTCGACAATGGCGTGTATTTGGGTCTCTTTCTTTCTTTAATCTCAACCTTTTCAATTTTTTTTAATAGTCTTAATTTTTTTTCCGGCTCTTTCGAACAAGTTTCTATTTCTTCTCTAGATAGTTGGCCAGCTAAAATTGGATTGTATGCTTTAATACCTTTAGCCACATCTCCATCTGCAATACCTTTAACTTCTAGTTCGTGAAGATTACAAAATTCCGCAATCTGTTTAAAGGTCAGCGTTGTATTTTCAACAAGCCAAACAGCAGTTGCTTTTGGCATGAATGGAGTTTCAGTCATAAGCTATTTTTTCGATCTAAGGTTACTAAACTTTTTATTGTATTTACTAACTCTACCTTTATCTAAAATTTTTTGAGTTCCACCTGTCCAAGCATAGTGAGATTTTGGATCAATATCTAGTTTTAAGACATCGTTCTCTTTGCCCCAAGTAGATCGTGTTTCAAATTCTGTACCATCAGTCATTACGACTTTAATTTTATGGTAATTAGGGTGTATGTTTTTTTTCATGTGCGGAGTTTTATATTAATAATAGTTTTTACTCAATATCTTTTTTTTTAAGAAGATCTTTTAATTCTTCATGAATGTTGGAATTAGTAGCTAAAATATTCTTTTTTAAAGGTGAGTTTAAATCCTCCTCAAAAAAATCGACAAATCCTCCAGCTTCTTTTACAATTATTATTCCAGCAGCAATATCCCAATAATTTAACTCTCTTTGCCAATAACCGTCAAATCTTCCACAAGCAACATAAGCCATATCTAAAGCAGCGCTTCCAAATTTCCTAACATTAGATACGTTAAGTGAAATATTTATATACTCAGAAAAAATTTTTTCTTTAATTTTACTTAATCCTTTTGGGCCGCCAGTAACGATTAATGCATCTTTAATTTTTTTTTTTTTTGAAACCCTTATTCTTTTATTATTTAAGTAAGCTCCATTACCTTTTTCAGCACAAAACATTTCATTCATAATTGGATTAAATATTACTCCACATTTTATTTCTCCCTCTTCTTCATAACCAATAGAAATAGCAAATTGAGGAATACTGTTTAAAAAATTCATTGTTCCATCGATTGGATCAATTATCCATCTATTTTTTATATTTGATTTATTTATTATCCCAGTTTCTTCAGTTACTATTCCATATTCAGGATGAGCTTTTTGCAATTCATCAATTAATATTTTTTCAGTTCTTCTATCCGCAGAAGTTACAAAATCACCAGGACCTTTTGAAGAAACTTGTAAATTTTCTATTTCTCCAAAATCTCTTATTAGAGATCGAGAGGCTTTCATACATGCTTTTGTTATTAAATTAATATGAGGAGAATTTAATCTCATTAATTAACTCTTTTTACATATTCTAATGTTCGAGTATCAATTATAATTTTTTCTCCACTTTCAATAAATGGCGGAACATTTATCTTGATACCGCAGTCAAGCATTGCAGGTTTATAAGATGATGAAGCAGTCTGGTTTTTTATTGCGGCATCAGTAGTTTCAATTATACACTCAATATTATTAGGGAGTTCTATTGAAATTGGTTTCTCCTCCATAAATGAAATAGTGACTTCTAAGTTTTCTTTAAGCAACTTATATTGTTCTCCTGTTATTGATTTTGGAATTTCCACTTGTTCAAAATTTTCATTATTCATAAAATGGCAGCTCTCTCCATCAATGTATAAAAAATTAAACTTTTTTTCGTTCACTTCTGCTTTTTCTACAGTTTCACTTGATCTAAATCTTTCATTTAATTTTGTTCCTTTAACTAAACTTTTTAATTCGACTTGATTAAAAGCTCCACCTTTTCCAGGTTTTACGTGTTGAGTTTTCAAAACATTCCAATAATCATTTTTATGCTCAATTATCATACCAGGTTTTATTTCAATTGCTGTTATTTTCATTTGAATTTTCTAATCGCAAGTTCCGGTTTTAAATTGGGGTTATCCCAAATAAAACTTGATATTGCAATATATTTTGCTCCTGCTCTTATTAATTTTTTGTAATTTTTATTATTTATTCCACCAATTGCCACAATAGGTTTTTTTACGTTCTTTTTTGCCCATCTCAAAATATTAAGATTGGCCTTTATTGCATTTTGCTTAAGTTTGGATTTAAAAAAAGATCCAAAAGCAATATAATTTGCATTATTTTTAATTGCATTAGTTGCTAGTTTTTTTGAGTTATGACATGTGATACCAAATATTTTGTTTTTGAGTTTTTTTCTAGCTTTTAAAAACGATCCATCTTGTTGACCCATATGACATCCATCAGCGTTTATTTTCGATGCTAAAATAAAATTATCATTAATGATAAACTTTACCTTATGCTTAGTTGTAATTTTTATAATTCTTTTAGATAAATTAAGAAGTTTTTTTTGACTCAAATTTTTTATTCTTAATTGAAAAAACTTCACATTCTTAAACGACAATACTTTATCTAAACTAGCGAAGAAATTCTGGTCAATTTTATTAGGTGAAATTAAGTATACTAATTTCTTCAAATGTTTTAGGCCGCAAATTCTTTCTCTAATTTTTCAGACCACTCCCCTTTAGATGACAGACCATTCATTTTAGCTCTATGGTTAAAGGCTTTTTGAATATTTTCTATATTTTTTTGATCTTTTCCAAATTCCTTTAATGCACTTGCTTGTAACCCTCTTCCATAAGAGAAAGTAATTAAAAAATTACTATCATTTATTTTGTTTATTTCATTAAGATTCTTACTTGACTCAATTTCAGACTGACCGCCCGATAAAAAGGCAATTCCAGGAACATCACTTGGAACATTTTTCTTTAAGCAGTCTAAAGTTTTTTTTGCGATTTCCTCTGCATTAGATTTATCTTTGCACTCCGAGCCAGGTATAATCATATTAGGTTTAAGAACAGTTCCTTTCAAATCAACTTTATGTATCTCTAACTCATTATAACACTCATTAAGTACATTTGTTGTAACTTGATAGCATTTATCAATGTTATGTGAACCATCCATCAAAACTTCTGGTTCGACTATTGGTACCATTTTAGCTTCTTGAACTAAAGCAGCATATCTCGCTAATGCGTGGGCATTAGACTTAATAGATTGGGCAGATGGAAATTTATCTGAAATTTTATAGACAGCTCTCCATTTCGTAAATCTCGCACCTAAATCATGATACTCTTTTAATCTTTCACGTAAACCATCTAAACCCTCTGTTACAGTTTCATCACTAGATCCAGCAAGAGGTTTAGCACCCTTGTCAACTTTAATTCCTGGTACAGCTCCATGATTAGATATTAATTCTGGAATTGATGGACCCAATGTAGTTTTTTGTCTTATTGTTTCGTCAAATAAAATTACTCCCCCAATAAAGTCTTTCATAGCACTTGAATTAAAAAGAGTTTGTCTAAAATTTAGTCTATTTTTTTCTATGTTTTCAACATTTATACTTTTAAATCTTTTAGCTATTGTTCCAGTACTTTCATCTGCAGCAAGAATACCTTTTCCTTTAGCGCACATTTTTCTAGCTATTTCATTTAATGTCATAGCGATTATTTATTTTAAAACACTTATACCAGGCAAGTCTTTTCCTTCTAAGTACTCTAAAAATGCGCCTCCTGCTGTTGATAAGTGAGAGAAAGTAAGTTTGTCATTACTTTTATTTATTGCTGAGAGAGTGTCTCCACCTCCAAGAATAGATATTAAAGATTTTTTAATAGTGTTTTTAGAGATATTTTCTGCAATTGATAATGTGCCTTTTAAGAAGTTCTTATTTTCAAAATACCCGGCTGGTCCATTCCACAGAACAGTATTTGACTCGTCAATCATTTTTTGAATTTTTTTGATTGTATTGAGGCCAATATCTAAAATTATTTCATCTTCTTGAATCTCATCAAGATTTTTATTTTTACCGGTTCCTTCAAAGTCTGTTCCTACCATGCAATCTTCAGGTATTAATACTTTACAATTATGTTCCTCTGCTTTTTTATAAATATTTGCTATTATCTCTTTTGTATTTTTTTCAATAATGGATTTACCAATTTTAAAATTCTTATGAACGAAGAAATTATTAGCCATTGCCCCAACAATTACTATATTATTTACTTTTTTTAAAAGATTAGTAATAACATTTATCTTTGTAGAAATTTTTGATCCCCCGATAATGCAAGTGACCGGTTCTTTTTTATTTTTTATAACAAGATCTATTGCTGTTATTTCTTTCTTTAATAATGGACCAGCATAACTTTTTTTTACAAATTTTGTTATACTATGCACAGAAGCTTGTTTCCTATGGGAGCATGAAAATGCATCATTAATATAAATGTCCCCAAGTTCACCTAACTTTTTTGAAAAATCTTTGCCATCTTCGGTTTCTTCTTTAAAAAATCTTATATTCTCAATTAATATTACCTCACCCCCTTTTAGGTGAGAAAATTTTTCTTTGGTTTCACCATCAAAAGTTCCTCTAAAAAAATAAACATTAGTTTTAAGCGCATCTTTGAGATATTTGTAGACAGGTATTAAAGACAAGTCAGGGACATTAATTCCTTTTGGTCGACCTAAATGACTAATAATTATAATTTTTGCTTTTTTTTCAATTAGTCTATTTATAAAAGGTAAACATAAAGTTATTCTAGTATCATCTTTTATAACTTTGTCTTTAATTGGAACATTTAAATCTAATCTAAGAATTATCTTTTGATCTTTGATTTCTAAATCGTCAGGAAAGAAATTTATTTCACCCATCGATTTTTACTACTCTCTCAATTTTTTTTGAATAAAATTTGTTATATCTTCCTCTGATAATTTAAAATATTTGTAAACTTCTTTATAAGGAGCACTTTCACCAAATTTATCTATACCTAAATTAGTCCCTTTATTTTTTATATATTTTTGCCAAGACATTACACTTCCAGCTTCCAATGTGATGATCAATGAGTTTTCTTCTAAAATATCTTTCCGGTAATCTTCAGGTTGTTTATCAAAAAGCTCCATACATGGCATTGAAACTACTTTTGAGTGGATATTGTTCTCTTTAAGTTTATCTTGAACTTTTAAGGCAAGCTCAACCTCAGTACCTGAAGCAACCAATGTTACATTGCTCTCGTGCGAAGTTAAATTAACTACATAGGCTCCTTTTTCGCATTTATTCTCTTTAGAATTGCTTGGATTGATGTAAGGAACTTTTTGTCTCGATAAAGTAATAGCACTTGGGGTATTTTCACTTTTTAAAGCTATTTCCCAACATTCAAATGTTTCATTAATATCTGCTGGCCTGAAGACATTTAAATTCGGAATTGCCCTCAACCCAGTAAGTTGTTCTATAGGTTGGTGAGTAGGACCATCTTCACCAAGACCGATCGAGTCGTGTGAAAAAACATAAATTACCTTAAGACCCATTAAAGCAGAAAGTCTAATAGAGGGTTTACAATAATCTGAGAATATTAAAAATGTTCCACCATAAGGTATTATACCTCCATAAAGCGCTAAACCATTCATAACTGCTGCCATACCATGCTCTCTAACTCCGTAATGAATATAATTTCCATTAAAATTTTTAGAGTTAATAATTTTAGAATTATTTGTTTTTGTATTATTAGAACCACTTAAATCTGCAGAACCACCTATTAATTCAGGAAGAAAAGCAGAAATTTTTTCTATAGCGGCCATCGAGCATTGTCGTGTAGCTAAACTTGGCTTAGACTCAAAGTTTTTATCTTTTTCTTGACGAATTAAATTTTCTAAACCGTTTAAATCTAATTTCTCATTAGCGCCATTGAGTTCACTTTTAATTTTAGGATTTTTTTTATTGACTGTTTCGAGCCATTCATTTTCCAGTTGTTCACCCTTGTTGCCTATATTTCTCCATTCATCTAGTATTTCTTGAGGCACTTCAAATGGCTGGTTGTTCCATTTTAGTTTTTTTCTCACTAAAGCTATTTCCGCATCTCCTAAAGGAGAGCCGTGAGAGGAAGCTTTACCAGATTTATTAGGTGATCCAAATCCTATTATAGTTTTACAAGATATTATTGTAGGTTTTTTTGATTTTGATGCTTTTGTGATCGCTTTTGAAATTTGTTTTTCATTGTGACCGTTTACCTCTAAGAAGCTCCAACCGTACGACTCGAATCTTTTTTTGTAATTATCTGAAACACTAAGCGATGTTGAACCGTCAATTGAAATTTTATTATTGTCAAAAAAAACTATTAAATTCTTTAATTTTAGATGGCCAGCTAGACTCATTGCTTCATGACTAATTCCCTCCATTAAGTCTCCATCACTTGCAATCACATAGGTTTTGTTATTAATGACGGAAGAACTAAATTTTTTTCTGAATATTTCTTCTGCTATTGCCATACCTACAGCGTTTCCCAACCCTTGTCCTAAAGGTCCAGTTGTCGTCTCAATTCCAGAGCCTTTTTTGTACTCGGGATGTCCAGCGCAGATAGAATTAAGTTGTCGGAAATTTTTTATATCTTCAATTGAAATACTTTTGTAACCACAAAGATATAAAAGAGAGTAAAGCAACATTGAACCGTGTCCAGCAGATAAAATAAATCTATCACGATTAATCCAATTGGGATTTTTTGGATTAAACCTCAGGTGGTATTTAAATAATACAGTTGCAACATCGGACATACCCATAGGCATCCCCGGATGACCCGAATTTGCTTTTTGCACAGCGTCAATTGATAAAAATCTAATTGCGTTTGATAATTGATTAAATTTTACAGTCACTTTTAAATACCTATATAGACTTAAACTAACTATATCAATAATATGCTATAAATCGTTATGAGTAATTTTAAAAAAAAAGAGCAAAATTTAAACCAACTTATTGATAGATTAAATTCAATATCTTTGAGTTATTCACAGCCAAGTTATGAATTGGAAAAAATAAAAACTGAAAAAAATCAATTAGCTAATCAAAAAAAAACAATTGAGAAAAAAAATGAAGAATTAGTGAGAGAACACAAATTTTTGAAAGAAAAGATTAAGAATCTTCAGTTGGAATTAAGCAAGAAATCTGAACTTGAGGATAAGTTCAACCAAGATATTGAAGAATTAAGTCAAGAAACTGAAAGTCTAGTAAACGAGATTGATAAATGGCAAATGTAAATATAAAATTTAATAATAAAGATTACCTTCTTTCTTGCGATGATGGTCAAGAAGAGTCTTTAAAAAGATTGACAAAGTTTTTAGATAAAAAATATTCAGAATTAAAAGACAAGTTGGGAAATATTGGGGAAAACAAGCTTTTACTGATTACAACCATTCAATTAATTGATGAATATTTTGATTTAAAGCAAAAAGTAACAAACCAGAAACAAAAATTAGATGAGATTTCAAATAAATTTAAAGAAATAAAATCTTTAGCGATTAAGTATAAAGAAGGAAAAGATGTTGAAATTAAAAATTTAAATAAAGAATTAGATAATTTTAGAAAAACAATTGAAGAAAATAATTCTTTATA
>CACOAB010000011.1 GCA_902625125.1 uncultured Pelagibacteraceae bacterium
AGCTGTTCTCAGCACCGAGGGACCAAACTTAATTGTTGCAGGAGCTGGATCAGGGAAAACAAGAGTTTTGACTACAAGACTCATACATATAATTAATCAAAAAAAAGCATGGCCTAATCAAATACTGTGCGTGACCTTTACAAATAAGGCAGCAAAAGAAATGCAAAATAGAGTTATGCAGTATGTTAAAGGAAGTTCTAATGCTGTTCCGTGGTTAGGCACATTTCATTCTATAAGTGTGAAATTTTTGAGAAGACATGCTGAAGCACTAGAATATAAAAGTAACTTTACAATTTTAGATACAGAGGATCAAAAAAAATTAATTAGAAATATAGTAAAAGGAGAAGACTTAGATGCTAAAAAATTTTCTCCTCAACTAATTCTATATCATATTGATCAATGGAAAAATAAAGGCTTATTGCCAAAAGATGTAAAGATAGAAAAAGCAGGATCTATAATAAAATCAATTTTGAAAGTGTATGAGATATATCAAAATAAAACTAAAGATTTGAATGCTTTTGATTTTGGTGATTTAATTTTATTTTGTGTAAAGCTATTTGAGGAACATAAAGATATAAGAGAATTATATCAAAAGAATTTTAAATATATTTTAGTTGATGAGTTTCAAGATACAAACTTTATTCAAAACAAATGGCTAAATTTGCTTGTTAATGATAACGAAAATATTTGTTGTGTTGGTGATGACGATCAATCAATCTATAGCTGGCGAGGTGCGGAGATAAAAAACTTTTTAACATTTGATCAAATTTACAAAAATTGTAAAGTATTTAAATTAGAACAAAATTATCGATCTACAAAAAATATTTTAGATACCGCCTCTAATTTAATTTCTAATAATTCTAACAGAGTAAGTAAAAAATTATGGTCATCGTCTAATCAAGGTGAATTAGTAAAGTTGAATTGTTACAGAACAGGCAAGGAAGAGGCTCAAGGAGTCAGTGACATAATAGAAAAAAAGATTAAAAAGAAATATTCGTTAAATAATGTTTCAATACTTGTTAGGGCAATTTACCAAACTAGAGAGTTCGAGGAAAGATTTCTCCAAGTAGGAATTGGTTATCGAGTACTGGGTGGTATAAAATTTTACGAAAGAGCGGAAATAAAAGATGCTGTGTCTTACTTAAGGATTATAAATCAAAAATTTGATGACTTGGCTCTTGAAAGGGTTATAGGCTCTCCAAAAAGAGGGGTTGGGGAGAGTACACTTAATCAAATTTATAAATTCGGTAAGGCAAATAAATTATGTTTGGAAGACTCAATCGTCAAAATTATTGAAAAAGATGGTTTTAAACCAAAGATAAAAACAACTCTAAGTCAATTAATAAACATGATTCAAAAATGGCGAAGAAACTCTTCAAATATGAAGCACTTTGATTTAATGAAATTAGTTCTAGATGAGTCGGGATATTCATCAATGCTTAAAGATAAAAAAGATTTAGAAAATGAAAATAGATTAGAAAACTTAAAGGAATTACTTAGAGCAATGCAAGACTACGATAATTTACAAAGTTTTTTAGAACACGTAGCGTTAGCTACTTCAATTGATGAAGATTGGGAAGGTGCCAAAATCAATTTAATGACTATGCATGCAGCTAAAGGGCTGGAGTTTGACGTTGTTTTTCTCCCTGGTTGGGAAGAAGGCTTATTTCCTCATCAAAAATCCCTAGAAGAAAAAGGTGATTTTGCTCTAGAAGAAGAAAGAAGACTAGCTTACGTTGGTATTACAAGAGCAAAAAAAGAGGCATACTTATCTTTTGCCATGAAAAGAGCTTATCACGGAGATTGGATGGATGCTTTACCATCAAGATTCATAAACGAAATACCAGAAGATAGCGTAGACAAAAATGAAATTAATTTAAACGATGATGATGATTTTGAATTTAACCAAGATAATTCAATTGAATTTGAAGAAGAATATAGAAGTCCAGGATGGGATCGGTATAAAAAAAATAAAATGCTTAAATGGAAAAAATAGATAAATTAAAAAAATTTTTTACAGTAGAAAGAATAGATGGATATATTATTCCAAAAAATGATGATTTTTTTGGTGAATATATTCCTGCTTATAATGATAGATTAAAATTTATCACAAACTTTTCTGGTTCATATGGTTTTGCCTTAATACTAAAAAAAAAGAATTACTTATTTGTTGATGGGAGATACACCTTGCAAGCAAAAAAACAAAGCGGAAAATCTTTTAAAATCGTCACAATTCCAAATAAAATGCCAAATGATATTCTACGAGGAAAAATTTCAATTGGTTATGATCCAAGTTTATTTACAAAAAAATTTTTATCAATATTTTTCGGAAAAAATAGATTTTTATTTAAACCAATTTTTCATAATTTAATTGATAAAATTTGGAAGAGAAAAGTAATAGATAATAAAAGTAAATTTTTTCTTTTGCCAGAAAGTTCTGTAAGTGTAAAATATTATACTAAAGTAAAAAAAATTAATAATTATTTAAAGAAAAAAAAATCAGATTATTTGTTTATAACTGCTAGTGAAAATAATGCTTGGCTTCTTAATATAAGAGGTCATGATACAAAATATTCCCCAATACCATATAGTTATGTTTTAATTGATAAAAATAATAATATAAAATTTTTTTGTGATTTAAAAAAAATATCACCATCTATAAAAAGAAACTTTAAAAAAACTGAATTTTTGGATGTAAGCGCTTGCATTAAAACTCTTTTAAAAATAAAGGGAAAAAAATTTATAATTGACAAAAATTCTTGCTCTTATCTTTTTGAAAGTATCATAAATGAAAATAACAAAATACTTAATTATGATGATCCTATTTATGCTTTAAAAGCAATTAAGGGAAAAAATGAAATAGAAAATATCAAGAAGGCTCATATCTATGATGGTATAGCTTTAACTAAATATTTATTTTGGGTGAAAAAAAATTTTGATAGAAAAAATATAACCGAAATAGATGCGTCTAAAAAATTATTTAATTTCAGAAAAAAAAATAAAAAATTTAAATTCTTAAGTTTTCCAACAATATCAGGAACAGGGCCAAATGGAGCTATTATTCATTATAAAGCAACCAAAAAAACTAATAGAAAATTGAAAAAAGGTGATATTTACTTAGTTGACTCTGGTGGTCAGTATGAATTTGGAACAACTGATGTAACTCGCACTATTTCTTTAAAAAATTCAAACAAAAGAATTAAAGATATTTTCACAAGAGTGCTAAAAGGCCATATTGCTGTTGCTAATTTCAAAATTAAAAAAAGTACCACTGGATCAATTATTGATGATAGTGCCAGAAAATATCTTAAACAAATTGGTTTAAATTATGCTCATGGAACTGGTCATGGAGTTGGATATTTTCTTAATGTGCATGAAGGACCCCATGCAATATCTAAGCGAAATAAAATAAAATTTCAAGCAGGTATGGTCGTATCAAATGAACCAGGTTATTACGAAAAAGACAAATTTGGTATAAGAATTGAAAATCTTGTTTTTGTAAATGGAAATAAAAATAAATTAAGTTTTGAGAACTTAACAATGGCACCAATAGATAAAGATTTAATAATTAAGGAAAGACTGAACTTTAGTGAAAAAAAATGGTTGAACAACTATCATAATACTGTCTTTAAAAATCTCAAAAATTCTATGAATAAGATTGAAATATTAGATCTTCAAAAAGCTTGTTCAGCTATTTAAAATTTTATTCCACTCCTTTTCTAAGATAATTTTAATATTTAATTGTTTAGCTTGATCAACTTTTCTTTTTGTAGGCTTAGAGTCGCCAACTATCAAAAAGTCTAGTTTTTTTGATAAAGAACCAAGTACTTTCCCTCCATTGCTCTCTGCAATTGCTTTCGCTTCTGATCTACTCATATTTTTGAAGCCACCAGTAAACATCAATTTTTTATTAGAAAACTTTCCATCTTTGTTTTGTGTAGTGAAATCCTTAATATTAAGTTGACTAATTAATTCTTTAATTATTCTTGAATTAGTGTCATTTGAAAAAAAATTGTCTATAGATTGAATTTGAGTTTCACCTATTCCATCTAGATCTGATAAATTCACTAAAATTTTTTTCCTATTTTTAAATTCAAATAATTTCACAAAATCTTTTATTGAACTAAAAAAACTCGCTAAAATTTTAGCATTTTCTTGACCTATATGTCTTATTCCTATTGAGTAAATAAACCTATCTAAAAAAATAGTCTTTGATTTTACAATAGCTTTTTTTAAGTTATTTATAGATAAATCTCCCCATCCCTCTAACTTTTTAATCTTATTATAATTAAGCTTAAAAATATCTGACGGTTCTTTTATAAAGTTTAAGCTCCAAAATTGTTCAATTACTTTTTTTCCTAGACCATCTATATTAAATGCTTCTTTTGATACAATATGTTTAAGTTTTTCTTTAGCTGTAAAATCACAATTATAACCTTTAGTACACCTTCTTACCGCATCTAATTTTTTTGTACTTTTACTAAACTCTTTTGAAGTTTTAGATCCGCATAAACATTTTTCTGGAAAGATAAATTTTTTACTATTTTGATTTCTTCTTGATTTATCCACTGAAACCACTTGGGGAATAACATCTCCAGCTCTTTGTATTACTATTGTATCTCCTATACGTATATCTTTTCTCTCTATTTCTTCTTCATTATGAAGCGTCGCATTTGAGACGACTACTCCACCTACAGTCACTGGATCAACTTTGGCAACTGGCGTTATTGCACCAGTTCTACCAACTTGTATCACGATATTATTAATTTTTGTTGTAGCTTTTTCAGCTGAAAATTTGTAAGCAATTGCCCACCTTGGTGAATTAGAAGTACTGCCTAGTCTCTTTTGTAAATTTAAATCATTAACTTTGTAAACAATACCATCTATATCATAATCTAATGAAGAACGATCTTGATCTATTTTTTTGTACTCCTGCGCAATTTCATCTAAACTATCTATAGTTTTAGATAATGGATTGATTACAAAATTCCATTTTGATATTTTTTTTAAAAAATCCGACTGTTCTTTAAATATCATCGGTTCTACAGCACCAAACCCATAAGCAAAATATTTAAGGGGTATCTTTTCCGTCTCTGAGGGGTTTTTTTGTCTAAGTGATCCTCCTGCTGCATTTCGTGGATTTGCAAACTTATCACTAATTTTTAAAAAATCTTTTTTTCCAATATAAATTTCACAACGTATTTCTAATAAATTAGGAATATTTTCTCCTTTGATAAATTTCGGTATACTAGAAATAGTTTTTAAATTAGATAAGATATCTTCACCTACGGTGCCATCACCTCTAGAGAGGCCTCTTATTAGTGTACCTTTCTCATAAATTAATGTTGCAGAAATTCCATCTATTTTAGGTTCTGAGAATAATTGAATTTTTCTGTCTTTAAAGTTTAAAAAATTATTTATCTTTTTAATAAAATCCTTCATATCATTCATATTGAAAGCGTTGGACAAAGAGAGCATTGGTTGTAAATGTGGGACTTTTTTAAACTTATTAGTGGGTTTGGCTCCAACAAGATTTTGAGACAAATTCAATTTTTTTAAAAAATTATTTTCTTTTTCCAATAATGATATTTCACTTTTCAAATCATCATAGTCTTTGTCAGATATCTTGGGTTTATCTTGGTTGTAATAATAATGGTTATGCTTTTTTAAAATTGAAATTTTTTTTTTATAAAGGTTCACAATTTTTTTCTTGCTCATGTAATCAATTAATTTTTTTAATTATCCTTTTTAAGAAGCTTAAATTTTCATCTTTAGGAGATTTTTTTTTTTTAATCTTATAGTCTTTATTTATTATCTTATAGGATTGTTTAAACCAATCACTTGAATTATAATTATAACCTAAAATAGCCGCATATGATTTAGCCTCACTTTCAGCACCAATGTGATAGTAAATTTCTACTAGTCTATGTAATGCTTCCTCAACAAAGATTGTCTTTTCATATTGCTCTACAACTTTTTTAAACCTATTAATTGCAGGTATCCACTTTTTTACTGAAACATAATATCTGCCAACATACATTTCTTTAGCAGCAAGTTGGTTTACAATTAAATCTTTTTTAAATTTTAAGTCAGTCGAATAATCATTGTTAGGAAATTTTTCCAAGAAAAATTCAATTTTTTCTTTTGCTTTCAAGATAGGATCTAAATCTCTTTTTTCATCAGTAATTTGTTCGTAATAAATAACCGCAATCAAATAATGAGCATATTCATTGTTCTCATCAGCTGGGTATTGTGTCAAGTATCTATTCAAACTTTCAAGTGACTCATCGTAAAAATTTATTGCGTAAAGAGAAAAACCATTCATTAAAGCTGACTTAGCAGCAAACTCTACTCTTTCAAAGTTTAGCTCTGCATCTGAAAATTTTTTTGCGGCAAAAAAATAATCTCTTTTGTTAAAAGCTTGATAGGCCTCTTTGTAAATTTCGTACGGATTTTTTTTTTTGCTGGTCTCATAGACCAATTCTTCTTTTTTAGAGCAACTTAAAAAAAGGAAATTAAAAGCGAATAGTAAAAGTAATATTCTTATAAGCATAGTCGATTGATATCAAAAAAATCTGACTTTGTGCAGTAAAATTACTTTGAACTTTTAAGCTGTTGCAGCGAGGGTAGATAAATTTATTTCTTTTGTTTTATAGGTCTTTTGTTTTGTATCTAATGTTACCAATTCAAAATTTGAAGCTGAGCTAAATATTTCCTTTAAAAATTTATTAGTCAATTCATGACCACCTCCTTGGCAATTCACTTTTCCTAAAATCCTATGGCCTGATAAAAGAAAATCTCCAGCTAAATCTAAAATTTTATGATTCACGAATTCTTTGTCATTTCTTAATCCATCTTTATTTAAAACCTTATCGTTGTCTACAACAACTGCGTTATCTAATGATCCACCTTTTGCTAGTCCAAATTTCTTTATTTTTTCTATATCTTCATATAAACAAAAAGTTCTAGAATTAGAGATGTCGTCTAAGTTGTCTTTTTGAAAATTTATAACATTTCTTTGTTTTCCAATTATTTTATTCTTATAATCTAATTGAAAATTCACTTCTAAAGATGATTGATTTGGTTCAATGGAGATTTTCTTGTTACCATCTATTAATTGTACTTTATTTGAAATTTTTAAATATTTTCTTTTTTGAGACTGAACTATTAAACTTTCTTTTTTAAAAGCTTTTAAAAAATCTTTAGCTGAACCATCCATTATAGGAACTTCTTCGTTGTCTATTTCCACTATTACGTTATCTATGCCTGCAATGTATATTGCTGCCAATAAGTGTTCTACTGTTGAGACTTTAGTGCCAAACTTGTTCTCTAAAGTTGTACAAAGTCTTGCTGAGGTTACATTTGAAAACTTAGCTTCTATTATATTATTTTCACGAAGATCTATTCTCTTAAAAACTACTCCATTGTTTTCTCTAGCTGGAACTAAATTTATCGTAGAATTTTTCCCAGAATGAAGGCCTATTCCCTTAAAGCTTATTTTTTTAGAAACTGTTTGTTGATATTTATCAATCATCAGAAGACTTATACTTGAATGCTTATTTGTAATTAAAACAACTAATGTTTCTAAAAAAAACAATTAACCGAAAATTGCATCAAAAAACCTAGCAATTAAAGACTTTTTTGGTAAAGAAATTGGTATTGCTTCATTTTTCCAACCAAAATGAACAAGCTTATTTGCTGTAATAAGTAAATCATCCGTTGAAATAGGATTAATAAATTTTACTTTGTTTTGGCCCTCTTTACTCAATATTGTATTAAAATTTACCTTAAAGTTATCAAATAAAAATTTTTGCTCTATTTCTAAAAAGATATTTTTTGAAACTTTGTTAAAATATTGAATGTTTATATTTTTAAATAGTAATATTTCTGATATTTCTTTAATACGAGCTAAAGCTATTTCATTAATCAATTTTTTTTTAATCTTTATATAATTATTTTCTTTAAAAAAATCTTTTTCTACAAAATCCTCATCTGAAACATTCTCAGTTAATTCCATTTTGCTCAATATTCCGATAATAGTATCAATTTTAAGAGCTGTTATTTTAGATATATCTTTGATTATAATACCTAAGCCAAATTCAAAATTCTGCTCAAATTTAAGAGAATTATTTTCAAAGAAAAAAATTTTAGAATTATTTTCATTGAGCTTAATTTGAAAAAATGTATCTACATCTTTATTATAGTTATTTATGTTTGCCCCTTTAATAAAACTTTTTAATAAAATTTTTTTCACTCTTAAATTACAATTTTCAAAAATATTGATTAAATTTTTATAAGTATTAGAACTAATTAAAGAAAAGGATAATTCATGCGAGTAAAAATCTCCAAACAGTCCTATTGGTAAATTTTCAATTTTTTTTCTATCTAAGTAAAATTTTGAGTTAAAAATATGTATTATGGTCTTTTTAAACTCAGTTTCCTCTATACAATTTTTTAACATATTTAGGATGTAAGTTATATTTTCCCTTAGTATTTGAGATCCATTTAATTTTTTGTATCCAGTTAAACTGACAAAAGAGGGATTGAAATTTTCCAAAATCAAAACTAATTCTTTAAATGTATAATTATATTTTTGCTCTACTATATAAATATTTTCTTTTATTATTTTATAAACATCGTCAAAATTAGAAATTCTATTATTTTCAATTCCCTTTAATGGAACCGCCTGCTTATATTCGATATTCAAATAATTATTGTCATCTAATTTGCCTACAATAAAAACAAATTCTTTAATATTAATTTCCAAAAAAAGATTAAGATTAGAATTCGACATAAATTATTTCAAAATTAATTGATTAGGTATTCGGTAATCAAATACAAGATATTTTTTAAAACTGTTTTTATTTTTTATTTTCAAAAAATTTTTTAAACTTTCATTATAATTTTTACGAGGTAGTTTTACAATTATCCCATTTAGAATTTCTAAATCCCATCTCTTAGAATCAAAAAAAGTATATTTCTTAATAATATCAAATGGAAAATTTATTGCTTTTAAATTTTTGTAAAAAATCTCAAATTCCTCTTTGTTTCCAAAAACATATGGCAAACTCTCATACCTCTTAATTTTTTTATATTCAATTAAGTCAATCTTTTTACTTAAATAAAATTTTTTTTTTTTATTAAGTAAGATTGCAAATGGTTCTTTCTCAATAATTTCAATATTTAGAGTATTAGGATATTTTTTTTTAATTTTAAAACCTTCTATAAAAGTATTTTGTTTTAATGCTTCTTCAATTCGACTATTATTTAAAAATATAAGATTTGTATTATAGCTAAAGATTAATAAATCTTTAATTTCTTTATCTTTAATTAAAAAGTTATTTACTACATTTATCTCTTTGATATTAAATTTTTTGATTGCTAAATCTTTCTTAATATTAATAGTTGACAATAAAACTAATAATGAAATTCCGATTATTATTTGTTTTTTCATCTATTAATACTTGCATCTAAAAGAATTTTCTCTACTAGATTTTCAAAAGTAACCCCTTTGTAGCTGGCTATTTCAGGCACCAATGACAAACTAGTCATTCCTGGTTGAGTATTTATTTCTAATAAAAAAAAATTACCGTTTTTGAATTTAAAATCTGATCTAGTAACGCCTCTACATTCTAAAACTTTATGAGTTTTTTTTGCTATTTGCAAAACTTCTTTATATTTCTTAGGAGGTAACCTAGCAGGCATTATATGCTTGGTTTTCGCTTCTTTAGTATATTTAGCTTTGTAATCATAAAATGATCTTTTTGGAATTAATTCGATCGCACCCAATGCTTTACCATTTATGACTGCAGCCTGTATTTCCTGACCTCCTATGTATTCTTCTAGAATTAATTGATCGTATTTTTTAAATAAACGGTTAATTGAAATAAATAATTTTTTAAAATTTTTTGAAACTTCCACACCAAGACTAGAACCTTCGTTTACAGGTTTAACAACTATAGGAAAATTGAATTTTTTAAGATTAACAATCTTTATAATTTTTGTTTTTTTTTTTAATTCAGATTTATACAAAGAAAAGAATTTAGGTGTTTTAATCTTGTTCTTAATAAATATCTCTTTTGAAATAATTTTGTTCATGGCATTATATGAGCTGACTACTCCTGAGTGGGTATAAGGAATTTTTAAATACTCGAAATAGCTTTGAGCAACTCCATCTTCTCCATCTCTTCCATGTAAAGCATTAAAAATTACATCTGTAAATTTTTTATCAATTACATTTAAGCTATTTTTTTTTGGATCAAATGCTGAAACGTTGTAGCCTTTTTTTTTAAGGGCTTTAATACAAGCTTTTCCACTTTGCAAACTAACTTCTCTTTCACCAGAAGTGCCTCCTAAAACTACAAGAACATTTTTAAATTTTTTTTTCACCGATAATTTTAATCTCTAATTCTAGATTTTCCCCAGTTTTTTCCCAAACTTTTTTTTTTACTTTTTCTATTAATTTTTCAATATCTAAAGAATTAGCTTTTCCATTATTTACAAAAAAATTGCAGTGTTTTTTTGAAATAGTTGCATCCCCAACTTGATAATTTTCACAACCCGACTTTTTAATTAACATCCAAGCTTTTCTGTCTTTGCTTATATTTTTAAATGTACTTCCACACGTTTTGATTTGACTGGGTTGTGTTTTTTTCTTTTTCTCAATTAGTTCAACTTGTTTTTTTTCAATTTCATTTTTATTGCCAATAGAAACTTTAAATTTAGCAGATAAAATAATAAGACTATCTGGTAAATTTGTACCTCTATAAAAAAACTTTATATCATCTTTTAAAATCTCAACCTCAGAAAAAGTATTTTTATCTATTGCTCGAATTGACAATAAAACTTTTGAGATATCATTATTATAACAACCGCTATTCATTATAATTGCACCCCCAATCGACCCTGGTATACATGATAAAAATTCTAAATTTCCAAAGCTGTTATCTTTTGCAAAATTAGCAACAGTCCTGTCTAGTGTTGCGGCTCCCGCTTCAATTGTATTTTTATCAATTATTTTTGTGTAAGAAAAATATTTTCCAAGTTTAATTACTGCCCCTTTTACTCCATTGTCTCTGAAAAGTGTATTTGATCCTGCTCCTAAAAATGTTGTTTTTAAATTATTACTGTTCGCTTCTCGCAGAAACTCAATCAATTCTTTTTTGTCTTTAGCTTTATAAAAATATTCAGCGTTTCCTCCCAAGTTAAACCAACTATAATTTGAGAGGTTTACATTAGAATTAAAATTTTTTCCAAATTTTTTTATGAAAATGTTTCCTATACTCATAATAAAGATTTAAGTCCTACCATCCATTTTGATATTAAACCCGCTCCCATGCCAATTATAATCTCGTCAGAAATTAAATTTTTTTTCAAATATTTGCTCAGTTCTATCTCATTTTTTACAACCAAAACTTGGGTCTTTGAATTTTTTGATATTTCTCCTCCAAATTTTATTAAATTAAAATTTTTGTTTTTTCTTTCACCTGCGGCATACAATGGACATATGATTACTAAACTTGATTTAGTGAAACAATTGTAAAATTCATTTTTCAAAGACATTACTCTTGAATATCTGTGTGGTTCAAAAATACTTATTATTTTTCTCTTTGGATTTACATTTTTTACTCCTTCTAGAATAGAATTAATTTCAGTTGGGTGGTGGGCATAATCATCGTAAAAATCATTTTTATTTTTCGAAAAAATCTTGGTCATTCTCCTTTGTACTCCCGAAAATTTAATTAATGACTTTTTAGCAGATTTTAAATTTGCTCCAAGATTTAAACATACAATAAAAGCGGCTGCTGCATTAAGCACATTATGTTTCCCTAATAATCTGACAGTTATATTTTTTATGTCTTTATTTCTTTTAAGTTTGTCTTTGAAATTTAAATCAAATTTTGTACTTTCTGTATTATATCTTATTCTTTTAATTTTATAGTCAGCTTTTTTATTTTCACCGTAAGTTATTATATTCTTATTTTTTATTTTCTTTAAAATCTTTTGAATATTATCATTATCTAAACAAATTATAGATTTGCCAGTTGGTGGAGTTTTGTTGATAAATTCAATAAACGATTTTTCTAAATTCTCAAAACTTTTGTAATAATCCAAATGTTCGTGATCGATGTTGGTTATAATTGAATAATTAATTGGTAATTTCAAAAAACTTCCATCAGACTCGTCTGCTTCTAATATTGCCCAATCTCCTTTTCCTAGTTTTGCATTACTTTTTAGAGAATTTATTACTCCACCATTGATAATTGTCGGATCTAATTTTTGATCTGATAAAATTTTTGCTACTAATGATGTAGTTGTAGTTTTACCATGTGACCCAGTAATAATAATATTTTTTTTTAAAGATACAGCATCCGCTAAAACTTCAGCTCTCGAATAAATTGGTATTTTATTTTTTCTAGCAAATCTTAATTCGATATTATTATTCTTTATTGCAGTAGATTTCACAATAATAGTTGCTTTTTTTACATTAATAGATGAGTGGCCAATAAATATTTTAATACCAGATTTTAAACAACTAATTGTGTTCTTGTTTTTTGTTTGATCACTACCTTGAATTCTAAAACCCATATTATTCATTACTTGTGCCAATCCACTCATTCCAATTCCACCAATTCCTATAAAGTGAATAACGTCTTTTTGACCTAAATTAATTTTTTTCATTTATAATATTTTCAATTAGAGACTCTAAATTTTGAAAGATATATTTGTCAGAATATTGTTCTTGTTTAGATAAAATCTTTTCAATGACAATTTTATCTTTAAAAATTGAGTTAATAAGATCATATAGTTTATTTTTTATTTCCTTCTCTTCCAATAAGTACCCATAACCTTTTTTTTGATAAAACTCAGCGTTTTTGTATTGATGATTATCTGCAGATGATGGCAACGGGATAGCTATAAAAGGAACTTTTACATTAATTAGTTCTCCCAAAACAGAGGCCCCTGATCTTGTTATAACTAGATTTGCTTTAGAATAATAGTCAATAATATTATTAGTAAAATTAAAGATTTCACATTCTATATTTAATTTTTTATAAAATTCTTTTAGTTGCTCTTTTTGACTACTGAGACACTGCTGAAAAATTTTTATAGGTATGTTAGAATTTTTAAGTTTCTTAAAAATAAGAGGCAACTCCTCACCAAATACTTTTGCTGCTTGGCTACCTCCTAAAACTAAAATTTGAATTGTTTCAAATTTATTCTTCTTATGGTCAATAAAGTTTGAGTTGATTATTTCTTGCCTTACTATGTTCCCAACCTTATAGACTTTACTGCTATATTTTGAAGGAATCCCTTCTAAATCTTCGTATGAAACAAATACTTTTTTGGCAAACGGTAACAAATATCTATTAGTTTTTCCTATTATGAGGTTATTTTCATAAATTATAAATTTAATTCTTAAAATATAAGCAGCAATGCAAATTGGAAAGGATGAATATCCTCCTGTTCCAAATATTATTGCAGGTCTGTTAAATAATAAAAAAAAGAAAGAAAAAATTATTGAATAAATATTAACAAATAAGGATATAAAAAATTTAAAAATGTTTTCTTTTTTAAATGGTGTCGATGGTATCTTTATCAAACTTAAATTATTAGTATTTGTAAGATATTTAAAACCTCTATTATCTAAAGTTAATTTTAGTTCATAATTCTTTTTTTTTAAATAATTTGCTAAACTGTAGGCAGGAAAAATATGGCCTCCAGTTCCACCCGTTGCAATTAATATTTTTTTATTAGTCATATAAATAAGCTTTATTTTTAGTATAATTTAAAACTAGACCAGCTAAAACTGCACTTCCAATTAGAGATGAACCACCATAACTTAAAAATGGTAAAGTCATTCCTGTAGTTGGCAATAAATTAGTATTAACTCCAGCATGAATAAATGTTTGAAATATTAATAACGCAGCCAATCCAACTAAAGAGATTTTTAGGAATTGGTTGTCTTGATTAAAACAATTTTTGATTATTCTAAATGAAATATACAAAAATATAGTCAGTATGAGAATTGTCACTAACGAACCATATTCTTCAGATATTACAGCAATGACATAATCTGTATGAGCCTCAGGAACACTTTCTTTCAATATACCCTCTCCCATACCTTGGCCCGTCAAACCTCCTAATTTGATTGCATCGAGAGCTGATGAGGATTGAAATTTATCTCCATGACTAGGATCAAAAAATGCAATTAATCGGCTTGATATATATCCAAATTTTTCTGGAAATAAAATCAATAAAGAACTTAAAGAAATTAAAAAAAGTAAGAAGAAGGAAAATATTAAAAGTAAATTTACACCAGATATAAAGATAATGGTTACCCAGCTACCTATTAATAAAATTGATTGACCTAAATCAGGTTGATCAATTAATAAAATTATCACTGAGCTTAAGAGTAAGAAACTTAAGATATATTTAATTTGAGACTGCTTAAAACTGTCTAATGTCAATATTTTCACTGTAATCAATATAAAAAAAGGTTTTAATATTTCAATTGGTTGTAATTTGAAAAAATGTAAGTCAAGCCAACGCTTTGCTCCTTTTACCTCTACTCCTATTAGCGGAACTAGGGCTAAACAAATAAAAGACGCTATGAATAAAGGTAAGGTATATTTTATAAGCAACTCTGTTTTAATTCCAGAAATAATAATCATAATTATTAATGCTAAAAATGTAAAAAAAAGATGTTTTTTGAAATAGAAATAATAATCTTTATTAAGTCTCTCTCCGGCAAGAGGAGACGTTGAAGAAAAGGAGAAAAACAAACCTAGGAAAAATAAGATTAAAAAACAAAATAAAATTTTTTTATCAATAGTCCTCCAATAGTTTAAAAATAAGAATTTATATGAATTTTCTGACATATGCCTTACATAATCGTTTAAATTCTTCCCCTCTCTTTTCAAAATTGGAAAATTGATCAAATGAAGCTGCCGCTGGACTCAATATTATAGATCGTTCTAATTTTTTTTTCATTATACTGTCTTTTAAAATTTTCCTGAGTGAGTTATCTAAATTTTTTGTTATTGCAAATTCTACTTTTCCGTTGATTTGATTTTTAAAAAAATTGATATTTTTTCCTATCAAATAACATTTAATTATATTTTTTTTTAATTTTGATAATATTATTTTATCTTTTTTTTTAGGTTGCCCACCTAGTATCCAATATATATTTTTTAAACCTGATAAAGCAGATTGTGTAGCTCTAAATGAAGTTGCTTTAGAGTCGTTAATAAAAGTAATATTATTTTTTTTTAAAAAAATTTCAAACCTATGGGGCAAACCTCTAAAGGTTATCATGGTCTTTAAAAAAGATTTTTCACTTATATTCATTAATTTTGAAAAGCTATATACAAATTTCATATTTTCATTGTTAATACTAGAGCTCAAATATTCATTCTTAATTTTTGACTTTATTTTTCTAAAATTTGAATTTTCAGGAAATATTAATTTGCTTAAAAATTTTTTTTTTTTAAAAATAGTTTCAAATTTTTTATTAATAAAAGCATATTGATTAGGTTTTTGAAGTTGAAAAATTTTTAATTTTGATCTCAAGTAGTCTTGTTTGCTTCCATGCCAATCAAGATGATCATTAGTTAGGTTAAGAAAAAAAGCATAATCTGGACAAATAAATTTTGAATGCGCAAGTTGAAATGAAGATGCTTCGATTACTACATAACAGTTTTTTGAGTTTTTTATATTTAAAATTGGGGTACCAATATTTCCTCCTAATGCAAACTTAAATTTATTCTTTTTAAGAAGATGTACAAGTAATTTACAAGTCGTTGATTTACCATTAGTGCCTGTAACTACTATACTTTTTAATTTTTTATTAGAAAGATAAAATAAATCAATATCTGAAATTATTTTACTTTTAAATTTTTGAAGTTTTTTATTTTTAAATAAGCTTACTCCCGGTGATAATATTATATAATCAACCTCTTTTAAAGTTTTATTCAGATTTTTTGATCTATAATTTTTAAATAAATTTTTTTTTTTATCATCCCAAACTTTGAATTTTTTTATTGTATTTTTTTTAAAAAAATTAATAACAGAAATGCCTGAAGAGCCTAAGCCATAAACAAGGAACGATAAATCTTTGAGCTCAAGAGTATGGCGCATTCTTTACCTCAGTTTTAGTGTTGCAAGTCCTACTAGTGCTAAGATAATAGCGATTATCCAAAATCGAATTACAATAGTTGATTCTGCCCATCCTTTTTTTTCGAAATGATGGTGTATTGGTGCCATTTTAAAAATTCTCTTTCCAGTGAGTTTATATGAAGCTACTTGAATTATTACAGAAACAGTCTCTAGAACAAATAGCCCTCCAATAATTGCAAGAACTATTTCATGCTTCACTATAATAGCTATAGCTGCAAGAGAGCCTCCTAATGAGAGTGATCCGGTATCACCCATGAAAATTTTAGCTGGAGGAGCATTATACCAAAGAAACCCTAAACAAGCTCCTACAACTGATCCACAGAAAATAGATAATTCTCCGACGTCAGGAATATATTGAATTTGAAGATACTCTGAAAAAATCGTATTGCCCACTACATAGGAAATTAGTGTAAACGAAAGTGCTACTAACATAACTGGCACGGTTGCCAGTCCATCCAAACCGTCTGTCAAATTTACTGCATTTGAGGCACCAATAATAACAAACAAACCAAAAGGAATAAAAAATAATCCCATCTGCCAAATTAGATTTTTAAAAAAAGGGAAATATAGATTAAATAAATATTCATGATCAGAATAGTTTATTAGTATAATCAAAGTAATTAAGCTTATTAAAACTTGACCGAGAAACTTATATCTTGACTTTAATCCCCTTGAATTTTTTAATTTAATTTTTAGAATATCATCAAGTAACCCAAGCGATCCTAACGAAAGTGATACAAAGATTAACACCCAAACATATATGTTGCTTAAGTCTGCCCACAATAATGTGCTAGATATTATTCCAATAATTATAATTACTCCTCCCATTGTGGGTGTACCTGATTTTTTTATAATATGATCTATTGGCCCGTCTTGTCTAATTGGCCCAGCAATCATTTTCTCAGAGAATAATTTTATTAAGGGACCTCCAATTATAAAAACAACTATCAAGGATGTAACTACTGAAAGGCCAGTTCTAAAGGTCAAATACTTAAATACGTTTAAAAAAGAGTATTGATCAATTAAAGAAGTTAATAAATTGAATAACATTTATATTCCTCTTATTATTTTTTTACTAAAATTATTTAATCCTACTGCGTTAGATCCTTTAATCA
>CACOAB010000012.1 GCA_902625125.1 uncultured Pelagibacteraceae bacterium
AAACTATATAGAAAATTTGAAATTGGATTTGACCACAGATAAGGCCAAAAAATTATCAGAAAAATATAAAATATAGCTAAATAAAAAAAAATAAATTTAAAAACTTTTTGCCAAGAATAATTCTTTCTCTTTTTAGAAACCAACAAAAAAATGATTAATGAAAGAGGAATAAAAATACCTACTATTCTTAATGCACAGGTCAAGGAAGAAAATATTCCAAGAGTAATTAAATTTTTGTAATTTTTTTTATCAAGAAATAGAAAAAAATAATAAGTAGTAATCGTTACTAAAGATAAGAAAATGATATCTTTATTGTTATAAAAACTGTCTCCAATTATTCTTGGTGAACTTAGGTATAAGACAAGTCCAAAAAAACTAAAAACTTATCTATAAATCTTTTTTTAACAAGTAAATAAAAATAAATTGAACTTACAAAAAAAATTAAGAAGTTTGCATAATGTCTTAGTAAAAAATAATCTCTTGGATTTTCCAATTTAGCTAAAGTTTCAATTAATGCTAGAGGTAGATCAAAAGCTACACCATAAAATTGATAATTTCTTGGGTCTGGTAAGGTAAAGCCCTCAATCGAATTGAGTTTTAGTGAAATATCTAATTTTAAATTTTCAAATGAAGTAAAATCAACTATATAATTTAGCCAGAAGAATCCAGAATACCTTTGAAATTCTTCATCAACTGAAATACCAAAATCTTCTACAATGTATAAACCAAATAGTAGATATATAAATAAAAAGAAAACAGATATATTGTTTAAAAAAAAGTTATTTGATTTCATTTAAATAAAACTATATTAAATTAAATTATTTTTAAACCAACAAATGAATATTCACGAACATCAAGCAAAAGAAATTTTAAAAGAGTATGGTGCTCCAGTATCTAAAGGGATTGTCATATATGATTGTAATCAAATCACCAAAGAAATTTCAAAATTAAAAAGTAAAGAATTTGTTTTAAAAGCACAAATCCACGCAGGCGGGAGAGGTAAAGCTGGGGGCGTAAAATTAATAAAAAATACTTCTAAATTACTTGAAGAAGCAAAAAAAATGATGGGCACAGTACTCATTACACATCAAACAGGACCAGAAGGTAAAGAAGTTAAAAGACTATATATTGAAGAGGCCTCTGAAATTGATAAAGAGTTTTATCTTTCATGTTTAGTAGATAGAGAGTCATCGAAAATAGCTTTCATAAGCAGCACTGAGGGAGGGATGGATATCGAAAAAGTTGCCTCTGAGAATCCAGAAAAAATTATTACAAAAAAAATCAGTCTTACAGCTACTGGCCCAAACGAAAAAGAAATCAATGAAACAATTTCTATATTTAAATTAAATGATGAGCAAAAAAAAACAGCAGAGCAGCTTATAAAGATACTTTATAAAATAATTTTAGAAAAAGATGCAAGTCTGATTGAAATTAACCCACTTATATTAACTAAAGCTGGTAAACTTATTTGTTTAGATGCCAAAATGAATTTTGATGATAATGCTATTTTTAGAAGGCCAGAAATATTAAATTTAAGAGATCTTAATGAGGAGGACCCTGCAGAAATTGAAGCAAGTAAATACGATCTTGCTTACATTAAACTTAATGGTTCTATTGGATGTATGGTAAATGGCGCAGGTTTAGCTATGGCGACAATGGATATAATTAAACTTTACGGAAAAGAACCAGCTAATTTTTTAGATGTAGGAGGAGGTGCTTCAAAAGAAAAAGTTACTGCAGCTTTCAAACTAATTTTAGCAGATAAGAATGTTGAAGGAATTTTAATAAACATTTTTGGAGGAATAATGAGATGTGATGTTCTTGCACAAGGAGTGGTCGATGCTGCCAAAGAAATTAATTTGGCAGTTCCTTTAGTTGTAAGATTAGCAGGTACAAATTTTAAAGAGGGTAAAGAAATACTTGATAAATCCAAATTAAAAATATTATCAGCTGTAGATTTGAATGATGCAGCTAAAAAAATTGTCGAAGCAATAAATTAAAGTGTCGATATTAATAAATAAAAATACAAAAGTAATTTGCCAAGGTTTTACAGGAACACATGGTACATTTCATTCTGAACAAGCTATAAAGTATGGAACCAAGTTAGTAGGAGGTGTTACTCCAAAAAAAGGCGGACAAAAACATTTGAACCTACCAGTCTTTAACTCTGTACAAGAAGCAAAAGACCAAACCTCTGCAGATGCTACAATGATTTACGTTCCACCAAAATACGCTGGTTCAGCAATAATTGAGGCTATAGAGGCTGACATTGAACTAATAGTTTGCATAACAGAGGGCATACCCGTATTGGATATGCTAAAAGTAAAACAGATTTTAAAAAAAAGTAATTCAAGATTAATTGGTCCAAATTGTCCAGGTATAATTACTCCAGATGAATGTAAAATCGGTATCATGCCAGGTAACATCCACAAAAAAGGAACAGTCGGTATAGTTTCAAGATCCGGAACTCTTACCTATGAAGCCGTTGCTCAAACTTCTGCAAATGGAATGGGTCAATCAACATGTATAGGAATTGGTGGTGATCCAATTAACGGAACTAATTTTATTGATTGTTTAGAACTTTTTTTAAAAGACGAGGAGACTAAATCAATAGTTATGATTGGTGAAATAGGAGGTTCCGCAGAGGAGGAGGCATCTGAATTTTTAAAAAAGGAGAAAATTAAGAAGCCAATGGTTGGTTTTATAGCAGGATTAACAGCTCCTCCAGGAAGACGTATGGGACATGCCGGGGCTATTATCTCTGGAGGCAAAGGAGGTGCTGAGGATAAAATCGAAACCATGAAATCTGCTGGAATTACAATTTCAAAATCACCAGCAGATATAGGCAAAACACTTTACCAAAAACTAAATGGTTGATTTTTAATAATTTATGTTACAATAAATTTTTGATGTCATCTTCGAATAATAATACTGTATACAAAAAAACTTCCTTCTTAGCAGGAAATAACTCAGAATTTATTAAAGAGTTTTACGCTGATTACATTTCAGATCCCAATTCTTTGCCAGAAAGCTGGAGAAGATTTTTTGAAGGGCTTAGTGATGATGAAAAATTAATTTACGAGGATTTAAAAGGGCCCAGCTGGTCACCAGAAAAAAAAATCAAGAAACCTTCAAAAAAATTAAAAGAAAATTTTAAACCTAGCGAAAGCTCTTCAGATTTAAACGTAAAATCAATTAAGCAGGCAACAAAAGACTCTGTAAGAGCAATTATGTTGATAAGAGCTTATCGAATAAGAGGACATCTAATTGCTAGTTTAGATCCATTGTCTATTCAAAAAAAAGAGGAACATCCTGAACTTAAACCAGAGAATTATGGATTTACTAAAAAAGATTATAATCGTAAAATTTTTCTAGATGGAGTTCTTGGTCTGCAATATGCAGATTTAAATCAAATTATTACTATTCTAAAAAAAACTTATTGCTCTAATATTGGTTATGAGTTTATGCACATGGGAGATCCTGAGGAAAAATCCTGGATTAGAGATAGAATCGAAGGTCCTGAAAAAGATATCACCTTTACTGACAATGGTAAAAGAGCAATTTTAAATAAGATGGTTCAGGCTGAAGGTTTTGAAAAATATTTACACATTAAATTTGTCGGAACTAAAAGATTCGGACTTGATGGAGGAGAATCATTAATCCCAGCATTAGAACAAATAATCAAAAGAGGAGGAAATTTAGGTGCTAAAGAAATTAAAATTGGTATGCCTCACCGAGGAAGATTAAATGTTCTTGCCAATGTAATGGGAAAACCTTTTAAAGCAATATTTAGCGAATTTTTTGGAAAGTCATCAAATATAACCAAAGATTTTGAAGGAGATGTTAAATACCACCTAGGTGCCTCTTCAAATAGAGAGTTTGATGGCAATTCTGTACATATTAGTCTGACTGATAATCCATCTCACCTAGAGGCAGTAAATCCTGTCGTATTAGGACAAGTACGGGCAAAACAATTTTTTCATAAAGATACAAATAGAAAAAAAGTTATACCTGTGCTTATGCATGGAGACGCAGCTTTCGCAGGACAAGGAATAGTAGCGGAATGTTTTGCGATGTCTGGACTTCCCGGACATAATATTGGAGGGACCATACATATAATTGTTAACAACCAAATCGGTTTTACGACTGCTCCAAGGTTTGCAAGATCTTCGCCCTATCCCTCAGATGTTGCTAAAACAGCTCAAGCTCCAATATTACATGTGAATGGTGATGACCCCGAAGCAGTAGTACATTGCGCAAAGATTGCTACAGAGTACAGGCAAAAATTTAATAGAGATATTGTCATAGATATGGTTTGTTACAGAAGGTTTGGGCATAACGAGGGAGATGAGCCTTCATTCACACAACCAATTATGTACAGAAAAATTAGATCTCATCCAACAACTCTTTCTATTTATGGAAATAAATTAAGTAACGAAAAATTGACTACAAAAACTGACCTTCAAAATGAAAAAATAAAGTTTAAAAACTATTTGGAAAAAGAGTTTGAATCATCAAAAAGCTATAAATCAGAACTAAAGTGGTTTGATGGAGCCTGGTCTCGGTTTAAACCAGGTTTAGGAAAAGACAAGAGAGGTGTGAGTGGTGTAGAGAAAACTAAATTAATCGAAATTGGAAAAAAAATTTCTAAGATCCCTTCAAATTTTAATGTTCATAAAACTTTAAAAAAGATATTTGACTTAAGAATGAACACAATTAAAGAGGGTAAAGCGATAGATTGGTCAACTGCTGAAAGTTTAGCGTTTGGAACTTTACTTACTGAAGGTTTTTCAGTGAGACTATCTGGTCAAGATTCTGGTAGAGGAACTTTTAGTCAAAGACATGCAGTTTTAAGAAATCAAGATAATCATGAAAGATACGTACCTTTAAATAATATTTCACAAAAGCAAAAAAATTTTGAAATTATTGATAGTTTGCTTTCCGAGTTAGCAGTGCTTGGATTTGAATTTGGATATTCTCTATCTGAGCCAGAGACCCTAGTTTTATGGGAGGCGCAATTTGGTGATTTTGCCAACGGAGCTCAAATTATTATTGATCAATTTATTTCATCCGGAGAGTCAAAATGGGGAAGAGCTAGTGGTTTGGTAATGTTACTGCCACATGGTTATGAAGGTCAGGGCCCAGAGCATTCTTCAGCAAGATTAGAGAGGTTTTTACAATTATGCGCAGGTGAAAACTTACAAGTTGTAAACTGTACCACTCCGTCAAATTATTTTCATGTTTTGAGACGTCAAATGCATAGAGAGTTTAGGAAGCCATTAGTAATAATGACACCCAAATCGCTTTTAAGACATAAGAAATGTATTTCAAATATTTCAGAATTTTCAAAAAAAAGTACCTTTCACAGGATTTTAGAAGATGATGCTTATTCAAATATAAAAAATTTATTAGCTCTTAAAAAAAGAGACGATCAAATTAAAAAAGTAGTTATGTGTTCTGGTAAAATTTATTACGATTTAGTTGAAGCAAGAGAAAAATACAAGAATGACAGAGTAACTTTTGTGAGGATTGAACAACTCTATCCATTTCCAGCTAAAACATTAGCAAATATCCTAAAAAGATACTCAAAAGCGAATTTTATATGGTGTCAAGAGGAGCCAATGAATATGGGTGCCTGGAACACAGTTAGAAATTATATAGATAGAACTTTAGAAATGATAAATTTTGGTGATAAATCTGTAAAATATGTTGGTAGAAAGGCAGCTTCTTCAACTGCGACCGGAAATTTAAACAAACATCTTGCACAACAAAAAGAAATATTAGACAAGGTACTTAAAGATTAAATGTCAGAAAAAATTACAGTGCCAACACTTGGAGAGTCGGTAACAGAAGCAACAGTTTCAAAGTGGCTTAAAACTCAAGGAGAAGAAGTGTCTGCTGATGAGCCCTTAGTCGAGCTGGAAACAGATAAAGTCAACGTTGAAGTACCTTCTCCTACTAACGGAGTGCTAGGAAGCATCGCAGTCAAAGAAGGAGAGACTGTAAATGTGGGTTCTTTACTTGGAACAGTTGACAGTTCTTTGAAAAGCAAAACGACAAATACTAGTGAAATAAATGATTATAGTCCTCCTAAAAAGAAAAAAAAGGAAGTCAATCAACCGAAGATATTTGAAGAGAAGAAAATTACAGATACAAAAAAAACTAAATCAAAAAAAATTGAAATGCCTACTCTGAAGTTAGAGAATGAAGAACCGCTTATTTTAGAAGAAGTACTCGAAGAATCAGTTTCACGTAAAGAAGAAAAGAAAATTTCTCCTGCTGCAAGAAAAATGGCCAGTGAAACTAAAGTTGATTTAGCTGGTATTCAAGGTTCAGGAAAAAATGGTATTATTTTAAAAGAAGACATCATGGCTTTGATGGGATCTAAACCCGCTCCATCTGAAAGAAAAATTAAACACGGCCCCGAAGAGAGAGTTAAGATGACAAGGTTAAGATTAACAATCGCTAAAAGATTGAAGGAGGCCCAAGAAAATGCTGCAATGCTTACAACATTTAATGAAGTTGATATGAGCGAAGTAATGTCAATGAGGAGCACGTACAAAGAAGAATTTCAGAAAAAATATGCTGTCAAGCTTGGATTCATGTCATTTTTTGTGAAAGCTTGTGTGATAGGATTAAAAAATTACCCCTCCATAAACGCAGAAATTCAGGATGATGAAATAGTTTATAAAAATTATTATAACATAAGTATTGCCGTTGGAACTGATAGAGGATTAGTAGTTCCAGTTCTTAGAGAAACAGATGAAATGTCATTCGCTGATATAGAAAAAAACATAAGTGGATTAAGCTCAAAAGCTAGAGACGGCAAGATTACGATTGAAGATTTACAAGGTGGTACATTTACAATAACGAATGGCGGGATTTATGGTTCAATGCTTTCTACGCCAATACTTAATCCACCCCAATCTGCAGTTCTTGGAATGCATAATATTATTGAAAGGCCAGTTGTTTTTGATGGTAAAGTTGAGATTAGACCAATAATGTATCTAGCCTTATCATATGACCATAGAATAATTGATGGCAAAGAGGCAGTATCTTTTTTAAAAATAGTGAAAGAGTCTTTAGAACAACCAAAAAGACTTTTTTTAAATATTTAATAATGGAACATAATTTTGATTTAGTTGTAATTGGTGGTGGTCCAGGAGGATATGTGTGTGCTATCAGAGCTGCTCAGCTTGGTTTGAAAACTGCGTGCGTTGAGTCAAGAGGAGCGCTTGGGGGAACATGTCTAAATGTAGGATGTATCCCGTCAAAGAGCTTGTTAAACTTATCAGAAAATTTTCATAAAGCTAAAAAAGATTTTAATAATCAAGGTATAGAAATAGATGGAATAAAACTAAACATAGAAAAAATGATGTCAAATAAAAACAAATCTATTCAGGTTTTAACAAAAGGAGTTGAGTTTTTATTTAAAAAAAATAAAGTTACTTACTTTAAAGGCAAAGGAGTTCTTTTTTCTAAGAATGACATCGTTGTTTACGAAGCCAGCAATAAGAGAACTAATATAAATTCTAAAAATATTGTAATAGCCACTGGTTCCGCTGTAACTTCAGTGCCTGGCATTGAAATTGATGAAAAAAATATTGTTTCTTCTACTGGTGCTTTGTCATTCAAAAAAGTTCCAAATAAACTAGCAGTGATTGGAGGAGGATACATTGGATTAGAAATGGGCTCTGTATGGTCAAGGTTAGGGTCTGATGTCACAGTCATAGAATATTTAGATTTTATTACGCCAGGAATGGACAGAGAAGTCTCAAATGAGTTTCAAAAAATATTATCAAAACAAGGTATTAAGTTTAAAATGGGATCAAAGGTCGAGTCGGTTGTTGATCAAGGAAAATTTGTTTCAATATCATATACCAATGTTAAAAATTCAACAAAAGAGCTCTTAGAAGTGGATAAAGTTTTAGTATCAGTTGGTAGAAAACCTTATACAGAAGGATTAAATCTCTCTAAAATTGGAATTAAAAAAGACAGCAAAGGCAGAATAGAAGTGAATGAAAAATTACAAACCTCGATCAGTAACATTTATGCCATTGGCGACGTAATTAAAGGACCAATGTTAGCTCATAAAGCGGAGGAAGAAGGTATTGCAGTTGCTGAAATTTTAGCTGGACAGGCAGGACATGTAAATTATGATGTAATTCCTGGTGTCATTTATACCTCTCCGGAAGTAGCAACAGTTGGTAAAACAGAAGAACAATTAAAAGAGGAAAAAAAAACATATAAAATAGGTAAATTTCCTTTTCTTGCTAATTCAAGAGCTAAAGTAAATAATGAAACAGAAGGATTTGTAAAAATTCTAGCTGATAGTAAAACAGATAAAGTTTTGGGCGTACATATAATTGGACCACATTGTGGAGATATGATTGCGGAGATGGCTTTAGCAATGGAATTTGGTGCTAGCGCAGAGGATATTGCTAGAACTTGCCATGCCCATCCAACACATACGGAAGCCATTAAAGAAGCAGCTTTAGCTGTTGATAAAAGACCAATTCATTTTTAAAAAAAAAAAATTCAACTACTATTAAAATATGAAAGCGCAAGTATTGCTGCCTAAAATATTTAATTTTTCATTTACATACAAAACAAATAAAGAAAAATTAACCCCAGGCGATATCGTTGAAGTCCCTTTTGGTAAAGAAAAGGCGATTGGTGTTGTATGGCCAAGTGAAAATTTTGCGCCAAAAGATATAAAAATTAAAAATATTCATAAAAAAATTGGGAAAATTTCTTTAAATAAAAATTTCATAAATTTTATGAAATGGTTCGCGATGTACAACGTAACACCCGTAGGACTCGTTCTTAAAATGGTTATTGGAGGTAATAAAAATTTATTTTTTAAAAATGATAAAAATTTTGATCTAAGAGCGATCAAAGCAAAAAAATTCAAATTAAATCAAGAACAAAATGATGCTTTAAAATTTTTAAATTCAAAAAATAATAGATTTGATGTTTCTGTCCTTCAAGGAACAACTGGTTCAGGTAAAACACTTGTATATTTTGAGAGAATAAAAAAAATTATTGCTGAAAATAAACAAGCTTTAGTTTTGCTTCCAGAAATTTTTTTAACTAACGAATTTAAGACAAGGTTCTACGATTTCTTTGGTTTCGAACCTGCAATTTGGCATTCAAAAATAACGCCAAAAAATAAAAGAATTATTTGGAATGGTATAATTAATAATAATATTAAATTAGTCGTTGGAGCAAGATCCTCTTTACTTTTACCTTTTAAAAAACTTGGAATTATAATTGTTGATGAAGAACATGACACTTCTTACAAGCAAGATGAAGGTGTAATATATCATGCAAGAGATATGGCAATAGCGAGAGCTTCTTTTGAAAAAATACCAATCCATTTAGTCAGCGCCATACCATCACTAGAAACTTTTAATAATATTCAAAATAAAAAATTTAGACATTTTAAAATTAATAAGAGATATGCCGATTATCCTTTACCGAAAACAAAAATTGTAAATTTAAATTTAAAAAAAATAAAAAATAGCCATGTTTCTGATGAAAGCATTAAAATTGTTAAGAAATTTCTTGAGAAAGGGGAACAAGTTTTATTTTTTTTAAATAGAAGAGGTTATGCTCCATATTTAATTTGTAAAAATTGTGGATATAAACAGATCTGTAATAATTGTTCGATGTACTTAACATTCCACAAAAGTAAAAACAAAGCTGTTTGTCATCATTGCTCCTCTGAAAAAAAAATATTTAATAAATGTAAAGACAAAAAAAATTGCGATTTTATAATGTACGGGCCAGGTGTTGAAAAAATTTATGAGGAAGTAAGTAAATTGTTTCCAACTAGCAAAATAGAAATTTTTTCAAGTGATTATATGAAAATAAAGGATCACACGAATTCCTTGTTTAACAGAATCAGAAATAACCAGGTAGACATTTTAGTTGGAACTCAGATGATTTCAAAAGGTTTTAACTTTCCTAAACTAAATTGCATAGTTGTAATTGATGCAGATTTTTCGGGAAGAGGTTACGACTTAAGAACTACTGAAAAAAATATTCAATTGTATAATCAATTAAGCGGAAGAGCTGGCAGATTTAGTTCTGAATCTTTAATTGTTTACCAAACATTATCTCCTGAGAACATTACTTTAAATGAGTTGATAAAAAATAATCCTGATGAAATTTTAAAAAAAGAACTTATTTCGAGAAAAGAAAATTCCCTACCTCCTTTTTGTAGACTTATCGCAATAATCATATCAGCTAATAACCAATCTTTAAGTATTGAAGGAGCAAGAGAAATTAAAACACGCCTTAGTAAGATTAATGGTTTAGAAATCATGGGCCCTGTAGACTCGCCTTTACTAAAGATAAAAAAAAAATTTAGATCAAGATTATTAATTAGGTTTAATGAGAAAAGCTTAAAGCAAAAAATGGTTTCTAACCTTCTAAATTCATTGAAAATCTCAAGCAAAATTAAACTTACGGTTGATGTCGATCCCGTAAATTTTGGTTAATCGATTATTTGGAAACTTGATCAAGGTAAACTCTTATGGTACGACACGCTCATTATTTCATAATAATTTCAATAAAAAATGAGCACAAATAAATCTTTCTCAACAGAAACTTCAGAAAGATACTCTCGCGCCCTTTTTGGAGTAGCGCAAGAAGCCAGTGAATTAGAGAAAATAGAAAATGACATCAAGAACTTCGCCTCTCTATTGATCAATAGCCCAGAGATAAAAAATTTCATACATAATCCAACTCAAAGTATAGATAATCAAAACAAAGTATTAAACCTATTAGCTGAAAAGCTAAACTTTTCAAAAAATTTAAAAAACTTTATGTTTTTATTAATTGAAAAAAGAAGAATATTTTTTGTTGAAAAAATTATCGATAGTTTTTTAAAATTTTGCGCACAAAAAAGAGGAGAAGTTAAAGCTTCTTTAATATCTTCTAAAGAATTATCAGAAACTGAACTTGAGAATATAAGTAAAGAACTATCTTCTTCAGCAAGCTCAACTATTAAATTTAATTATAAGGTTGATAAAGAACTTATTGGAGGATTAAAACTTCAACTTGGAAGCTTTATGATTGATACCTCGATTAAAAATAAATTAAATAAATACAAACAAGAAATGTTAGAAAGTTAATATGTCTATAAACCCTTCAGAAATTACTAAATTACTCAAAGATCAAATTAAAAATTTTGGCGAAAAAGCTGAAGTTTCAGAAATTGGAAAAGTTTTATCAGTTGGTGATGGAATTGCACGAGTTTACGGTTTGGACAATGTTCAGGCTGGAGAAATGGTTGAGTTTGAAGATGGCTCAAAAGGTATGGCATTAAACTTAGAAAATGACAATGTTGGAGTTGTAATTTTTGGAGACGATAGAAAAATTAAAGAGGGCGACACAATTAAAAGAACCAATGCAATTGTTGATGTTTCAGTTGGAAAAGAATTATTAGGAAGAGTTGTTGATGGTTTAGGAAATCCAATAGATGGAAAAGGAGCTATCTCTTCTAAAGAAAGAAAAAGAGTTGAAGTAAAAGCCCCAGGTATAATTCCAAGACAATCTGTTAGTGAACCAATGCAGACAGGTTTAAAATCTATCGACTCTCTTATACCTGTAGGCAGAGGCCAAAGGGAATTAATTATTGGTGACAGACAAACAGGTAAAACCGCTGTTGCAATTGATGCAATTATAAATCAAAAAAAAATAAACGAGTCATCTGATGAGAAGAAAAAACTTTATTGTGTGTATGTGGCAATTGGACAAAAACGTTCAACCGTAGCTCAAATAACGAAAACTTTAGAAGAAGCAGGCGCACTTAAATACACAACTATAGTTGCTGCAACAGCATCAGACTCTGCACCACTTCAGTTTTTAGCTCCTTATACTGGCTGTACAATAGGTGAATATTTTAGAGACAACGGAATGCATGCTTTGATAGTCTACGATGATTTGTCAAAACAAGCAGTAGCATACAGACAAATGTCACTTTTACTTAGACGACCTCCGGGAAGAGAAGCTTACCCTGGTGATGTTTTCTATCTTCACAGTAGACTTTTAGAAAGATCTGCAAAATTAAGTGACGCTAATGGAGGTGGATCATTAACTGCATTGCCAATTATTGAGACACAAGCAGGTGACGTTTCTGCCTATATTCCTACAAATGTAATTTCTATTACTGATGGACAAATATTTTTGGAAACTGAATTATTTAACCAAGGAATTAGACCTGCTGTTAACGTTGGTTTATCAGTATCACGAGTAGGATCTGCAGCACAAACTAAAGCAATGAAAAAGGTAGCTGGCTCAATTAAATTAGAACTTGCTCAATATAGAGAGATGGCAGCTTTCGCTCAATTTGGATCTGACTTAGATGCTTCTACTCAACAATTATTAAACCGGGGTGCAAAATTAACAGAATTATTAAAACAAGACCAATATTCTCCAATGACAGTAGCAGAACAAGTAATATCAGTATTTACTGGTGTGAAGGGTCATTTAGACAATGTTGAACTAAATAAAGTTAAACAATTTGAAAAAGATATAATTGAAAAAATTAAATCCGAAAAACCAGAAATCATTGACTCAATTCAATCTTCCGGGAAATTAGAAGAAGATATGGAAAAATTATTAACTCAAGCTATAGAGGAATATAAAAAATAGATAATGCCTAGTTTAGATGATTTAAAAAAAAGAATAAAAAGTGTTAAATCGACCCAAAAGATTACCAAAGCCATGAAAATGGTGGCTGCTGCAAAATTAAGAAAAGCTCAAGAAAGTGCAGAAAAAGGCAGACCCTATAGTCAAAAAATGCAAAATATCATATTGAATTTAACAAAATCCATAAATGATCCACAGAACGCTCCAAAACTTTTAGTTGGCACTGGAGAGGATAAAAAGTACCTATGTGTAGTTTTGACGGCTGACCGTGGATTATGCGGAGGATTTAATTCAAATATATGTAAATTAGCTAAGTCTCATTTTAAAAAGATATTAAAAGCAGAAAAGGTATTAAAAATAATTACTGTCGGATCAAAAGGCTACGATCAAATAAGAAGAGATTTTGGCAAATATGTAATTAAAAAATTTAGCTTTAAAGAAAAAAAACAAATTACCTTTAGCGAGGCAAATATTGTTGGAAATGAGATTATATCCTTATTCAGTCAAAACGAATTCGACAAATGTATTATATTTTATAACAATTTCAAAAATGTAATCACTCAAATTCCTCAGGCACAACAAATAATACCCGCAGATGCTAAAAATATTAAAGAAAATGATGATGAAAACTTTTCATATGAATTTGAACCTGAAGAAGATGAAATTTTGGAGGATTTGTTACCTAAAAATATTTCAACACAAATTTTTAAAGCTTTATTAGAAAATGCAGCAAGTGAACAAGGATCAAGAATGACGGCTATGGATAATGCAACGAGGAATGCCGGAGATTTAGTTGATAAACTCACGATTAATTATAATAGAAGTCGTCAGGCTTCTATTACGAAAGAATTAATAGAAATTATATCAGGAGCAGAAAGTTTATAATAATGAATAAAAAAGGAAAAATTACACAAATTATTGGGGCAGTAGTTGATGTAAATTTTGATTCTAATTTACCAGAAATTTATACAGCTTTAGAGGTAAATAATTCAGGAAATAAATTAATTTTAGAAGTTGCTCAACATTTAGGTGAAAATGATGTTAGAACAATCGCAATGGATGCAACAGAGGGTCTTAAGCGCGGTGATGAAGTATCAAACACTGGAGCTCCTATAAGTGTTCCAGTAGGTCCTGAAACTTTGGGAAGAATTATCAATGTTGTAGGTGAGGCTATTGATGAAAAAGGTGATGTAAAGACAAAAGAGAAATGGCCAATACACAGATCAGCACCTAAATTTACAGATCAAGCGACTGAAACTGAGCAATTAGTTACAGGGATTAAAGTTATTGATCTATTAGCTCCATATGCAAAAGGAGGAAAAATAGGTTTGTTTGGTGGAGCCGGAGTTGGCAAAACAGTTACAATTATGGAATTAATAAATAACATTGCAAAAGCTCATGGTGGATTTTCTGTTTTTGCAGGCGTGGGTGAAAGAACTAGAGAGGGAAATGATTTGTATCATGAGATGATCGAGTCAGGTGTAATTAAAACAGATGGAAAAGGATCGAAAGCTGCTCTTGTTTATGGACAAATGAACGAACCCCCGGGGGCTAGAGCAAGAGTTGCCTTAACAGGATTGACTGTTGCAGAATATTTTAGAGACAAAGAAGGACAGGATGTATTATTTTTCGTAGACAATATTTTTAGATTTACTCAAGCAGGCTCTGAAGTATCTGCATTACTCGGAAGAATACCCTCAGCCGTTGGATATCAGCCAACGCTTGCAACTGATATGGGGAACCTTCAAGAGAGAATTACATCTACAGACAAAGGGTCTATTACATCAGTACAAGCTATTTATGTTCCTGCAGATGATTTAACAGATCCAGCTCCAGCAACATCATTTTCACACTTGGACGCAACAACAGTATTATCAAGACAGATTGCTGAAATTGGAATATATCCAGCAGTCGACCCTTTAGACTCCACTTCTAGAATTTTAGATCCGAGGATTGTGGGTGAAGAACATTATAGAGTTGCCAGAGATGTTCAAAGAATTTTACAAGCTTACAAGTCTTTACAAGATATTATCGCAATTTTGGGTATGGACGAACTTTCTGAAGAGGACAAACTTACAGTTGCTAGAGCTAGAAAAATACAAAGATTTCTATCACAACCATTTTTTGTTGCTGAAGTATTTACAGGTTCTCCTGGAAAATTAGTAGATTTAGAAGATACCATCAAAGGTTTTGATGCCATTTGCAAGGGTGAATATGACCATTTACCAGAAGCAGCTTTTTACATGGTAGGTGGAATTAAAGAAGTGATAGAAAAAGGAGAAAAGCTATCCAAAGATAATAAGTAATGTCAGATAAATTTAATATTGAAATCATTACACCTAGTCAGACAATTTTGAAGTCACAAGTTACTGAAGTAACTCTTCCATCTTATGAGGGTCAAATGGGTATTTTAAAAGATCATATACCGTTAATTACTTTTTTAAGACCTGGATTAGTAATAATCAAAGGTCAGGATGAAAAAAAATATTACGTAGAAGAAGGAACAGTAGAATTCTCTAATAATAATCTTTTAATATTAACATCAACAGCAAAAAATTTACAAGATTTGAGTAAAAGCCTAATAAATGACTTGATCCAGCAATCTCAAAATAAATTAAAAGAAATAAAATTAACAGATAAAGAACAATATATTGAGTCCTACAAAGTAGAAACTTTAAAAACTATAAATTTATAGTTGCTTTAATTTCTTTTAGCAAATTTACATATAAATTCTTTTTAAAATTTACTATTACATCTGGTAATTTTTTTGGATCAATCCATTTCCAATCAATAAATTCTGGATGTTTAGTATTTATATCAATATCATTATCTTCACCTAAAAATTTTATAATAAACCATTTTTGTTTTTGACCTCTAAATTTACCCTTCCAGATAATACCAACTAAATTATTTGGCAGTTCATATTCATAGATTTGTTCTATTTCTCTAATTATTTTAAAATTTTTTATACTTGTCTCCTCCATCAGCTCTCTTCTCATTGCAGTTTTGAAATTTTCATCTTTATCAAGACCACCCTGTGGCATTTGCCATTTGTCTCCTGGATTGTCTTTCCTTTTACCAACAAAAACTTGATTTTTTTTATTTAAAACTATAATTCCTACTCCAATGCGCATAGGAAGTTTTTGTTCACTCATGATTTAAGAATTAAATAATTTTATGGCGTAATCAAGCTGATTATCTTTTTCGGTATTAATTTTAAAATCATCGTCAATTTCTTCAACTAGAATATCAGGTGTCACCCCTACCTCTGAAATAGACTTGCCGGAAGGGAGATAGTACTTTGAAATAGTCAACCTCATCCCACCACCATTTCTAAGAGGTATGATTGATTGTACGGAACCTTTTCCGTAGGAATTTTCTCCAAGAATTATTGCCCTTTTGTGGTCTTTTAATGCACCAGCTAAAATCTCAGATGCTGATGCAGAGCCATTATTTATTATTACCACAACTGGCTTACCCTTTACTTCGTCTCCTTTTCTTGCGAAAAATTTCCTTGTCTCAGAGACTTTCCGTCCTTTGGTAGATACAATTTCGCCATCATCTAAAAAAAAATCAGTGATATTTATAGCTTGGGTAAGTAATCCTCCAGGATTATTTCTTAGATCAATAACATAACCTTTGATTTTTGAGTTTTTTTCAAATTTTTTAAGTGATTTTAAAAATTGACTATCGCTGTTTTCATTGAATGATTTTAACCTCACGTAACCAATATTTTTTTTTTTACTAATTACTTTAGAACTCACAGACCGCACTTCGATTATTTCTCTTTTAATACTAAATTCTAAAGATTTTTTCACATTTTTTCTTCTTATAGTAAGATCTATCGATGTACCGACTGGTCCACGCATTAACTTGACAGCTTCTAGTAAAGATTTTCCTTGCACTTGTTCTTTACCAATTTTTACAATGAAATCACCAGCTTTAATACCAGCCTTTTGTGCTGGAGTATCGTCAATTGGTGAAATAACTTTTACTACACCAGCCTCCATACCAATCTCGATTCCTAAACCGCCAAATTCACCTCTGGTATCTGTTTGCATTTCTTTAAATAATTCAGGACTCATATAAGCAGAGTAAGGGTCAAGAGATTGTAATACACCATTAATAGCTGAGTCCATAATTTCTG
>CACOAB010000013.1 GCA_902625125.1 uncultured Pelagibacteraceae bacterium
TATTCAGATAGGGTTTTCTTTTTTCCAAATTTAAAATTAATAAATCCAAACATTATTAAAAATATCAGAGCAAAAGGGAAAACTATGGCTTTATTCGGTCTGTCTGGGTTTTCGATTTTGAAATTACTTATGATGTCACCCATTTGAATACCGGATTTCTTTGCCTCCCCTTTCCAATTTAATTTATCTACGGTCAGTTGGTCGTTTTGATCTACTAATGTCACTCCGTATTCTTCTAGATTATAATTATTTTCAAATTTTCCTTTATCAATAACAAATAATTTATATCTTTCTCCATATTCAGTTACACGTGTGACTTTTATATGAACTTCTTTTGAGGGATCGAAAGATAAATTTTGAATATTTTGTGCTGAAAGATTTTGTTCATTGAATTTTGGATAGAATTTTCCTAATACATAGTCTGGGGCTAAAAAAGACAAAGATATGATTAAAAAAGCTATAGTCTCGAACCACCTTAATTTATTTATGAACCATTGTTGTGTGGCTGCTGTGAAAACTAAAATACCAATTAATGAAGTGACAATTACCAACAGGGCTTGCCAAATACTGTCTACCCCAATTAATAAAAGTTCATGGTTAAATAGAAAAACGATCGGTAGAATTCCTGTTCTTAAACTATACCAAATAGCTTGAAGCCCTGTTCTTAAAGGATCGCCACCAGAAATTGCTGCTGCCGCATATGATGCCAAACCAACAGGAGGTGTAACATCAGCCATCAATCCAAAGTAAAACACAAATAGGTGAACAGCAATTAATGGAAAAATAAAGCCTGAAGCATTTCCAACATCAACTAAAACTGTAGCCATTAGTGAAGCCACTACCACATAGTTTGCAGTCGTAGGAAGACCCATTCCTAGAAGTAAACAAAGTATGATAGTTAATAAAATTAATATAATTACATTGTCTCTAGCTATTGTCTCAATGACTATAATTAAATTAGTACTAAGCCCGGTAGATCCTACCGCTCCTACTATTATACCTGCAGTGGCTATTGCTATTCCAACTCCCACCATATTAATTGCACCCTTTTGAAGGCCTACAATAGTTTGATTCCACCACTCGATAAGGCCAATTTTATAATCTGAGTTTTTGATTATACGATTTATTAAATTCACCAAGATTAAAGAAATCGTGGCATAAAAAATTGAAAAACCTGCTGTGTATCTCATGTAAACAAGTAAGAAAATTAAAACAAAAATTGGTATTAAAAAATGTAACCCAGATAAAAAGGTTCTCTTTAGATGAGGTACATCTGAGGCATCCATTCCTTTAAGTCCTAATTTTAGTGCCTCTAAATGAGAAATATAGAATAAAGCAATATAAGAAATTATAGCAGGTAAAAAAGCATGTTTTACAACTTCAAAATAAGTAACGCCTATAAAACTTGCCATAACAAAAGCTGCGGCTCCCATAACAGGTGGCATGATTTGTCCGTTTACAGAAGAGGAAACTTCAATAGCTCCTGCTTTCTCTTGAGAAAATCCAGTCTTTTTCATTATTGGAATTGTGAAAGTTCCGGTAGTAACTGTATTTGCTATTGAAGAACCTGATATCATTCCTGTCATTCCTGATCCCAAAATTGCAGCTTTAGCTGGTCCACCTCTCATTTTACCAACCATTGCAAATGCTAAATCTAAAAAATATTTTCCACCGCCGGCGGTTTCTAATAATGCTCCAAAAAGCACAAATAAAAATATAAAATCAACGGATACACCTATTGGAATTCCAAAAATAGCTTCTTGATCAAACCATTGAAAACCAACCAGTCTTTTGACTGATAGTCCTCCATGAGAAATAATATCAGGTGCATATTTTCCAAAATAAGAAAATAAAAGAAAGCAAATAGCTATAATTACCAAAGGTAAGCCTATTGCTCTTCTTGTAGCCTCTAATAGTATTAAAATACCTATTGCCCCAATAATAAGCTCCACAGGAACTTTAAATCCAAATATCTCTTTAACTAAAAGTATTCCACCCCTATTAACAAGATCATCATAAAAAAAATAAATATACAAACAGCAAAAAGCAGCGATAATACTAATAAGTATATCGATAACTGAAATTCGTTTTCCCCTTGCTATTGGGAAAATTAAAAAAGTTAATGTCAAAGCAAAACCTAAATGTATTGCTCGAGCAGGTAAACCTTTGAACATCCCAAAGTTAAACCAGAAAGGAAAAGGAGAAGCGTACCAAAGCTGAAATAGTGTCCAAAGTATTGCAATTCCAAATACAATTTTTAAATGTATGCCTGATAAATTTCGTGTGGGAGAAATATCTTCTTGAATTTTATCTTTAATCTTACTTTGAATAGTTTGATTCATTCCCTCTAAGATACATTATTCTAAAAAAAAAGGCCCAACAAATATTGGGCCTTTTTTAATTAAACTAAAAAGTTGAATTACATTAATCCAGCTTCTTTGTAGTACTTAATTGCACCTGGGTGTAATGGAGCCGATAAACCATCAGCTATCATATTTTTCTTCTCCAGTGGTCCAAAAGCAGGATGTTGAGCTCTGAAATCATCAAAGTTTTCCATTACCGCTTTTGTTACTAAGTATACAAGTTCTTCAGAAACATCTGCGCTAGTAACAACTGTAGCTTTTACACCAAACGTTGTAGCGTCTTTTTTCTGATTAGAATAAGTTCCTTTTGGAATTACAGCTTTTGCATAGTAGTCAGCTCCATCAATTAAACCTTGAACTGGCGCACCAGTTAAGTTGATTGGACTAGCTTTTGCTTTACAAGTCGCTGCTTGCTCCATAGCTCCATTAGGAAATCCTACTGAATATCCGAATGCATCTATTTTACCATCGCAAAGAGCTTTTACTTGTTCGGAAGAAGTAAGTTCAGTCGTTGCTTTGAACATGCTCATATCTGCTCCCATAGCTTTCATTAATTCTTCCATAGTTCCTCTTTGACCAGATCCAGGGTTACCAATGTTTACAGTTTTTCCTTTTAGGCCTTTGAAATCTTTAATTTTAGATTTTTTACTTGCCCAAATTTGGAATGGTTCATTGTGAACAGAAAATACAGCTCTTAAATTACTAAACTGTTTTCCTTCCCATTTGCTTGAACCATTGTAAGCATGGTACTGCCAGTCTGACTGAGCAACACCAAATTGAAACTCACCATCTTTGATTTGTCCAATATTATAGTTTGATCCACCTGTTGAAGGTGCGGTACATCTATAAGCTCTAGCTGTACCTTTTTTTCTACCATGATCAGCACTTATTGCTGACTTGTGTAACATTTTACAGATTGCGTTACCTGTTTGGAAATATACTCCAGTAGGTCCACCTGTTCCTATCGTAAAGAACTCTGCTGATTTTGCGATTGAAGTAATAGGGCTTGAAAAAGCAAACATTACTAGTACCGCTGAAATCAATGACGTCATTTTTTTCATGTGCACTCCTCTTGTTATAATGATTAATTTAACTATGTTATTGAATAGAGGTCAAAGAGAATCTTATAAATTTTTGGCCCAATTTGATAATTTATTTACGCCCTCTACTATATTTGGAGCAAACTTTTTAATCATGTCATCATCTATCATACTGCAATTTGTAACATTTCTGTAAAATTCAGTTCCATCAAAATCAGTATAGCTCAACCTTGTTAACATTTTTTTTGGTGAAAAACCAAAATCCGAGCCTGGCAACATAGCAACACCTGTATCATTTAAAATCGCTTCACATAATTTTGATGATGTTTTAAACTTTTTATTTTTAAATTCTGGCATTAGATAAAAGGCTCCTTGTGGCGGTGCAATTAATATTTTATTAGATTTTAAATTATTATAAACATAATTTCCTACGGCTTTTAAAATAGACCTTACTTTTAATTTATAGTTTTCATGTTCAAAAGCGTAAGCTTCAACAGAAGCATATTGAGTTGGAGTATTTACTGTTGAATAAGATTCACTTGCGAGAGACTTTAAGCTTTTTAAAAATTCAGTTAATTTTTTTGGAACTGCCAAAAAACCTAATCTCCAGCCACCTGCCCCACACCATTTACTTAAGCCACCAGTAATAAAAGTTAATTCAGGATAAAATGTTGATATCGAGTTATATTCATTTGTAAAAGTTAGGTCGGTATAAATTTCATCTGATAAAACTAAGATTTTATATTTTTTTGCAACATTAGCTAATTCCTCTAAATTTTCACACACTGCTCCTGATGGATTGTTTGGTGAGTTAAGAATTAAAATTAAATTTTTCTTTTTACCGATTGATTTAATTTTTTTTTCAAGTTCCTTTGCGGTTGGAAACCAATTATTTTCTCTTGTTGTTCCTAGCCAATGAACTTTATTTGAACCTATATCTGCTTGGGGCTCATATGAAACCCAGCCAGGTGCGGGAATTATTATTTCACCATTAAAAGCAATATGTATAAGCAACATCGCTTCTTTTGATCCAGGTGTAATTAAAATATTTTCTTTTGGGTAATTATTCCCTGTTCTTCTTAATAAATATTTTGAAATTTTTTCCCTAAGATCAGGCAAACCTTGAATTGGTAAATACTCTTTTCTGTGTGCATTTTTTTTCAGTGCCTCTACAATTTTTTCTGGTACTGGAAAGGGTGATTGTCCAAACCCAAATTGATAAACTTTTTTTCCTTTGGAAATAAGAACCTTTGACTTTTCATTAATTACAAGCGTAGAAGACTCTTTTAACTTTAGAATATTCTTTTTAACTTTAGAAGACATTTTAACTTTATTTACCCTACGGGGACTACCTGTTAGAAGTCAAATCAATTGTTAAGAATAGGAACATTTGACAAAACGATTCGGTCATGTTTTAATCTTACTTTGTTCTCAACTTTGATCTACATATAGTATAAAAAATAATATCTGACACAAATATGAATTCTAGCTCTTCAAAAATTGTAGCTCTCCTAGGTCCAACAAACACAGGTAAAACACATGTTGCAATCGAAAAAATGCTTGAGTTTGACTCTGGTATTTTTGGATTACCATTGAGACTTCTTGCTAGAGAAGTTTATGACAAGTGTGTAACTAAAGTAGGTCAAGATAAAGTTGCTCTCATTACTGGAGAGGAAAAAATAATTCCTACTACAGCTAATTATTTTATTTGCACTGTAGAGTCTATGCCAAAAAATAAAAATGTAGAATTTGTTGCTATTGATGAAATTCAAATGTGCGCCGATAAAGAAAGAGGCCATATTTTCACGGAACGAATGCTTGAATCACGCGGTGCAAAATTGACTATGTTTCTTGGTTCTCAAGTAATGGCAAAAATTATTGAAGAGTTAGTTGATAATGTAGAGTTTGAAAAAAAAGATAGATATTCAAGATTAAGTTATTCGGGAATAAAAAAGATATCAAGATTAGACAGAAAAGTAGCGATAATAGCTTTTTCTATAGAAGAAGTTTATGCAATAGCAGAACTTGTTAGACGACAAAAAGGTGGGGCTGCAGTGATTATGGGTTCCTTGAGTCCAAAAACGAGAAATTCCCAAGTAGGTCTGTATCAATCCGGAGATGTCGACTATTTAATTGCAACTGATGCAATAGGTATGGGTCTTAACATGGATATCAACGAAATTTATTTTTCAAATTTAAAAAAATTTGATGGAAAAAAAACTAGACGACTTAACTTAATAGAAATGTCACAAATTGCAGGTCGGGCTGGAAGATATAAAAATGATGGAGGTTTCGGAACAACTGGTGATTGTGAAAATCTTAATTCAGACGAAATAGAAAAAATTGAGAGTCATCAATTGCCAAATACTAGAACGATATACTGGAGAAATTCAAAATTAAATTTTGAAAATCCTGACAAACTCATATCCTCTTTAGAGTTAAAACCAAATCAAAAAAATCTCTTAAGGACTAATGATTCACTTGATGAGAGTGTTTTGAGGTTTTTCTTAAAAAAAGGTTCGAATAATATTATTTATCACAAAAATTTAGAATTATTGTGGGAATGTTGCCAAATACCAGATTTTGAAAAAAAAGCTTACGGTCAACACATAAATATTATTGATAAAGTTTTTCAATTTTTAACAACTAGAAAAAAAAGAATACCAAGTACATTTATGAAAGAACAATTAAAAGGCCTTGAAAAAGATCACGGAAATGTGGACTTATTATCCCATAGATTATCAAATGTAAGAACATGGTCTTACGTGGCAAACAAAAAAAATTGGGTTGAAAACTCAGATTATTGGGTGCAATTAACTAAAAGTATTGAAGATAAGCTATCTGATAAATTACATGATGAACTAACTAAAAGTTTCATTGATAAAAAAATAAGCATTCTTTCTAGAAGTTTAAAGCAAGATTTAATTTTAAACACGGAAATAAATAATGAAAATAAGATTCATATTGATGGGCAATTAATCGGAGAACTAAAAGGATTGAAGTTCATAATTGAGATGACTTCAAAAACACTAGATACAGATATAAAATCAATCAAAAAAGCTGCGAGAAAAGGTGTTGAAAAAGAATTGATAAAAAGAGTGGATGAAATCCTTTCAAAATCAGAAATTAAGATAAATCACGAAAGTAAAATTATTTGGAAAAATAATCCTATTGCTAGATTAAAGAAAGGGAATGATTATCTAAATCCCGATATTGACATAATTGCTGATGACTCATTAAATGAAGACTCAAAAGCCAAATTATTAGCCTTTCTAAATAAATGGTTAAACGAACATATCAATGAAATACTAGGTGATTTAATAAAATTAACTAAACATAAAATTTCAAATCAGTATTTGAGAGGTTTAGTGTTTCAGCTTTATGAGAATAATGGAGTAGTAAAAAGAAGTGAGGTTGATAAAATTGTAAAATCTATACCACCTGAAGAAAGGAAAAAGTTGTGGGGTATGGGTATCAAAATTGGTAGGTACCACATTTACTTACCTAAAATGCTTAAACCTAAGGCAGTAGAATTTAGAGTAGGTCTCTGGAAAATATTTTATAATTTACCTGATAATAATAAAATACCTAAATCGGGATTAAACTTTCTAGTTGGTTCTAAGTTAGAGAAGAACTTCCTTTTATTATGTGGTTTTGAAAAATTTAAAGATTTTTTTATAAGGATCGACATTCTTGAGAAATTATTTCTGAAAATTATAGATAATACTAAAGATAGGAAATTTAAAATTAACGCAGACATGATGAATTTATTAGGTTGTTCAAAAGATAATTTTTATAAATTAATGACTTATATGAATTATAAAAAAGATAAGCTAGCCGATACTTACATTTTTAAAGGGGAAAAGAAGAAAAAAGAGAAAATAATACGATTTGACAAAAAAGAAAATCCATTTAATAAGCTTCTTTCTTTAAATATAAAATAAATGAATAAATTAGATAAAGAAAGTGTTATCGGTGTTTCTGCGCTTCTAGTTCATGCAGCTAAAATAGACGAAATCTACTCAGATCATGAAAAAGATTTGGTAAAAGATTTTATAAAATCATATTTGTTAGATTGTGACACAAATGAAATTTTAAAAAAAGCTGAAGAATTAGAAATGAATTCAAATCAATTATTAAATTATACGAATATAATTAAGAACAATTCCCTAGAAATAAAAAAAGATATTATTGAACATTTATGGAGAGTTATAATTTCAGACAAAACTATTGATCAATATGAGTCAAATTTAATGAGAAGGATTTGTGGTTTAATATATTTTCCTGATAAAGAATGTGCAGAAATTAAATTAAAACTGATAAATAAAAAATGACCTATATAGTTAAAGATGAGTGTATAAAATGTAAGCTTACTGATTGTGTTGAAGTTTGTCCTGTTGACTGTTTTTATGAAGGTGAAAATATGCTAGTGATAAATCCGGATGAATGCATCGACTGTGGGGTTTGCGAACCTGAGTGTCCTATAGATGCTATTAAAGCTGATACAGATGAGAATACCAAAGATATGGAAAAATGGCTGTTGCTAAATAAAAAGTTTTCTGCATTATGGCCTAATATTTCAAAAAAAAAAGAACCAATGCTTGGGCACGAGAAATTTAAGAATATTAAAGATAAGTATGATAAACACTTTTCTGAAAAACCAGGAAAATAAAAGATATGGTAAAAAAGAAAAAAACTAAAAAAGTCAAAAAAGTCAAAAAGCCAAAATTAACAAAAAAAACAAAACTTGCTGTAAAATCGATTGACAAAAAAAGCTCAGTTTCCAGCCAAGACGAAAAACCCGAGATAAAAAAGATTAAAAAACAACCTACAGAAAAACGAATTTATAATTTAAAAGATTTTGTAGTTTATCCGAAGCATGGTGTGGGGAAAATAACAGCTATTGAGAAAGCTAAAATAGGAGAAATAGATATTCAATTTTACAAAATTTTAGTTGAAAAAGAAAAACTCACTTTAACTGTTCCGATAAATCAGCAATCTAAATTAAGACCTATTGCTTCTATAAATCAAATAAATAAATGTATTTCTATTTTAAAAACCAAGCCAAAAATTAAAAGAACTATGTGGAGCAGAAGAGCGCAAGAATATGATCAAAAAATTAATTCTGGTAAAATTTATGAGTTAGCCGAAGTAGTAAAGGATCTTAATAAAAACACTGATATAATTGCGGATCAATCTTATTCCGAGAGACAATTATTTGAAAAAGCTTACGAGAGACTAAAATCAGAGTTCGAAGCAGTGCTGAAAGCTGGTCCAGAAGATGTTCAAAAAAAAATGGACAAAGCGTTAGGTAGAACAAATATTTCTGAGAGTGCAGAATAAAAAAACGCCCTCTTTAAAAAATTAAAAAGGGCGTTTAGTTAAAGAGAAAACTATCTTCTTTTTCTTCTTCTTTTTTTAGCTTTCTTTTTAGTTTTCTTTTTAGCTTTTTTTCTTCTTTTAGCCATCTTTTCTCCCTTGTTGTTAAACAAATCTTAATGATTCGTTTGTTAATTAAACATTAGTTATTAAAAGATTCATGTCAAACATAAATTAATTTGCAAAATTGATTCAAAATTTAAATTTTTTAATTATTTTTTTGTTTTTTTTAAACTTTTAAAAAAGTTAGTAATATCAATGTTTTTTTAAGCAAATTGATTAACTTTTTTTGTAAAATTAATAAAGATTTTCCAGTTGTTGTTTATAATTTTGAATTATTTCTTTTCTTTTTAACTTTAAAGTTGGTGTTAACATTCCGTTTTCAATTGTGAATTCTTCGTGAATTAAAACAAATTTTTTAATTTTTTCTACTAAAGTTAAACTTTTATTTGTATTTTCAATTATAAGTTTAATTTTTTCTTTATTAATTTCTTTTTCACTAACAATAATTGCTACTAAATAATTTTTTTTATCTCCATAAACAAAAGATTGCTTAATAAGTTCGTTTAAACATAAAATATTCTCTATTTTGCTTGGTGAAATGTTGTCTCCACCTAAATTTATAATAATATCTTTCTTTCTATCTGTTATTTTTAAATAGTTATTTTTATCAATTTCACCGATATCGCCAGTATGTAGCCATCCATCTTTTATTGTTTTTTCAGTTTCATCTTTTAAATTCCAATAACCCAACATTACATTTTCACCTCTTACTAAAATTTCACCATCCTGTGCTATTTTCACTTTATTTGTTCTGAATGGAGGCCCTACTGAGTCTACCTTAATTAAATCGGGTAAATTACAGCTTACAACCGGAGATGCCTCGGTAAGACCATAACCTTGTAAAGTAGGTAAACCAATAGAATTCAAAAATTCTCCTATATTTTGATCAAGTGCTCCGCCACCGGAAACAAAGGCTTGAAGATTTCCACCAAATTGATTTCTTATTTTTTTTCTCACTAATAATCCACATAAAAAATTGATAATTTTTTCATTAAAACTTAATTCTTCTTTTTTAAGAGTCTTTTTGCCAAGTTTTAAAGTCTGATTAATTATTTTTTTCTTCAATCCTTTTTGTTTTTCAAAATTCAAATTAATTTTTGTGTAAAGATTTTGATAAAATCTAGGAACTGCTGTCATTATAGTTGGTTTAGCGACACTCATATTTGAAATTAATTTTTCTAAACTTTCAGCATAAAAAACTTTTGCACCAACAATTATTTGTATGAACTGAACAGTGTGTTCATAAGAGTGCGATAAAGGTAACCAAGTTAAAAACACTGGATCCTTTTTTTTAATCAAAGTTTCGAGTAACTCAACTGCTCCTTCACAGTTTGATAAAATACCACCATGACTTAAAATAACTCCTTTAGGATTACCTGATGTACCTGATGTATAAATAATACATGCAGGCATATTTCTTTTTAATTCGTTATTAATCTCTTTTTTATAATTTTCTTCATTTAGAATATCTTTAATTATTAAGCTATCAGCATCTATTTCTTCAAAAGAGATTATTTTTTGTTCTTTTAAATTTATATGTTTTTTAATTTTTTTAAATTGATCATTATTAGAAACAATAATTAATGACGGCTTACAATCATTTAAAATATATTCATAATCATTTGATGAATATGTTGTAAAAATTGGAACTGATATTCCTCCAGCATTCATTACTGCAAGATCTGCCATTAACCAATACGGTCTATTCTCAGATAATATTAAACAACGATCTCCCTCTTGAATTAGTGATTTTATTTTCGATGAAAGTTTAAATATTCTCTCTTTAATATCGCCCCAACTATAAGTTGGTTTTCCAGGTTTTAACCATTTTAAAAAAGGTCTGTCGGGATCAACCTCTTCGCACTTTTTAAAGTATAATTCTACAAGACTATTAAGTTTATCTATTTCCATAACCTGGTGGGCGAAGAGAGACTCGAACTCTCAAGGTATTGCTACCACCGGATTTTGAGTCCGGCGCGTCTACCAGTTCCACCATTCGCCCATTTTTTGAAATAATCTAATTTATTTTTCTTACTATGAGAACAAAAATAATTGAGGTAACGAACATTATTAGTGCATATGCGGCTGTTGGCACCATAAATACTATATCGTCGAATAATTGTGTAGCTACGAAAACAGCTAAAGTTCCATTTTGTAAACCGCACTCAAGTGAAATACATTTTCTTTGTGCCAAACCAGAGGCTAAATATTTTGCCATAAAGTAACCTATAAAAATCATTGTTATGTTTAAAATGAAAGCTACTAAACCTGCTCTTGTTATAAAACTTATAATTCTATCCCACTCTTCTATCCAAATGGAGATAAAGACAACCAAAAATAATATTACTGATAATCTCTGAATTAAAAGAGTTTTAGATACAATAAAATCTGTCATAAAACTTCTTACAATCATGCCAAAAATAACAGGAACTGTTACTACAAAAAACATTTTAACAGCAATATTAATCATAGATATTTCTTTAGTTATTTCAAAACCGAGAAAACTAGCTGAATTGTAGACAATTAAAGGAACTGTAATTACAGAAATTAAACTCACAACTGCGGTTAACGTTACAGAAAGTGCTACATCTCCATTTGCAAATTTAGTTAAAATATTTGATGTAACCCCGCCTGGAGCTGCTGCAATGATCATTACACCTAGTGCTATCTCGGGTGACATTGAAATAATATGAATTAAGATAAAAGCGATAATCGGAAGAATAATAACTTGACCCAAAAAACCTATAAGAAAATCTCTAGGAACTGTAATTACTCTTTTAAAGTCTGCTAGGGTTAGGCCAAGACCTAAACCGAACATTATTATGGCTAAACACACCGGAGCTATTGTTTTTGCTATTTCCATAATATTTTTGAATAATTTTAAATACTAAATTTTGAAAATTTCATCAAGTTAAACATTGATGTACAATATTCACTAAATGCTCTTTGACTGGTTTTGTAGTTTTCCCCTATTGATTTCATATGTTCTCGATTATTTCCAATAGAATATTCTAGTTTTTTATTTCTAATTATATGTTTCTTTTTCTCCAAAGACTTAAGTTTTCGAATTACAGTTGCCCTTGGTATGGCAGATATATCTGAAATTGAGGAAGCATTAATACCTCGTTTAGACTTATGTTTCAGAGTAGCCAAATAGAAATCCCCATATGTTTCAGGTTTTCTTGTTACATCATTTTCAATAGAAGCTATTAAATCTCTAATTTGAACTAGACCTATTGACCCCCACACATTCCATGACTCCAAATCTCCGAATTGAGTTCTATGCCTTACTAGATAAGGTATTTGAAATCTGTACCAATACTCCCAACTTACAGTAAAATGCTCTGTGATAAATTTTTTAATATCCTCTTTTTCTAAAGCTTTACCGAACCAGTCTTCTGCAGATAAATAAATTGATAGTTTAGCTAATAATCCTGACATGTTTTCAATAGTGCTCATAGGTTTTTGAATTTCTAACCCTTTAGAATTTAAAAAAATAGATTTTCCACTTCTAATTATTATGTCGTTATTCTGTAAATAGTTAATCTTTCTTCTCACAGTTTCTTTAGGAATATTAAGATCTTTCGATATCTCAATTAAATTTATTTTTTCAATACCTACTTTATCCTGACTATAGAAGGCTTCCATCGACATATAATGAAATCGATCTGAGTAATTGACATAAACCTTATTCATTAAGTACATTAAAATCAGATATGTATCAAAATCATTAAAGTTCTTATAAGCTCGGTTTACCCAATCTTGTTGTAATCTATAAAATGACTTTAATTTGTCATTGATGTATCGCTGAAAAACTTCGTGAACTTTATCTTTGTTTAAGCTCTTATTGGAGTTTTCGTTCTTATTGATGTGTGCAATTTTTATGTCGACTGGATTACTCATGAAGATTATTTATTCCAAGTGACACTTTGATTTATAAGAATGGCCATTAAAATCCAAATGATAAAAGTATCACTTGGAGAAAACCCATAATCAGCACCAAACATTCCCGCAACTATTACGATAGCGTAGATGGCAACTGTCGATAAAATTAAACTTGCGAGGTATCTAAGAATTGTGCATTTTAAATTCATGTTAAAAAAATTATACGACAGATGTGTGGAGCTGGCTAGACATAAATTTTCTAAGCCTTTACTTGGCTTTGTTGCATTTATAGAAAGTTTTTTTTTCCCTGTTCCACCAGATTTAATGATCATACCTATGGTCGTAGCTAAAAGAGAAGATTATTTAAAAATATTTCTTATAGCTACCATTGGATCAGTTTTAGGAGGATTGTTTGGTTACATGTTAGGAGTTTTTTTCTTAGATGTCTCAATGGTTATTATCGAGTTTTATGGTTATGAGGAAAAAGTATTTCAAATACAAGATAAGATGTCTACACGAGGGGGTTTTTTAGCTTGGCTTGGTATTATGTTTTTAGCTGGTTTCACACCTCTCCCTTTTAAAGTGTTTACGATTACAAGTGGGGTTATTGGTTTTAATCTTACCGTTTTCTTTTTTATCTGCCTTTTTACAAGAGGTTTAAGATTTTTGTTAGTTTCTTACCTTACTTATCTTTTTGGTAAAAAATTCGGTGACTTTATCGAAAAGAAAGGTGCGTTATGGTTTACTGCAACTGGAATATTTATTGTAATTTTAGCAGCTGTCTTATACATAACTTTCGTTAAATGAATTTAAACAAGTTATTATTGAATGGTATATTAGCGTTTAGTATTCTCTCACTATCAATTGCTTACTTCATACAATATGTACTTGGTCATAAACCTTGTAATTTATGTATTATTGAGAGAATTCCTTATATTGCAGCAATAGTACTTATTTCTCTTATATTTATAGTAAATAAATATGAAAAAGTGATTTCAAGCATCATTTTAGTATTTTTTATTTTTGGAGCAGTAGTTTCATTTTATCACTTTGGAATTGAACAAGGTTTTTTTAACGAATCTTTAATTTGTGAATTAAATAACAATAAACCTTTAAATAAAGAAGAGCTTCTCAGTCAGCTTAAAAAGGCAGACACAATTAGCTGTAAAGAGGTAACTTTTAGGTTTTTAGGGCTTTCTCTTGCTACAATAAATACAATTATCTCATTAATTTTGAGTGGTATTATGATTAAAATTTTAAAAAATTATGGAAAAAACTAATAAAAAAACTTTAGAGGAAATTATAAGAGTTGATCACGCTGGTGAGCGTGGTGCTATCAAGATTTACGAAGGTCAACTTCTGGCTCTTAAAACGTTCAGACAAGATGAATTTTTAAAAAAGAAAATAGAGGAAATGAAAGAGCATGAAAAAGAACACTATGAATATTTTGATAATGAAATTAAAAAAAGAAATATAAAACCCACAAAACTTTTACCTCTATGGGATCTGATGGGTGTAACACTTGGTTTTGGAACAGCAATGTTAGGAGAAAAAGCAGCCATGCTTTGTACTGCATCTGTTGAAGAGGTAATTGATGGCCACTATAAAGATCAAACTTATAAACTTGGAAAAGATGAAGAAGAGTTAAAAAAGAAAATAATGAAATTTAGACAGGACGAATTAGATCATAAAGACATAGCGTATGATAATGGAGCAACAAAAAAAGGATTATACGGAGTCTTAGATAAAATAATTAAAACTTCATCAAGAATAGCTATTACGATTTCAGAGAAAGTCTAATTAGGGTTCTAACTCGATATCCCAATATAAATAATCCATCCAACTTTCATGAAGAAAGTTTGGTGGAAAATGTCTTCCATTTCGATGTAAATCCTCGACTGTCGGCGCAAATGGTTTATTAGCTAATTTTAAGTCGCAATCTTTGTAAAGCTTTCCACCTTTTTTAACATTACAGCTAGAACAAGCTGTTACCACATTGTTCCAATCTGTTAATCCGCCTCTTGATTTTGGTAATAGATGATCAAATGTTAAATCTTTTTTATCTCCGCAATACTGGCAAGCAAACTTGTCTCTTAAAAAAACATTGAACCTTGTAAAGTTTGGATTTTTTGAAGGCTGTATAAAATTTTTAAGCGCAATCACACTTGGGAGATTCATTTCAAAAGAAGGACTTCTTATTTTCCTTTTGTAATTTGAAACTATACTCACTCTATCTAAAAAAACTGATTTCACAGCATCCTGCCAGCACCAAATTGAAAGTGGGTAATAACTTAAAGGTCTAAAATCAGCGTTTAACACTAATGCTGGACACTTTTCTAGAGGTACTTTATCTACAGAAGAAATAATCATTAACTAAAGCTAACTGATACAAAAAATTATATCAAGTTATAATTATGTAACACTCAAATAATTAAGAATTAAATTGTTTTTTTATAAATTGTAGGCCTAAACTTGACCCTTCTGTTGGGATACGATGTTCACAATTTTTAAAAATTTTTGTTTCAATTTCATAATTATTTTTATTAAAAAAGTCTTTAGCTTCCAATAAAGATTCGATGGAAACGACTTGATCGATATCTCCATGCATTAAAAAAATTTTTGGTCTAGAATTGATATTTTTGGATAAATGTTCAGTATCAATAATCCTACCCGAATAGCCTAAAACAGAATTAATTTTATCTTTTCTTTTTAGGCCTGTTTGTAAAGTGATCATGCAACCCTGGCTAAATCCTCCAATGATGATTTCGCTAGCTTTTAAATTATTGTTTATTTTCACTTCATCAATAAGTTTATTTAATTTATTTTCCGCTACCAGTGATTTAGCTAAAACTTGTTCAGGCGTTTGATCCATTAAATCGAACCATTGAAATCCTGAGGGACTTGCTGCGCATTTTTCTGGAGCGTCAGGACAAATGAATATTGTGTTAGGTAGGTGAGCTCGCCAGTAATTTGCTAAGATTGAGATATCGTTACCATCTCCTCCATAACCGTGGCAAAGTATTACGGCGTTTTTGGGTTTATTCTTAGAAAGTGGTTCTAAAATAATTGTATTTAATGAATAGGTCATGATAGTAGAATATTAAATGTCAGAATTTTTTTTTAATTTTATAGGATTTACTTTATTAGGTGCTGTAGCCATAGTTTTAATAATGGGTATATATACTTTATTTAAAGGAGGAAGTACTAGTAAAAAATATTCCAATAAATTAATGCAATTAAGGGTTCTTCTTCAATTTATAGCAATCATAGTTTTAGTTTTAATGGCTTATTTTTTCAAAAACTAGATATATTTTTTTATAAGATTAATAAATTCATCACTTACGAAATCTACTTCTCCTATTACTCTTCCAAATTCATTTCCATTTTTATCAATTAAAATGCTCGTGGGAAGACCACGCATTTTAAATTGTTTTACTAGTTTAAAATCAGGATCATAATAAGTGTCTAAGCTCGCAATGTCTAAACTTCTGAAAAAATCCCGTACTTTGAGTTTATTTGGTTTTTCTGTATTAATAGCGTAAACTTTTACTTGCGGGTATTGGTTAGTTAATTTTTCAAGAGATGGCATTTCTCTTTTACAAGGTGCACACCAAGTAGCCCAGAAATTCAAGATCATGATGTTGCCTTTTTTGTTGGTTAAATCCACCTCATTAAGATCTGAGTCTTTAAATTTTAATTCTTTAATTTGAGTCGGTTTTTCATGAATTACTATATTTTTTGAAAAATCTTCTGCTCCATAAAGATTTTGACTAAACAGATACAAAAGGATTATGTGAATATAGATTTTAAAAGATTTACTAATTTTCAT
>CACOAB010000014.1 GCA_902625125.1 uncultured Pelagibacteraceae bacterium
GATAAGATATTTTTATTTATTTTTCACGGTTATTGCTTTTTTTAATTTTTACGAGATAAGTAAATTTCATCCATACCAAAGTTACTATTTCAATCAATTAATAAATGGAAATAAAAAAGACCATTTCGAAGTCGATTATTGGGGATTGGCAGGTGTTAGATTTTTAGATGAGATTCTTCTTAACGAAAAGAATTCTGAAAAAATTAAAATTGGTGTTGCTTCATTTTTGCCTTTAGAAAGAAGTTTAAAATTATTAAGTCCCGATCAAGCAAAAAGAATACAAATAGTAGGTCAGGATTTTTTTATATCAGACTATATATTTAACAATAATATTTCAGAAGTTAATAAATTTAAAAATGATAAATATAAAATTCCTGGTAATTTTGAAAAAATAAGTGAGTTTTACGTAAAAGGCTTTATGATGTATGAAATTTATAAAAGGAAATAATTATGAAATTATTTATATATAAGTTTTTGTTAGTTTTGGTTGGTGCTTATATCTTGTTTCAACTAACTATAGGAATACTATTCAGACAAATAGAAGGTACTATAGTAGAATATAGCTCTGGAGATAATATTTTATTTTTAAAAGAAAAAATAAGAAAAGAAATTAAAAACAATCTCAATAAAGATAAAATCTTAAATGACGAAGATGCATTACTTTTAAGAGATTTTTTGAATAAAATTCAAAAAGAGATTTTTAAATCTAACTAAATTTTAAATTTGAAAAATATAATAATATTAATACCGTTATATAATGATTGGAAATCTTTAAATATATTATTACAGAAAATTGAGAAGAAGTTTAAAACAAAATATTCCATTGAAGTTTTAGTCGTAAACGATTGTTCAACAGAAAAGTGCACGCTATCCAAATTTAAAATAATTAAAAAAATTAATATATTAAATCTAAAACAAAACGTAGGTAGTCAAAAAGCAATATTTTTAGGTCTCAACCATATTTTAAAAAATAGAAATAAAAATATTATTATAATAATGGACGCTGATGGAGAAGATGATTACTCAAAAATAAATATCCTTATTGAGAAAGCTGAGAAAAATTTTAAGAAAATAGTATTTGCAAAAAGAACTAAAAGACTTGAACCTTTTTTTTTGAAAATTCTAAATCACGTCAGGTTAATAATAACTTATTTGTTAACAGGAAAATATTTAGATATAGGAAATTTCAGTGCATTTCACAGTAACAATTTAAAAAATGTTGTAATGAAGAAAAATTTATCTTTAGCTTATTGTAGTGGCATGTTTAAAAATTTTGATAAAATAAGTTTTGTTGGATTAGAGAAAAAAAAAAGATTTTGTGATATATCTAGAGTAAATTCTATTTTTCTTATTAAACACTCGATCAATATAATTTCTGTATTTCATAAAGAAGTTTTTTTAAGATCTTTAATTTTATCTTTCTTAATTAATTTTATTTTCTTTCAGGGTGTGATTAATTATTACATCATATCTATGATTTTAATTTTAAATATTTTTTTATTTGCTAATTATTTACTTAATGAGAGATTCGATTTTAAAAAAATCATTAAAAGTGTTACTCACTTAAAATAATTTTTAACAATTTTTTAGATCATACGAAATTGTAATCGCGTTTAATTCTTTTTTTTTTATACAATTTGATTGATTGAGTACATTTTTGAGGTATTTTTCCTTTTCTTTGCCAATTATAAAAATTTTTTTAATATTTTGTTTTTTCAAACTTGAATTAAAAAATTCCTTGTAGATTTTAAAATATTGATTATTTGTTTCTGGCACACTCAACTCATCAAACCATTTATTTGGTGCAAATTGACTTGTTTCAGTTATGAATGGCATGATTTGATAATCGCTAATAATGATTTTATTAGCATCAAAACTTATTATCTCTGCTTTAGCTTCTCTTAATAAATCTAATTCTAATTTTGGGGAAAGATTATATCTTGATGTTATCCATTTCAAATTATTCAGGTTGCTATCCAAAGAGTTGGCATTTTGGGAAATACTAAAATCTATATTTGAAAAATCCATAAATTTTTTATCTACATTAAATCTTAAATGATATTTAGTAGTCGATGTAATAAGTAGAAATATTAGTAGATAAATAAAAATTTCTTTTTTTATATAATTCATCAAATAAAAGTTAGAAAGCCCTAAACAGAACGGTATTAAAAAGAAAATTAATACCTGATTTTTAGTTATAAGCTGGCAATATAAAAAAATAATTATGGAAATTACCGATAAGATGATAATAAAAAAATCATTCTTCTTTTCTTTGTTATTCTTTTTAGAAATAAAAAATGCGGAAATAATCGCTGGTAAAATAGCTATATAAATGTACTTGAATTGTAAAAATGTATTCTGGAAATCTAAAACTAAACTAGATGTTCTCTCCTGTCCTAAATTTAGTGGATACATAATGTATTGAGTAATAAAATTATTAAAAGGAATTTTATTAATTAAAGCTATTGAAACTATAAAAAAAACAAAGAAAAGAAATCCCCCAAGAAAATAGAATATTTCTTTTTTTTTTTTAAATTTATTCAGATAGAAATAAATTAAGATCGTAAATACAAATAAAATAGTTAAATAAGCCGATGGGATTTGCTTAGAAAAAAATGAAATACCTAATAGCACAGGTATTAGAAACCAATAAGCATATAAATGTTTTTTTATGGCTAAAATCATAAACATTAAGGCCATTAGTGAAAAAATAGTGGCATGGTGATCCATAAATGGAGAGCCGACTGACGGGTACGCTAAAATCGCAGTGCTTATTGCATATGCGAAAGATAAAATTTTTTTTACTCCAAGTTGACAAAAAAAGTAATATGAAGTCAAAGATAAAATAGTGTTCACTAAAGCGGCATGAAAAATGTATGTCGCCCAATTAATTCCAAAAATATAAAATATTATTGATTGAAAGTAATCTAGTATTGGTCCTGTAATTGTCCAATAATCTTTAAAAGGATAAAAACCATTTATTATTTTATATCCTCCATCAAATATCAAAAAGCTGTCAATTGGAAAAATACCTTTGTAACCTGATGCATAAGTTGTCTTTACAGAAATTAATATAATTAATATTAAATAAAAATATTTTATTGAAAAATAATATTTTTTTTTATTCAAGGCTAGGATCAATCTTTTTGGCAGCGTTAAATAATTCTTCAACTGATTTAATAGATTTTTTAAAATCTTCTTTTTCATTATCACTTAATTGAATTTCTATCACTTTCTCAACCCCATTCTTTCCGATAATAACGGGTACACCAGCGTAAATATTCTTAGAACCATATTGCCCATCTAAATGGACAGCGCAAGGAAGCTGTTTTTTTAAATCTTTTAGATAGCTTTCAGCCATCTCTACCCCTGATGCTGCTGGTGCATAAAAGGCAGAGCCTTTTTCTAAATATTTAACTATTTCAGCACCTCCTTTTTTAGTTCTCTCTACAATTTGATCAAGTTTTTCTTTTTTTAGTTTTCCCTCTTTAACCAATTCACTAATTTTTTTTCCATCAATTGTAGTTGCTTCTAGCATTGCTACCATGCTATCGCCGTGACCACCTAATACAAATGATTTAATTTTTTGTACTGGAACATTTAACTCCTGGGATAAAAAATATATAAACCTAGAAGAATCTAAAATTCCAGCCATTCCGACGACTTTATTTTTTGGTAATCCAGAATATTTTTGCAAAGCCATTACGATTACGTCTAGTGGATTTGTAATACAAATTACAAATGCATTAGGAGATGTTTTTTTTATTCCTTCTGCAACTTGTTTTATTATTTTCAAATTTATGCCTAATAAATCATCTCTTGTCATTCCTGGTTTTCTAGGAACTCCTGCTGTTATAATTATTACATCTGAATTTTTTGTATCCTCATAATTATCTGTTCCAGATAAATTTATGTTAAATCCATTAACTGGAGAAGATTGTGCTATGTCTAAAGCTTTGCCTTTAGCAATTCCTGCGGCCACATCAAATAACACAACATCTGCTAAATCCTTTAATGCTATTAAATGAGCCAAGGTACCCCCAATTTGTCCAGCTCCAATTAGTGTAATTTTTTTTTTCATTTGTATCCTTTAAATTATTTCATTGTTGGCATCACAAATTCTGGATCAGATCTTAAACCCGATGGCCATCTTGATGTGATCGTTTTTAGTTTTGTGTAGAATCTTACTCCTTCAGGACCATGCATGTGTTGATCTCCAAACAATGATCTCTTCCATCCTCCAAAACTATGAAATGCCATAGGCACTGGAATAGGTATGTTTATGCCAACCATTCCGATTTTAGCCTTATTAGAAAATGTTCTTCCTGAGTCCCCATCTCTTGTAAATATACTTACACCATTACCATATTCATGGTCATTCACTAGTTGCAATGCTTCATCAAAATCTTTGGCTCTAACTACTGATAATACGGGTCCAAAAATTTCCTCTTTATAAATTCTCATATTTTTTTTTACATGATCAAACAATGTGCCCCCAATAAAATATCCATTTTCGTATCCTTGTATTTTAAAACCTCTTCCATCTACAACTAGTTTAGCACCCTCTTTTTCGCCTAAATCAACATAGGTTTTAACTTTTTCTAAGTGCTCTTTGGTTACCAATGGTCCCATTTCAGATTGTTTGTCCATACCAGGGCCTACTTTTAATGCTTCAACTTTTTTCGCTAGTAGATCAACTAATTTGTCTCCAACGTTACCTACTGCAACAGCAACTGATTGAGCCATACATCTCTCTCCCGCCGAACCATACGCTGCGCCCATTAATCCATTTACAGCTTGATCTAAGTCACAATCAGGCATTACAACACAATGATTTTTGGCTCCTCCAAGTGCCTGAACTCTTTTCTCATTTTTTGCACAATTTTCGTATATGTATTTTGCTATAGGCGTTGAACCAACAAAACTCATTGCAACTACATCTTTATTATTTATTAAAGCATCGACTGCTTCTTTGTCACCATTAACTACATTAAAAACTCCATTTGGTAAGCCGGCATCATTTAGAAGTTCAGCTAACCTCATAGAACATGATGGATCTTTTTCTGATGGTTTTAAGACGAACGTGTTTCCGCATGCTATAGACATTGGAAACATCCACATTGGAACCATCGCTGGAAAATTAAAGGGAGTTATTCCTGCACAAACACCTAGTGGTTGTCGTATAGACCAACTGTCGACATTTGAACCAACATTTTCTGTAAACTCTCCCTTGAGCATTTGAGGAATTCCACAAGCAAACTCTACAACTTCTAAACCTCGTATCAAAGAGCCTCTGGCATCTTCGTAAACTTTACCATGTTCAGAAACTATAATTTTTGTAAGCTCGTCAGAATTTTTTTCTATTAATTCTTTAAATTTGAACATTATCCTTGCCCTTTGAAGAGGAGGTGTATTTGCCCAAGCTTCGAATGCCTGTTTTGCTTTTTCAACTGCTTTACTTACGTCTTTTACACTAGCAAGTTTTACCTCTGCTTTTTGTTCCCCGGTAGCTGGGTTAAAAACTCTACCAGTTCTCTTTGAATCCCCGCTAAAAGATTTACCGTCAACAAAGTGTTCAATAGTATTCATGATGATATTGAATAAATAAGCTTTTAACTTGTTGCAAGCATTTTCTTGATAGATCCAATGGCTTTTGCAGGATTTAATCCTTTTGGACAAGAATTAGTACAATTCATTATCGTGTGGCATCTATATAATTTTAGCTCATCCGCTACTTTTTTAAGTCTATCTTTTTTGTCTCCATCTCTACTATCATTAATCCAACGATAAGCTTGTAATAAAACTGCGGGCCCTAAGTATCTATCACCATTCCACCAATAGCTTGGACAAGAAGTTGAACAACAAGCACATAATATACATTCATAATATCCATCTAATTTTTCTCTATCTTTTTGAGACTGTCTGATTTCCTCTTTTTCTTTGCCTGTTTGTTCAGTTTGCAACCATGGTTTGATTGATTCATATTGCTTATAAAGTGTAGTCAAATCTCCAATAAGATCTTTTACTACTTTTAAATGAGGTAAAGGATAAACATTTAAATCTCCACTAATGTCTGTATGGGATTTAATACAAGCTAAAGTATTTACTCCATCTATATTCATCGCACACGAGCCGCAAACTCCATGAGCACATGATCTTCTAAAAGTAAGTGATGGGTCAATTTCATTTTTTATCTTAAATAAAATATCTAGAACCTTTGGTCCACAATTGTTCATGTCTACTTCAAACGTATCTACTCTGGGATTTTGTTTTGTGGATGGATCCCACCTATAAACATTAACTTTTTTTAAATTCTTCGAATTTGTTTCGTCTTTATAATACTTACCAACTTCTATTTTTGAATTTTGTGGTAAGTTAAATTGAACCATTCCTAATAAACTCTCTCCTTTGGTGGAAAGTACTGCACATCGTTTGTTAATGTTCTTGAATGAACATCTCTATATTTTATTTCTACTTTTTTATCGCTCTGCCAAGCTAGTGTGTGCTTCATGAAATTTTTATCGTCTCTTTTGCTATAATCTTCTCTTGCGTGAGCACCACGGCTTTCTTTTCTGCTATAAGCTGAGTCCATAGTCGTTAATGCTTGTCTTATTAAGTTGTCGAATTCTAAAGTTTCAACTAAATCTGTATTAAAAAGGAGTGATTTGTCTTTTACTGAAATATCTTTCAAACCCTCATAAGGCTTTCTAATTTGATCTACCCCCTCTTTTAAAGTTTTCTCTGTTCTGAAAACCGCACATTTCGATTGCATAGTTTTTTGCATATTCAATCTTAGTTCAGCAGTTTTAGTAGAGCCTGATGAATTTCTTATTTTATCAAATCTGTCTAAACATTTATCTGTTTCTGAACTAGAAACTTCTTCATGCGACATGCCTGGTTTGACAAGTTCCGCTGCTCTTTTCGCAGCTGCTCTTCCAAATACTACAAGATCAATTAATGAATTAGATCCTAATCTATTAGCACCGTGAACAGATACACAGGCTGCTTCACCAATAGCCATCAATCCAGGAACTGTTTTTTCTGAACCGTTTAAAGTTAAAACTTCTGCTTTATAATTTGTAGGTATACCACCCATATTATAGTGCACTGTAGGTACTACTGGAATTGGTTCTTTATTTACATCAACATTCGCAAAAGTTTTTGCTGCCTCTGTTATACCTGGAAGTCTCTCTTCTAAAACTTCTTTTTCCAAATGGTCTAAATGTAAATTTATATGATCCTTATCTTTACCTACTCCTCTGCCTTCGTTAATTTCCATCTCCATAGATCTGCTTACTACATCTCTAGATGCTAAATCTTTTGCATTTGGTGCATAACGTTCCATAAATCTCTCACCCTTTCCATTAACTAAAAACCCGCCTTCTCCTCTTGCGCCTTCAGTTATTAGACATCCTACCCCATAAATACCTGTTGGGTGAAATTGAACAAACTCCATATCTTGTAGAGGTAATCCAGCTCTTAACACCATTGCATTGCCGTCTCCAGTACAAGTGTGAGCAGAGGTAGCCGAATAATAAACTTTTCCATAACCACCCGTTGCAATTATTGTAATATGTGATCTGAATCTATGAATAGTACCATCCGTTAAATTCCAAGCTATGACACCTTTGCACTGACCATTTTTCATAATTAAGTCAAGTGCGAAATATTCAATGAAAAATTCTGTATTGTGTTTTAATGCTTGGCCATAAAGAGTATGCAAAATCGCATGGCCAGTTCTGTCAGCAGCGGCGCATGTTCTTTGCGCTGTACCATTCCCGTAATTTTTTGTCATCCCACCAAATGGTCTTTGATAAATTTTTCCATCGTCTGTTCTGCTAAATGGAACGCCATATCTCTCTAATTCTACTACTGCTCTCGGTGCTTCTTTACATAAATATTCTATCGCATCCTGGTCGCCTAACCAGTCAGAGCCCTTAACTGTATCGTACATGTGCCATCTCCAGTCATCTTCTCCCATATTTCCTAAGGCTGCTGATATTCCACCTTGAGCTGCGGATGTATGGCTTCTTGTTGGAAAGACTTTTGAAATACAGGCAGTTTTTAATCCAGCCTCTGACAGACCAACTGCAGCTCTTAGACCAGAACCTCCTGCTCCTAGAACAACAACATCATATTCATGATCTATAATTTTATATGCACTCATTATGATAAATTATATATTCCTGTAATAGTTATTAAAGGCATAATTATAGCAAAAATATACAATAGTTTATTTGCGACATTTTTGATTTTTTGATCATTTAAATAATCTTCAAATACCTCACTTATTGTTAAAGCTGAAAAAAAGAAAGCAACTATAATAAATACTGAGAATAAAATTTTAGCTGGTTGCTCTGTAAAGAAAAGAAACACTTCTTGATAATCATTCTCATAAATTGAGACAAAATTTATTATAAACCAGATCATAAATGGAATAAGGATTAGAGAACTAATTTTTGTAAAAAGCCATTTTTTTGTAGATACATGCATATTAAAAAATATTTTTTCCGATTAAATAAAATAAAATTGTAAGCGCGAACGATCCAATTAAAGCTGAAACCCCTGTAATTTTTGAAATTTTAAGATCAAATCCATATCCAAGATCCCAAAACAAGTGCCTAAGTTCGTTTAAGATATGAAAACTAAAAGTCCAGCAAAGTCCAACAGCAATAAATTTTCCAAAAAAACTTTTAAAAAAATTATTAACTATTTCGTAACTTTCAGATCCAAATAATAAGGATAAACTCCAAAAACATATCATTGTAATAGCTAAAATATTAATTATTCCAACTATTCTATGTGTAATAGAAAGCAAAGAGGAAATTTGCCATCTATAAATTTGAAGGTGGGGACTTAATGGGTTATTTTTTTGTTCCATGAGATATTTATAAACTAAAGTTATAATTTTTTCATTAAATGCTCGGCTATCTGAACTGTGTTTAAAGCAGCCCCTTTTAATAAATTATCTGATACAACCCAAATATTTATAGCTTTAACATTGGAATTGTCTTTTCTGATTCGAGAAATAAAAGTTGTATAATTTCCTTCGGCTTCAAGAGGTGTAATATATCCTCCGTCTTTTCTTTCATCAATAACTTTACATCCAGGTGCGTTGCTTAGAATTCTAATTACATTTTCAAAATCATATAAGTTATCAAATTCAATATTGATAGACTCGGAGTGTCCAGTTCTAACAGGCACCCTTACACATGTTGCTGTAACATCAATTTCATTATCAATAATTTTTTTTGTTTCATTTGTCATTTTTAATTCTTCTTTTGTATAACCATCCTTATCAAAAACATCGATATGTGGTATTAAATTAAAAGCAATTTGTTTAGTAAAATTTTTTGAAGTAATTTTTTTATTTCCCAAAAAATTTTTTGTTTGATCAAATAATTCATCCATTGAAGCTTTACCTGCTCCAGATACAGCTTGGTAAGTAGAAACAACAACCCTATTAATTTTATATTCATCATGCAAAGGTTTAAGTGCAAGAACCATCTGCATTGTTGAACAATTGGGATTTGATATAATATTATTATGCTTGTTTAATGCCTCAGCATTTACTTCGGGAACAACTAAAGGAACATCTGGTTGCATTCTGAAATAACTAGAATTATCAATAACTATAGTTTTCTTTGCAGCTTTAGGAACCCACTCTTTGGCGATTTGGCTGCCTGCAGCAAAAAAAGTTATTTGCGCTTTTAAAAAGTCGTAGCTTTCTAAGTCTTCAATAACAATTTCTTCTCCTCGAAATTTAATTTTTTTTCCAGCGCTTTTTTTTGAAGCAACTAAATACAGTTCTTTAAATGGAATTTTAGATTTCTCTAATATTTCAATAGTTTTTCTTCCTACATTTCCTGATGCTCCAATAATTGCAAAATTCATATAATTATTACTTTATTTTAATTTTGCTATAATTGCATCACCCATAACAGAAGTAGAGACCTCTTTCATGTTTTTTGACATTATATCTTTGGTTCTCAAGCCATCGTCAAGAACACTTTGCACTGCATTATCAAGTTGCTCCGATTCTTTATCCAAATCAAGAGAGTATTTTAAAGCCATAGATAAGCTTAAAATTGTAGCTATGGGATTAGCAATATTTTTCCCAGCAATATCTGGTGCAGACCCATGAACAGGTTCATACATTGATCTAATTTTTCCATTTTTGTCTTTAGCTCCTAAAGAGGCTGATGGTAGTAGACCCAAAGATCCAGTTAACATAGCAGCTTCATCTGAAAGAATATCGCCAAATAGGTTATCAGTAACAATTACATCAAATTGCTTTGGATCTCTCAATAACTGCATTGCACAATTGTCTGCTAACATATGGCTGAGTTCAATTTTTTTATACTCTTTATCTTTAAGTGCCTGGACTTCTTCTCTCCATAAAACACCTGCTTCCATTACATTAGACTTTTCACAAGAGGTTACTTTATTTTTTCTTTTTTTAGCTAAATCAAAAGCAACTCTCGCCACTCTTTGAATTTCACTAGTGGTATAAGTATGAGTATTTACTCCTTTTCTCTCATTATTTTTTATTGGTTCTATTCCTCTCGGTTCTCCAAAATAAATCCCTCCTGTTAACTCCCGTACAATCATTATATCTAGACCAGATATTATTTCTGGTTTTAATGAAGATGCTTCGACTAATTGTTTGAAGCATATTGCTGGTCGCAAATTTGCGAATAATTTTAATTCTTTTCTAAGTTTTAAAAGAGCTCTTTCAGGTCTTTTGGAGAATTCTAAATCATCGTACTTGGGTCCTCCAACAGCACCTAATATTACTGCTTCACTCTCTAGTGCTTTATAAAAAACTTCGTCTGTAATTGGTTTCTTATGTTTTTCGTAAGATGCTCCGCCAACTAATCCTTCTTCAATTTTGAAATCTAATGATTTTTTTTTATTAAACCATTCTATGATTTTTCTAACTTCTCTCACTACCTCAGGGCCAATACCATCACCAGGAAGTAGTAAAAGTTTTCTGTCTTTTACTTTAATCATTTTCTAAAAGCCAAGGCTTATCTTTAATAAGTTTTTTTTCAAAATTATCTATCTGAGAGATTTTTTCCATCGACAAGGCTATGTCGTCTAAACCTTCTATTAAACATTTCTTTTTAAAAGCATCTACTTCAAATTTTATAACTTTATTTCCATATTTAATTTCTTGATTATTTAAATTTATTTCAATTTCTTCTTTTCTCTTTGAATATTCAGCAAGTTCTAACACCACTTTATCATCAATTTTAATCGGTAAAATTCCGTTTTTAAAACAATTGTTATAGAAAATATCCGCAAAACTAGAACTAATGACACACTTAATACCAAAATCTGATAAAGCCCAAGGAGCATGTTCTCTTGAAGACCCGCATCCAAAATTTTTACCAGCAAGCAAAATTTTTGATTTGTTGTAAGGCTCTTTATTTAAAATGAAATCACTGATGATTTTTCCATTTTCATCATATCTCATTTCATAAAACAAGCTTTTGCCCAATCCTGTTCTTTTTATTGTTTTTAAGAACTGTTTTGGAATTATCATATCTGTATCAATATTCTGAAGTGACAAATAAGATGGTATCGATTTTAAATTAGAAAATTTTTCCATTTTATATCTCTCTCACATCTGTTAAATGACCGTTAATCGCAGCTGCGATTGCCATGCCTGGGCTAACTAAATGAGTTCTTCCTCCTCGTCCTTGTCTGCCCTCAAAATTTCTATTAGATGTGGAAGCACATCTTTCTCTTGGTTTTAATTGATCCGGGTTCATTCCTAGACACATTGAACAACCAGGTTCTCTCCATTCAAATCCAGCTTCTTTGAAAATTTTGTCTAACCCCTCTTTTTCGGCTTGTTCCTTAACTAATCCTGATCCAGGAACAACCATCGCACTTACATTATTTGCAATTTTTTTACCTCTTAAAAGTTCTGCAGCAACTCTTAGATCTTCAATTCTTCCATTTGTGCAACTTCCAATAAATATTTTGTCTATTTTAATATCTGAAATTTTTGTATTAGCTTTAAGACCCATATACTCTAAAGATCTTTTCATAGCCATTTTTCTATCTTCGTTTTTTTCTTTTTCGGGATCTGGTACAACCCCAGTTACAGGCGATACGTCCTGTGGTGAAGTTCCCCAAGTAACTAATGGCTCAATATCTTTGCCATTAATATTTATTTCTTTATCAAATTTACATTCCTTATCTGAATATAATGTTTTCCAAAATTTTACTGCTTTTAACCAATCTTCTCCTTTGGGTGACATAGATTTGTTTTTTAAATAATCAAACGTTTTTTCATCCGGAGCTATTAAGCCTGCTCTGGCCCCAGCTTCTATTGTCATATTACAAACCGTCATTCTCTCTTCCATGCTAAGGTTGCGTATAACAGCACCGGCAAATTCTACAACATATCCAGTCCCACCAGCTGTACCTATTGTTCCTATAATTTTAAGAATTACATCTTTAGCTGTAACTCCTTTGGGTAATTCTCCGTTTACATTTATTCTAAAATTTTTAGATTTTTTTTGAATTAAAGTTTGGGTAGCAAGTACATGCTCAACCTCTGAGGTTCCAATACCAAATGCTAAAGCACCAAACGCACCGTGAGTAGCAGTATGGCTATCTCCACACACTATAACAGTTCCGGGTTGAGTGAATCCTTGCTCAGGACCTATAATGTGAACAATGCCTTGACGTTTGTCGTTCACATCAAAAAGCTTTACACCAAACTCCTTGCAATTACTTCTTAATGTCTCCACCTGTATTCGTGACTCCTCATCATCAATACCTTTTGTTCTATCAGTTGTAGGAACATTATGGTCAGGAACAGCCAAAGTTAATTCTGGTCTTCTAACTTTTCTTTTTTGCAATCTCAGTCCCTCAAAAGCTTGGGGACTTGTAACTTCGTGAACTAAATGACGATCTACATAAATTAATGTAGTGCCATCATTTTGCTCGTGAACAAGATGGTTTTCCCATATCTTATCGTATAGAGTTTTTGACATTTAATTTTATTTTTTTTCGCTAGTTTGCTTTTCAGCTTTAGCTTCGACTTTTTTATCTTCTTTTTTCAGTTCTTCAGTCTTAGGTACTTCTTTTACAGGCTCAACTGAAACAACTTTTGGTTCCTCTGGTTTAACAGATACATCAACACCAATTTTCTTTTTGATTTTTTCTGCAATTCTGGCAGATTTACCTTTTCTATCTCTTAAGTAATATAGTTTAGCTCGTCTTACTTTTCCTGATCGAATTACTTTAATAGAGTCTACATTCGGGCTATACAACGCAAAGGTTCTTTCGACTCCTTCACCAAAAGAAATTTTTCTTACTGTGAAAGATGAGTTTAAGTCTCTGTTCTTTTTTGCAATACAAACTCCCTCAAAATACTGAATTCGTTCTCTTTTACCTTCAACAATTTTAACACCAACTTTAATAGTATCTCCTGGAGAAAATTCAGTAATTTTCTTGTTAGCTGTTATTTTCTTAATTGTTGCCTTATTTATATCTTCAATGTTTTTCATTTTTTTTCTCTAAGTATTTTTTCCAAAGATCAGGTCTTTGGCGTTGTGTTATAGCCTCAGATTGAGATAAACGCCACCCCTTTATTTTAGCATGATCGCCAGAAAATAAGACTTCTGGCACTTTTTTACCTTCCCAATCTCTTGGTTTAGTGTATTGAGGATACTCCAAAAGATTATTCTCAAAACTTTCATCTTTAGCAGAATTTGCGTTGCCTAAGACACCTGGTAGAAGTCTCACTAATGCATCTACGAACACAAATGATGCACTCTCACCTCCAGATAAAATAAAATCTCCTATACTGTATTCTTCAATATTTCGTGTCTCTAAAAGTCTTTGGTCAACACCTTCAAAATGACCACATAAAATATTTATTTTTTTAAGCTTACTCAAAGATTTTACTTCTCGTTGGTCTAACCTTTTGCCTTTAGGAGATAAGTAAATTATTTTTTCTTTAGATTTTATATTTTTATCTAATGCAGATGCTACTACATCTGGTTTTAATAGCATACCGCTTCCGCCACCAAAAGGCGTGTCATCAACTGTCCGATTATCATCAAAAGCATAGTCTCTAATATCTATAATTTTGAGACTCCATTTTTGTTTTTCCTGAGCTTTCTTGTAGATACCCACATCTAAAAGCCCAGGATATAAATCTGGATACAAGGTAAATATTTGTACTTCGAGCATTTTTTAAAACCTTATTTTT
>CACOAB010000015.1 GCA_902625125.1 uncultured Pelagibacteraceae bacterium
CAGACTGAATTAATTTTTGTTTTAAGGCTTGTTTAGCATTTTTTTCTGCAAGTTTCGAAATACTAATTTCATTTTTACTCTTAGCAATTTTTACAATAATCTCTTTATTATCTTTTTCGGAAAATGTTTTCTCAATAAGATTTTTATCTTTTACATCGCAATTTGTTAAAATTAATTTAGGTATAGTTTTATTTTCATAAAATTGAGATATAAAAGAACTTAAGATATCCTCTAAATGGTCATCTGGATCATGTTTAGGATAAAAAGCTTGATTACCCCAATTTTGTTTAGACCTGAAAAAAAATACCTGTACACATGTTTTTCCTGTTTCTTTATAAATACTGATTACATCAGCCTCAGTTAAATTTGTTTGATTTATTTTTTGAGAGGTTTGTATTTGGGTTAAAGCTTTTATTCTATCTCTAGCTATAGCAGCTTTTTCGTAATCAAGATCTTTGCTAGCTTTTTCCATTTCTTTAGATAAGTTTTTCTGGATTCTTCTAGATTTCCCAGAAATGAAATCAATCGCATCTGTTACAGAAGTCTTATAATCAACTTCACCTATATGTCCAACACAAGGAGCCGAACATCTTTTTATTTGATATAGTATGCAAGGTCTCTCTCTATTTTTAAAAACTGTATCATCACAGACTCTTAAAAGAAAAATTTTCTGCAGAATTTTGATTGTCCAATTAGCTGAGCCTATTGATGCAAAAGGACCAAAATAATAACCTGTTTTTGATTTTTTCCCCCTTAACTTAGTTAGTTGAGGCCACTTATCTTTATTGCCGATATATATATACGGAAAAGATTTATCGTCTCTTAATAAAATATTGTATCGAGGTTTATGTTTTTTAATTAAATTTGCTTCAAGTAATAAAGCTTCACTTTCATTACTTGTAGTAGTTGTTTCTAAATTATGAGTTAGAGATAACATCCTCTCAGTCCTTATTGGCAGGTTTGAGTCTGTAACGTAACTCTTTAATCTATTCGGAATATTTTTTGCTTTACCAATATAAAGAATTTCACCTGTAGAGCTTAGCATTTTATACACCCCAGGATTTTTGGGAATTAATGGTATTTTATCTTTAATTACTTTTTTTCCTAACTCTAAACTGTTAATCATAATTTAGTCTTCGATACTTCAATACCAACAGATTTGGTCTTTTTCAGGATATCTAGTTTTTCTAATTTCAAATTTATTTTTTTAACAAGATTATTTTTAAATATTATATTAAAAATATTTTCTGCTAAATTTTCAAGTAATTCGTGATGCTTTGAGTCTGTAAGTTTTTCAATTTTCATTACAATCTCTTCATAATTTAGAATTGAATTTAAATTTTTACTATTAGGTGAAACATAAGGATCCGTTAAAATTTCAACATTAAATTTTACCCTTTGTTTCTTTTTTTTCTCAAAGTTATGTATTCCTACTGAAATATTCAAAATAAGGTCTTTGATAATTACCTTCCTTTTGTATTTAAATTTTTCCCTTTTTTTAAATTTAATTATTTTCATTCTTTTGTATTAACTATATCGGGTGTTTGCCATGCAAGTCTTTGTCCGCCATCAATATTGATTATTTCTCCAGTTATACTTTCACTTTCAATAAGAAATTTTACTCCACTACAGATATTTTCTAAATCCACTTTTTTTCTCAATATTATAGATTTCCACTGTTTTTTGAAATGTTTCTCAGATTGTCTTTTGTTTTTTAAAGTAGGGCCGGGTGAGATACCATTCACTCTAATATTAGGAGCCAATTTCATAGCTGAGATTTTTGTTAAAACTGCTAAAGATGATTTGCTTAGAGTATATGAGAAAAAAAAGGGAGTTAATTTCTCAACTCTTTGATCAATAATATTGACAATACATCCTTCTTTATCTTTCAATAATTTATAAAAGTTTTGAGTCAATATAGCAGGTGCTTTTAAGTTTATATTAATATGCTTTAAAAATGATTTTTCAGAGAAATTTTCAAGATTATCATTTTCAAATATAGAAGCATTATTAATCAGGCAATCTATGCCTTTCATCTTTTTATATGCAGTCCTAATTAAATTATTAGTTTGCTTAAAACTATTTAAATCCGCTTTTAATAGATAAGTTTCAGCGCCAAGCTCCTCTAGTTCTTCTTTTAATTTTAAAGCACTGCTTTTAGATTTATTGAAATGAATAACCATTTTCACATCATAACTTACCAAGCTTTTTGCAATTGCAGCGCCTATTCTTGTAGCTCCACCAGTAATAATTATTTTTTTGGCTTCCATTTTTTAATCGCTTTTTTAGGTTTTGTACCAGGCATGCCCATCGTTGATCTCCCTTTTGGGTAAACCTTACTTTTTAAATTATATTGAGAAATTTTTGGATTTAAAGTTATTTCAAGTTCAGTTGCTTCCAGCTTTCTCATTTCATCCCTCAATTTTGCGGCCTCCTCAAACTCCAAATTAGATGCAGCTTCTTTCATCTTTCTATTTAATGCTTTTAGATGCTTCTTTAAGTTTCCACCTACATTTGAACCTTCGCTAATTTTTACGTAATCTTTCTCGTAAACAGATTCTAAAATATCGCTTATTTCTTTTTTGACAGACTCTGCAGTTATTCCATTTTTTTTATTATATTCTAATTGTTTATTTCTTCTTCTCTCTGTTTCCTTTATTGCTTTATCAATACTTTTTGTAACTTTATCAGCATATAAAATTACTTTACCGTCTATATTTCGAGCTGCTCTTCCAATAGTTTGTATTAAAGAAGTTTCAGATCTTAAAAAACCTTCTTTATCAGCATCTAATATTGCCACTAAAGCGCATTCAGGAATATCTAATCCTTCTCGCAATAAGTTTATACCGACAAGAATATCAAATACTCCCATTCTTAAATCTCTAATAATTTCAATTCTTTCAAGAGTATCAATATCGGAGTGCATGTATCTTACTTTAAGACCATTTTCGTGAAGGTATTCAGTAAGGTCTTCTGCCATCTTTTTAGTAAGTGTTGTGGCAAGAACTCTGTAACCTTTTTTTACAATTTCTTTTGCCTCATGCATAAGATCATCCACCTGAGTTTTGGCTGGTCTTATTTCTACTGGTGGATCTATTAAACCTGTTGGTCTAATAATTTGGTCAATGTGCTTATTGCTAGTTTGTTTGAGTTCCCATGGACCCGGGGTAGCAGACACGAATACAGTTTGTGTTCTCATTAAATCCCACTCTTCAAACTTTAAAGGTCTATTATCCATACAAGATGGTAGTCTAAATCCATATTCGGCCAATGTACTTTTTCTTGTACGGTCTCCTTTATACATTCCGTTCAATTGAGGAACAGTTACGTGACTCTCATCTACAAATATAATTGCGTTATCTGGAAAATATTCAAATAGAGTAGGTGGAGGTTCTCCAGCTTTTCTTCCAGACAAAAATCTTGAATAATTTTCAATGCCTGCACAAGTTCCTGTCGCTTCAATCATTTCTAAATCAAATTTGGTTCTCTCCCTTAGTCGCTGTTCTTCTAGAAGTTTATTATTTTCTCTGTGTTTTTTTAATGTTTCAGCTAATTCAGATTTTATTTGTCTTATGGCCTGTTCGATAGTTGGTTTAGGAGTTATGTAGTGGCTATTAGCGTAAATTTTTATAATAGAGTAATCATTAGTTTTATCACCAGTAAGTGGATCAAATTCTTCAATTTTTTCTAATTTATTAAAATTAAAACTTATTCTCCAGGCTCTATCTTCCAAATGCGATGGAAAAATTTCTAAATTTTCTCCTCTTACTCTAAAAGTGCCTCTAAAAAAATTTTGATCATTTCTTTTGTACTGTAAGTTTATAAAAGCTCTAATTAAATCATCCCGTTCATACTCATAATTCTTTTTTAAAGTAATTGTCATTTTTGAGTACGCCTCTACAGAACCTAAACCATAAATGCATGATACACTCGCAACAATAATTACATCATCTCTCTCCAACAAAGATCTTGTTGCCGAGTGCCTCATACGATCAATTTGCTCATTTATTGAAGCTTCTTTTTCTATATAAGTATCGGATCTAGGAACGTACGCTTCTGGAGTGTAGTAATCGTAATATGACACAAAATATTCTACAGCATTATCTGGGAAAAAACTTTTAAACTCTCCGTACAATTGAGCAGCTAAAGTTTTATTTGGCGCTAAAATTAGAGCTGGCCTATTAGCTTTTTCGATAACTTTTGCCATTGTAAAAGTTTTACCCGATCCAGTAACCCCCAAAAGCACTTGTTCTTGTTTGTTATCTTTTAAGTTTTTTAATATTTGTTTTATAGCCTCTGGTTGGTCACCGCTAGGTTGAAAATCACTTTTGATTTTAAAGTTAATACCTCCCTCTAACTTCTTAATTTTTTTCGAGTTATTAACTTCTAGATCAGCTAATTTTTCTTGATAAGTATTTTGCATTTTGTGTTAATAATAAATTAATTATATTATAAATTTCAATGAGCATAGTTTCCAATAGTTTAAAACGTATAAAACCGTCGCCTACAATAGCAGTTACCTCAAAAGCTAGAGAAATGAGAGCTGCTGGAAAGGATGTTATAGGTTTAGGGGCTGGAGAGCCTGATTTTGACACTCCAGATAATATTAAAGAAGCAGCAATAGAAGCGATTAGAAAAGGTGATACAAAATATACTGCAGTAGATGGAACCCCAGCTTTAAAAAAAGCTATCCAAGCAAAATTTTCTAGAGAAAATGATTTATCATATGAGCTTGATCAAATTTCAGTTGGAACTGGTGGAAAGCAAGTTTTATATAACGCTTTTATGGCAACTATAAATAAAGGTGACGAGGTAATTATTCCAGCTCCTTATTGGGTTTCTTATCCTGACATTGTTTTGTTAGCTGGGGGAAAACCCAAAATAATTAAATGTGACGAAAAAAATAATTTTAAATTAACACCAGAAAAATTAAAAAAGGCAGTTTCAAATAAAACAAAGTGGATAATTATAAACTCTCCATCTAACCCTACAGGCTCTGGCTACACTAAAGATGAGATAATAGCTTTATCAAAGATTTTAATAAAATATAAAAATTTATATATTTTAAGTGACGATATTTATGAACATATTACTTATGACGGATTTAAATTTTTTACAATTGCCCAAATTGAAAAATTAAAAAGTAGAACTTTAACCATGAATGGAGTGAGTAAATCTTACTCAATGACTGGCTGGAGGATAGGTTATGCTGCAGGCCCAAAAGAAATTATTAAAGCGATGGCTAAAATTCAATCCCAATCAACTAGTAATCCCACATCTATAAGTCAAGCAGCTGCAGTAGAAGCCTTGAACGGAACACAAGACTTTATTTTAGAGAGATCAAATTCTTTTAAAGAAAGAAGAAATTTTGTTGTTGATAGTTTAAATAACATAAAAGGTATAAGCTGTTTAAGTCCTGAAGGAGCTTTTTACGTTTTTCCTAATTGCAAAAAATTACTGAACAACAAAACTAAACTAAAAACTGACAAAGAATTTGTAGAAAAGCTGTTAGAAAAAGCCGAGGTAGCTGTAGTTCAAGGTTCTGCTTTTGGCTTGGAAGGTTACTTTAGAATATCTTATGCCACATCAATGGATAATTTAAAGAAAGCAATGGAAAGAATTAAATCTTTTTGTAATAGCCTTAATTAGACTCAGATAAATATTTTTCAGCTTCAAGTGCAGACATACAGCCCATACCAGCAGCTGTAACAGCTTGTCTAAAAATTTTGTCTTTAACATCACCCGCCGCAAATACTCCTGGAATATTTGTAGCCGTCGAGTCAGGTTGAGTTATAAGGTATCCTTCTTTATCCATTTTTAATTGATCTTTGAACAAAGATGTCGCTGGATCATGACCTATAGCAATAAATAAACCGTCAACTTTAAGATCTTTAACTTTATTATCTTTTACATTTTTAATTTTTAATGCATTCACAGTTTTAGGCTCTTTTGTACCTAATACGTCTTCAACAACGCTGTCCCAAATAATTTCTATTTTTTTATTTGCCTTTAGTTTTTCTTGAAGCATTTTTTCTGCTCTTAATTCATTTCTTCTATGAATTAGATAAACTTTTGAAGCAAACTTAGTTAAAAACATTGCTTCTTCAACAGCTGCGTTTCCTCCTCCAACAACAGCTACTTCTTTTTCTTTAAAGAAAAATCCATCGCACGTAGCGCAAGCTGAAACTCCGAAACCCCTGAATTCTTGCTCAGACTTCAAATTTAACCATCTAGCTTGTGCGCCTGTTGAAATTATGAAACTATCTGCGGTGTAAATTTGTCCGCTATCACCAGTTGCTGTGAATGGTTTTTTCGTTAAATCAACTTTACTTATGTGATCTTGTATCATTTCTGTTCCAACAGCTTCCGCTTGGCCTTTCATTTCATCCATAAGCCAAGGCCCCTGAATCACCTTCGAGTAACCTGGGTAATTTTCGACATCTGTAGTAGTAGTTAATTGTCCTCCCGGTTGTGATCCATGAACTAGTATTGGTTTTAGCATTGCTCTAGCCGCATAAATAGCTGCTGTATAACCAGCGGGACCAGATCCAAGAATTAACACTTTTGTATGTTTTGTTGATTTATTATTCATTATGTAAAGGTATATAATAACTAATGTTAGAATTAAAAGCACTTCTTTTAACGCAAGGTATGCATGGAATGGTCAGCCAAGTAGAGGGTTTAGCTAAAGCTTTGGGCTTAAGTTATAAACACCAAAAAATTGAATTAAAATCTTTTTGGAATATGGTCCCCCCAAAAATCAGCCCAATTTCAGAAAATTTAGTTAAAAATAAATTTGTGTGTGATTGTAAAGTGATTATATCATGCGGAAGAAAAAGTGTAATTCCATCAATAGCTTTAAAAAAGAGATTAGGAAACCAAATTTTTAATATTCACATTCAAGATCCAAAAATATCATTTAAACACTTTGACTTAATTGTTAGTCCAGAACATGATAATTTAAAAGGCGAAAATATAATTAATACTACAGGGGCTATACATTATTTAAATAAAAAAGAGATTAATGAGAACTCAAATTATTTAGATATAGAAAAAGATAAGAGAAGAGAATTAGTCGCATTTATAATTGGCGGACCAAATAAATATTATAAGTATTCTGAAAAACAAATTCATAAACTTTTTAATAAAGTAAAAACATTATTTACTCCAGATAAATTTAAGATCATAGTTATTCCCTCTTATAGAACGCCTGAAAATATTTTAAAAATTGCCTTTAATACCTTTAATGTCGATCATCATGTTGTTAAAACTATTGATAAAAAAGCTTATCTTTCAGCATTAGCAATTTCTAATTATATAGTCGTTACATGCGACTCTACGTCAATGATTTCAGAGGCCGCAATGACCGGAAAACCAGTTTACATTGCTATGATGAGGTCATTTAAACCTACGTGGCGGTTTAAAAAATTTTATTCACAATTAAGAGATTTGGGTATAACAAGAGAATTAGAAAACAGAGTTGAAAGTTGGAGTTACAACAAATTAAACGAGGTAAATAGAATAGCTCCAATAGTTAAAGCGAAAATGAAAAAAAATGGAATTATTTAAATCATTAGAAACAAGAACAAAATTATACAGCGATCCTTTTAAGCATTTTGAAATTAATCAACCATTAACACAAAACGCTATAGATGAGATTTGTAATGCAGATATAGCTGATCCTAGAAAACAAAATTTAAACTATGACGGTACTAGAGCTCTTGATGGAGGGGAAGGAGCTTTTCGAGCAGGTATTAAAGATGGAGGCAAGGCGAAAAAACTAAGATGTTACGTCACAAAAGAAAATTCAAGTCAATTTCCCAATCTAACAAAATTTATTGAAGAATTGAGATCACCTGAAGTTTACAAAAAAATAGGTTTATTGATTGGAAAAGACTTAAGTAATTCATATGTGAGATTAGAGGTGATTTGTGATCGAGAAGGTTTTTGGTTAAAACCTCACTGTGATATCGAAGAAAAATTAATGTCCTCAATAGTTTTTGTCAACTTACATAATGAGTCAGAAAATTTAGGTACAGATTTTTACGATGCAAAATTAAACAAAGTTAAAACAGTGCCGTACAAACATAATTATGGGTATTTTTTTACAAGTGGACCAAATACCTGGCATGGCATGGAGAAAAAAGAAATTAAAAAAGAGAGAAGATGTATTCAAATAAACTATGTTACTTTCGAAACTGATTGGAAAGTAAAAAGTTAAATATCTTGTAACGAGTTAACGCTAATATCTCTTAATTTTAAAGATTTAATGCCCTCTAAACAAACCTTGGCAGTTGACATATTCGTGCAATATGGAACTTTGTTGGCTAAAGTAGCTCTTCTCAAAGAAACAGCATCGCTTAACTGAGTTTCACTACTTCCGCCTCCAGTGTTAATTACCAAAGCTATTTTTTTAGCATTAAGAATATCAACAATGTGTGGAGATCCTTGATTTACTTTATTTATTCTTTTACATTGAATTCCGTGCTGGTTTATAAAATCAGCGGTGCCACCAGTTCCGCAAAGTTTAAAATTTAACTTTACCAATTGTTTTGCTAATTGCACTCCTTCTTCTTTATGACTATTTTTTAAAGAGATAAAAGCTAGGCCTTTTGTAGGTAATGCATTAGACGCAGCGATTTGACTTTTAGCAAAAGCCATGCCAAAATTTTTATCAAATCCCATAACTTCACCTGTAGATTTCATCTCCGGTCCAAGTAAAAGATCGCTATTAGGAAATTTATTAAAAGGAAACACTGCTTCTTTAACTGCAAACATATCTTTAGTTTTACTTTTTAAATTAAACTTAGACAACTTTTCGCCAGCCATTACTCTCGAAGCTATTTTGGCAAGCGGCAAACTTTTAGCTTTTGACACAAATGGAACTGTTCTACTAGCCCTTGGATTAACTTCAATTACATAAATTTGATCATCTTTAATTGCATATTGAACATTCATAAAACCTTTTACCTTAAGTGCCAAAGCTAACTTTTTTGTTTGATTTTCAATTTCATTAATTAAAAATGGTTTAATGGATACTGGCGGTAAACTACAAGCTGAGTCTCCAGAATGTATTCCTGCCTCCTCTATATGCTGCATTATCCCTGCCACAAAGACATTTTTACCGTCTGATATTGCATCAACATCTACTTCCATTGCATTATCAATAAATTTATCAATTAAGATCGGATTTTTTTCAGCAACTTTGAATGCTTCTTTTACGAATTTTTTTAGCTGACCTTTCTCATGAACTATCTCCATAGCTCTACCGCCTAACACGTATGAAGGTCTTACCATTAAAGGCAAGCCTATTTTATCAGCTATCTTAATTGCTTGAGGAAAAGTTTTAGCGATACCGCTATCAGCTTGATTTAAATTTAATTTATTTAAAAGACTTCTAAATCTATCCCTATCTTCAGCAAGGTCGATCGATGTATATTGAGTTCCTAGAATTGGTAGCTTATTTTCATGCAAAAATTTTGCAAGTTTAATTGGAGTCTGACCACCAAACTGAGTGATTACTCCCTTTAAATTACCTTTGGATTTTTCTTTTTTTATAATATTAAAAACGTACTCATCAATTAAAGGTTCAAAATACAATCTATCACTTGTATCGTAGTCTGTTGAAACGGTTTCTGGATTACAATTTACCATTATAGTTTCATAGTTAGCATCTTTAAGGGCAAAACTAGCTTGGCAACAGCAATAATCGAATTCTATTCCCTGACCAATCCTATTAGGTCCTCCACCAAGAATTATAATTTTATTTTTGTTTGAGGGGTCAGACTCACATTCTGTAAAAGTAGAAAAATTTCTTTGATAAGTAGAGTACATATAAGGAGTAAAAGATTTAAACTCTGCAGCACAAGTATCTACTTTCTTATAAACTGGTAAAACTTTTAATGCAGTTCTTTTCTTTCTTATAAAAGATTCTGAGGTTTTTGTAAGCTCGGATAATTTTTTATCAGAAAATCCTATTGATTTAATATAATTAAATTCATTAAAATTTTTTGGAAGACCTTTTTTCATTATTTTTAATTCATGGTCTATGATTTCATGGATCTGACTTAAAAACCAAGGATCTATTTTTGAAAGTTTATGAATTTTATCTAAATTGATCTTTTTTCTAAAAGCTTCCGCAACTAGTAAAATTTTATTTGGAATATTCTCTTTTAGTTTTTTTTCTATTTGTTTTTTACTTAAATTGAATATTCTATCTAAACCTGAAAAACCTGTCTCCAAAGAAACCAAAGCTTTTTGTAACGACTCTTTAAAGTTTCTCCCAATTGCCATAGCTTCACCAACAGATTTCATAGAAGTCCCTAAAACTGCGGCCGAAGTTGAAAATTTCTCAAAGGTGAACCTTGGAATTTTTGTCACAACATAATCTATTGTTGGCTCAAAAGCGGCTGGCGTAACTTTTGTAATTTCATTTTTTAATTCATCTAAAGTGTATCCAACAGCAAGCTTTGCTGCTACTTTTGCTATTGGGAACCCAGTTGCTTTTGAAGCCAATGCAGATGATCTCGAAACCCTTGGATTCATCTCAATAATTACCATTCTTCCATTTTTTGGATTTATTGCGAACTGAACGTTAGAACCCCCAGTTTCTACTCCAATTTTTCTAAGGCAATTAATAGAGGCATTCCTCATAACTTGGTATTCTTTGTCAGTTAAAGTAAGTGCAGGCGCGATAGTAACTGAGTCACCAGTATGAATTCCCATAGGGTCTAAATTTTCAATTGAACAAATAATTATACAGTTATCATTTTTATCTCTAACTACTTCCATTTCAAATTCTTTCCAACCTTCAAGACACTCTTCCACTAAAACTTGACTTACAGGTGACTCATGAAGACCATTCTTAATTATTTTAAAAAACTCCTTTTTGCTTTTGGCAATGCCACCACCTAAACCACCAAGAGTGAAAGCCGGTCTAATTATTGCAGGCAACCCAATCTGCTTTAATGCTTTAGTGGATTGATTAAAATTACTTACAATTTTTGATTTTGGAAGATCTAAACCGATCTCGATCATGTTCTTTCTAAATTTTTTTCTATCTTCTGCATTAGATATCGCTTTTGAATTTGCTCCTATTAGTTCAATTTTATATTTTTTTAGAATTCCTTTTTTTTCAGCTTCCATAGATAAATTTAATGCTGTTTGACCTCCCATAGTAGGCAAAATTGCATCAGGTTTTTCTTTAATAAGAATTTTTTCTAAAACATCTAAAGTAATTGGCTCTATATAAGTTTTATCTGCAATGTTTGGATCAGTCATTATAGTTGCAGGATTAGAATTAATTAAAATAACTTTAAATCCTTCGTCTTTTAATGCTTTGCAAGCTTGAGTTCCTGAATAATCAAATTCACAAGCTTGACCAATAATTATTGGTCCAGCACCAACAACTAAAATTTTTTTAATATCTTTTCTTTTGGGCATTTTTTTTCATATTTTTTATAAATTCTTTGAACAAATAAACACTATCTTGTGGTCCGGGATTAGACTCGGGATGATATTGAACTGAATAAACAGGTTTATTTTTTAATCTAATTCCTTCAATACTATTATCAAAAAGTGACTGATGAGTAATTTGAATATTTTTTTTTAAACTGCTTTTCACGACTTCAAATCCATGGTTTTGACTTGTAATTTCAACACGACCATTAATTAAATTCTTGACCGGATGATTTGCGCCTCTATGACCGAGACTCATTTTTTGTGTTTTTGCGCCCAATGTTAACGCAAGAATTTGATGACCTAGACAAATACCGAAGACAGGTAAATTTTTTTTGATTAGCTCTTTTACAATTGGTATTGCATATTTTCCAGTTGCAGCTGGATCGCCTGGCCCGTTTGATAGAAAAATTCCGTTCGGTTTTAATTTCATTATGTCTTCAGCTGAATTTTTACAAGAGACAACTGTAACTCTACAATCGAACTCTGAAAAATATCTTAAGATATTCTTTTTAATTCCATAATCTATTGCGATAACATGAAATTTTTTTTTATTATTTTTTACGTAACCTGTTCCTTTTTTCCATGTTTTTAACCCTTTCCAAGTATAATTCTTTTTTGTAGAAACTTTTTGCGCTAAATCTAAATTTTTTAGGCCGCCCCATTTTTGAGTTATCTTTAGAAGTTTCTTTATATTTATCTTTTTCTTATTTAAAAAAGATATAGTTCCCTTCGGAGCTCCTTGATCTCTAATAAAATTTGTAAGATTTCTTGTGTCTATACCGGTAATACCAACAATTTTATTTTTTTTTAACCATACATCCAAGTGTTTAAGTGCTCTATAGTTGGAAGGACTCGTAATTTCAGAATTAACAATTACTCCCTTGGTCCAAATCTTATCAGACTCGTGATCTTCTTTGTTAGTGCCTACATTGCCAACATGAGGAAATGTAAAATTTATAATTTGCTCAGCGTAAGAGGGATCTGATATAATCTCCTGATACCCCGTAATCGAAGTATTAAAACATACTTCTCCCGTAGCAGTTCCCTGGAATCCTAAACCTATGCCTTTAAAAAATTTACCGTTTTGAAGAATTAAAATAGCATTGGAATCGATCTTATTAAGATGTTTGAGTGAGTTTATATTTTGAATAAGAGGTTTCAAATACAACTCATGAGTTAAAGTAAAAAACTTATAAACATGATTTTGCGCAACATATGAAATAGTAATAAAATCGTCAAGAAAGTTCTTTTTATTTTATATTGGAATTGTGATTAAAATAATTTCTATAACATGTCTTTAAAAAAGAAAATTGAAGAAAAATTAAATG
>CACOAB010000016.1 GCA_902625125.1 uncultured Pelagibacteraceae bacterium
TGTTGTTACGGTTTGGCACGCACTAAGAAAAAGTGTCAAAAAAATAAGCAAAAATAATTTTTTTAATTTCATTTTAAATTCTTATTTTATACCTAAAACTTATAAACAGAAATATTGAGTATAGGTTGTATAATTCCTAATTAGATCAAATTAATCAGGATTTTAAAATAGATATAGAGTATTTAACATCAACAGGAGGTTTTAGATGTTAAATAAATATTTTGAGTATAGAAAACACAAAACAAATTTTAGAACTGAAGTAATAGCCGGTGTAACAACTTTCCTTACGATGGCATACATTATGTTCTTAAATCCTTTTATTCTCTCTGGTGAATTTGCTGGAACAGAAAAAGGTTTTTTTGATTTTGGAGCAGTATTCACTGCAACAATTTTAGCAACTGCCGTAGCTTGTTTTATCATGGCATTCCATGGAAAAACATGGCCGGTAGGATTAGCACCAGGAATGGGTATCAATGCATTCGTTGCCTACGGTGTTGTTGCTGGACAAGGTTATACGCCTCAAGCTGCATTAGGTGCAGTTCTTGTTGCTGGTGTAATCTTCTTAGCAATTTCTTTAACACCGTTAAGAGCATGGCTAATTAATTCGATTCCAAAAAGTTTGAAACTTGGTATTGGTGCTGGTATCGGATTATTCTTAGCGATTATCGGTTTGGAGATAATGGGTGTAGTTGGTGATCACCCTGTAACGTTAGTTACTTTGGGTGATATTAAAAATCCTTTAGTGCTTTTAGCATGTGCAACTTTTGTTTTCATGATTGTTTTAGAAAAAATGAAAGTTAGAGGTAATATCATTATTGGTATTTTACTCTTCAGTATCATTGCGTGGGTATCTGGCTTAGCTAAATTTAATGGAGTTGTAGGATCAATTCCTCCAATGACATATCTATTTGAGTTTGATCTTAAGGCTGCGTTCTCTGCAGGTATGGCTTCTATTATTTTTACTTTATTATTTATCGACTTTTTTGATACAGCAGGAACATTAACTTCGGTGGCTAATGTTGCGGGAAAAGTAGATAGAAAAGGTAAAGTGCAGGATATTGATAAAGCGATGTTAGCTGACAGTGTTGGAACAGTTGCTGGATCTATGATGGGTACAACAACTGTTACAAGTTATGTAGAGTCCGGCTCTGGAGTAAAAGCAGGCGGAAGAACTGGAATGACTTCTTTAGTCATTGGTGTTTTATTCTTAGCTTGCTTATTTTTTGCACCTTTGGCAACAAGCTTACCAAAAGAAATAGATGGAGCAGCTTTACTTTATGTTGCAATTTTATTCGTAAGAAATATTACCGATATAGATTGGAACGATATAGCTGAGTCAGGTCCAGCTGTGCTTGCTATGATAGTCATGCCACTTACGTATAGTATTAGTAATGGTATTGCTTTAGCTTTTATTGCTTACGCATTAATTAGAATTTTTACTGGTAAATTTGGTAAAACTTCGCCTGCAATTTGGGTAATTGCAGCAGCTAGTGTACTAAGTTTTTATGTAGCTTAGAGATTTTAGGGCCAGTTAATTCTGGCCCTTTAACTTCCTTGATGTTTTTTAATTAAATCTTCTACTCTTACTTCCTCATAGTGTTCAAAAGGTTGCACAATCCAAGGATTGCTATTTAATTTTTGAGCACAATAATCAGGCTCAAATGTTGAGTCTTTCTTTTTCCAAAGAACAGCTGTCTTTATAGATTTAATATTTCCTATTAATGGTGGGTATTTTTTGAGCCAATCAATACTTTTGTTTAAAGTTACTCCTGTGTCAGATAAATCATCACACAAAAGAATATTTCCTCTCATCTCTTGAACTGTGGAGCTCATTTCTCGAGAGAAAACCAGCTCGCCTTGTTGATCTTCAGTCCCTTCTCCCGAATAAGACTCTACGGCTAAATAAGCACATTTAAGTTTAAATACTCTACTCAATACATCGATTATGGGAGCTCCGCCTCTCATAATACCAATTAAAATGTCAGGTTTAAATCCACTTTGATGAATTTGTATTGCAAGTTTTTCTACGATTAGATTATACTCTTTCCAATCAATAATAAGTTTATCTGCCATGAAAAAAATTAGTTTATTTTTAAGGAGTTGTAAATGAAAGGTTACGTAGTTTGTGTTTATAAAAATATAACTAATGAAGAAAAACTTAAAGAATACGCTGTGAAAGCTAGAGTAGCAGTTGAAAGTTTTAATGGAAAATTTTTAATTAGAGGTGGAAGAACGGCACCTAAAGAAGGTGAAAAGTCACCTAGAACGGTTGTGATTGAATTTCCATCCTATGATGAAGCTAATGCATTTTATCAATCAAAAGAATATCAAGATGCTCATTCAATACTTAAAGATCACGCTGAACGGCAATTCCAAATAGTTGAAGGCACTTAGTATTGTATTGGTTCATCGTCAATTGATCTCCATAGATACCAAGTTGCTACCGAACAATAAGGTGTAAATTTTTTATAAAGCTTATTAAGAAATAATTTTGGAGGAAAGTATTTCCTATTATAGTTGTTTGAAATAGCTCTGAGGAGTCCTATATCTTGTAGAGGCCATATATTTGATCGATTAAATGTGAAAAGTAATATCATTTCTGCAGACCATCTTCCTATTTGTCTTAGATTTGACAAATATTCTATGGCTTCCTCGTCAGTCATTTTTTTTATCAGGTAAGGTTTAAATGATTTATTTAAAATTCTTTTGGCTAAATCTTTTATACCTTTAACTTTTTGTTTACTAAGACCGCAGCTTTTTAAACTGCTAAATGATAATTTACTTACAGTTTTTGCGTTTATTTTATTCTTACATTTTTTTTTAAATTTTAAAAAAACTGAGTTAGCTGCTGCAACACTAATCTGCTGCCCAATAATACTTTTGCATAGTGAAAAAAAGACATCATTACGCGTTATAAGATATCCATCCTTATAGTTATTAATTAATTTCTTCATCACTTTATCTTTTTTTGATAAAATTCGCTTAGCTTTAGCCCAGTATTTTGGGGGCTTGCTCATGTTCTAGGAGCAATTATTTGTTTCTTTAATTTATTTTCCCTCATAAAGATAATTAAAGAACTGGCGATGACAAGAGATGCCCCGAGCAAAGTTAAAATTTTTGGTATTTCACTCCAGATGAAATATCCAAAAATAATTGCGAAAACTAAACTCAAATATTTAATTGGGGTTACCAGTGATGCTTCCGCTAACCTGTAACTTTGAGTTAATAATAAATTAGCTACACTTCCGCATAAACCAAGAATAAAAAATAATACAAAATCTATTAAAGTTGGCATTATCCAATCAGTAAAGAATATTGTAGTAAAACCCAAAAGAGTACAAAGTAATGTAAAATAAAATGCAATTGTATAATTTGCTTCTGTTTTAGATAACGATCTAACGCTAATAGCTACACAGGCAAAAAATATACAAAATACAATTGGTGTAATATAATAATAGTTCACATCTATAAATGCTGGTTGAACAATTAATAACATTCCAAGAAAACCGAGAAATACGGCTGACCATCTTTTTATTCCAACCTTTTCAGATAAAAAAAAGATAGATGCAATTGTAACGAATATTGGTCCGCCAAATGTTAATGAAACTACATCAGCTAATGGTAATTCTCTTAGTCCCAAAAATAATGCAATTATTGCAAGGGCTCCGGTTATAGCTCTAAAAGCATGAAGGCCAGGGCGTGAAGTTTTGTAAAAAGAAAATATTTTATCTTTTGGTATGATAAAAAATATTGGAATAAATCCTATAAAAAATCTTAAAAAAAGAACTTGGCCTACTGGATAATAGTCTAACCATTTTACGCATATATCCATAACAGAGAAGCAAATTACACTTCCAACCATGTACAATACGCCTATTTGATTTTGTGTTAACAATTTACTATCCTTTCCTAATCAAAATATAATAAATAACTTATGCAGAAATGTACACTTGCACTTGGCTGTTTTTGGAGTCCTGAGGAAAACTATAAAAATAAACCCGGTATATTAGAAACCGAAGTGGGTTATGCGGGGGGTAATAGTGGGCAAACAACATACGAAGAGGTTTGTACAGGAAAAACTGGGCATGCAGAAGTTGTAAGGCTTACCTTTGATGAAAATAAAATTTCTTTTAAAAAAATATTAGATTTATTTTTTAAGATGCATGATCCAACACAAAAAGATATGCAATTTCCGGATGTAGGAACCCAATATAGAAGTGAGATTTTTTATGAAAATGAAATGCAAAAGCAAGATGCTTCGGAGGTTTTAGCTGAGTTTAATAAAAAATTGGATGGTAAAATTCAAACAAATATCTCAAAAATTAAAAACTATTGTAAAGCTGAAGAGTATCACCAAAAATATATTGAAAAAAATAGGTAATGCATCAACTAGTTTCAACAGAATGGTTAGGTAAAAATTTAGAAAAAGTAAAAATTTTAGATGCTAGTTGGCATCTCCCTAATGCTAATAGAAATTCTTATGAAGAATATAAAACAGAACATATTATTAATTCTTTATTTTTTGATATAGATAAAAATTCAAACCAAAAAACTAGTCTTCCACATATGCTTCCTTCTAAGGGAGATTGGGAAATAATTGTATCCGATTTAGGAATATCTAATTCAGATCACGTAATTGTCTATGACAACTCAGATGTTTTTAGTTCTTGTAGGGTTTGGTACACTTTTTTGTATTTTGGTCATAACCCAAAACTTATCTCAGTATTAGACGGAGGTTTTAAAAAATGGACAAATGAAAAACGTCCCACTACTAAAGAAATAGTTAGCACTGATAGATCTAAATACGTTGCAGTAGAAAATACAACTCTTGTGATTAATAAAGATGAAGTAAATAAAAATATTATTAATAATAAATTTCAATTACTGGACGCCAGAGGAGAACAAAGATTTTTAGGCTTACAGCCTGAACCCCGAAAAGAACTTAAAAGTGGAAACATTAAAGGATCAATAAACCTGCCTTTCCAAAAACTTTTAAGAGAAGATAGAACATTAAAAAAAAAAGAGGATTTAATTGAGATTTTTAAATCAAAAAAAGTATCGATTGAAAAAGAAATGGCTTTTACATGTGGTTCTGGAGTTACAGCATGCATTTTAGGTCTAGCTAATTCTATTATAAGTGGTAAAAAACCTGTTATCTATGACGGTTCATGGGCAGAGTACGGATTAGATTAAAAAAAATGAAAACCTCATCAAAAATTAAAACTCTACTGATAATTTTTTTTATAGCTATTTTTGCAATCATAACAGCTAGGCATTTTATTGGTCTTCATTTTAAAAAAAAATTTAGCGTGAGACCAGCTCCAGGAGTAATCGTTACTACGGTTGAAAAATCGCTTTTTTATAAAAGTATTGAAACTTTTGGTACAGCAATTGCTCAAAACTCAAAAGCCTATAGAGTTCAAGCAAGTGATATAAATGGAAAGTTAAATCTAGAGAATAGATTTGTAAAAAAAGGAGAAAAAATACTTACTTTAAAAGATGGAGAAAGCTTAATAGCAGATTTTGCTGGCAAAGTAGGAAAGAGGGAAATAGCTCAAGGGGTCTTAGGCTCAGAAAGTTTAATTGTTACACTTGATGATCTTGAGAAAATTGTAATAGACATTAAAGTACCTGAAAATTATGTGAGTATTCTTAAAACAGGGTTAAAAGCTGAAGTTACCAGCTCTGCTTATAAAAAAGTTTTTAAGGGTAAGATAGAAACAATAAGTTCTCGTATCGACCCTTCTACCAGATCAATTCTTTCAAGAATAATAGTTGATAATTCAAATTTTGAAATTATTCCAGGTCAACTAATGACTGTAAAAATTATCTATGATGAAAAAAATCAAATTGGTGTACCGGAAAGTGCTATAACGATTCAGGGGAGTACAGCGTTTGTTTATACCGTAAATGATAGCACCGCTGAAAAAAAGAATATTGAAATTGGTAAAAGAAATTTTGGTAAAGTTTCAGTCATATCTGGATTAAATGAAGGTGATATTGTGATTAGTGAGGGCGTTTCTAAGGTGAGAGATAAAGGTAAAATTAAAATTGTTACATCTGCAAAATAAATGTTTTTAACTGACCTTTCAATCAAAAGACCTGTTGTAGCCTCAGTAATGAGTTTGGTTTTAGTTATATTTGGTTTAGTAACTTTTCAAGAAATCCCGACGGATGAATTACCTGATGTTCAACCACCTGTTGTTACAATTCAAACTGAATATAGAGGTGCTTCAGCTGAGATAGTTGATACACAAATTACTCAAAAAATTGAAGATTTTGTTGGAGGTACTCCAGGATTAGAGACTATTGACTCTTTCAGTGAAGATGAAAGCTCAAGAATTACGCTAACATTTGAAACTGATTTAGATTTAGATGATGTAACTAATGATGTCAGAAGTTCTGTGTCTAGAGTTTTAGATAACTTACCAGAAGGAGCTGAACAACCAGAAATCTTCAAGCAAAGCGCGGGTATGCGAACTACAATGTGGTTATCTTTCAATTCTGAAACTATGTCTGATTTGGAGCTAACCGATTATGCAGATAGATATTTAACTGATACTTTTTCAACAGTAGATGGTGTTGGTCGAGTTATACTTGGTGGTCAAAGAGAATTATCACTAAGGATTTGGTTGGATCCAATCGCCCTTGCTGCAAGAGATTTAACCACCGAAGAAGTTGAAAATGTACTCAGAAAAGAAAACGTAGAATTCCCAGCTGGAAGAATAGAGTCTAAAGATATTGATCTAACTATAAAACTAAATAAAGCTTATAGTAATTTAGAAAATTATAAAAATTTACCACTAAAAAGAGCAACGGACGGATCAATTATTACTCTTTCTGATGTAGCAAGGGTAGAATTGGGTGCTGAGTCAACGCGTACTTTATTTAAAGGTAACGGAAAGCAAGTAGTAGGGATTGGAATTTATCAGCAATCAGATGCTAATACTATTGCTGTTGCCAACGGAATTAAAAAGAAAATTAAAGAGCTGAAACCTAGCTTGCCCCCAAATACAAATTTAGAAGTATCATTCGATAGAAGTAATTATATTAAAGCTGCAGTTAAAGAAGTTTATAAAACTCTTTTTATTGCTTTAATTTTAGTGACTACAATTATTTACCTTTTTTTAGGAAATATAAGAGCTCTGGTAGTTCCTTTGGTAGCTTTACCAGTCTCATTAATTTCAACTTTTTTAGCAATTTATATTTTTGATTTTTCAATCAATCTCTTTACTCTTATGGCTTTAGTATTAGCTATTGGAATTGTAGTAGATGATGCGATTGTAATGTTAGAAAATATTGTAAGAAGAATAGAGTTGGGAGATACACCTCTTGTTGCAGCATTTAAAGGGGCTAAGCAAGTTTCATTTGCAATAATTGCTACTACAGTCGTGCTGGTAGCTGTCTTTGTTCCTTTAATTTTTATTAAGGGAATTACCGGTGTACTATTTACACAAACTGCAATCACACTTGCAGCCGCTGTCATTATATCAAGTTTTGTTGCTTTATCTCTGAGCCCAATGCTGGCCAGTAAGTTCCTAAGGCAAAATATGAATAAGTCAAAAATCGTTTTAAAATTTGAAAAATTTTTAAAAAATTTAACTTATCTATATAAAGTATCTTTACTAGGTTGGATTAAAAAAAAAACAACAATAACAATCTTTTTATTAGTCACATTAGCTTTAACTTTATTTTTTTTTAATTTTACAAAAAAAGAATTAATTGCTCCTGAAGATAGAGGGGCGTTCTTTGTAATCGTAAAAGCACCACAAGGTTCCGGCTTTAATTTTACGAAAGATAGAGCCGAAGAAATTGAAAGTCTTTTATTACCTAATGTAGGTAAGGGTGAATACAGAAAATTAATTATGAGAGTGCCAGGGTTTGGTAAATCTTCAAAACAAGTAAATAGTGGTTTTATCATTGTGCTTCTTGAGCCTTGGAAAAAAAGAGACCGTCACGGAGTTCAAATAATGAGAGAGTCTTTTGGTAAAATTTCAAAAGTACCGGGTGTATTAGCTTTTCCAATTATGCCTCAAGGAATAAGAACAGGGGGAATTGAGAGCCCCGTGCAATTTGTTATTTTAGGAAATACATACGATCAACTTATTGAATGGAAGGAAATTATTAAAAAAGAGGCAAGAAAAAATCCAGGACTTACCTCGATAGAAGATGATTTCGATCTAAACAAACCTCAATTAAATGTAAAAATAGATCAAAAGAAAGCAGCCGACCTTGGGGTTTCGACAGAAGATATAGGTAAAACTATTGAAACTATTTTTGGATCGAGAAGAGTTACTAACTTTACTAGAGATGGTAAAGAATATTCTATTATTCTCCAAGGAGATATAAAAGATAGACAGGAGCCTGATAGCATAAGTAAAGTTTTTGTTAGATCAAAAAACAATAATAAACTTGTATCGATCTCTAACTTAGTTGCATATGATGAAGAAGGTCAGTCACCTTTCCTAGCGCGATATAATAGACAAAAAGCAGTAACAATTTCAGCTAGACTAGTTGGTGATTATTCCCTAGATGAAGCGCTTAAGTTTTTAGTTGGAGTAGTTGAACAAAATACTCCTCAAGCTAAAATAGCTTACAAGGGTGAGAGCGAAGAATATAAAAAGACTAATACTGAATTGTATATAATTTTTGCACTTGCTTTGATAACTGCATATCTTGCAATGAGCGCACAGTTTGAAAGTTGGAAGCATCCATTTACAATCATGTTAACTGTTCCAATGGCTATACTTGGTGGTTTGCTAGGTTTACTAGTGGTTGGTTCATCCCTAAACGTTTACAGCCAAATAGCTCTCATAATTCTAATTGGTTTGTCCGCAAAAAATGGAATTCTAATTGTTGAATTTGCAAATCAATTAAGAAAAGAAGGCAAAAATTTAGAAGTTGCTGTATTTGAAGCAGCAGCAATAAGATTAAGACCCATACTTATGACGAGTTTATCTACAATTATAGGTGTATTGCCTTTAATTCTTGGAACTGGGCCAGGTGCAGCAAGCAGACTTACCGTTGGGATAACTATTTTTGGTGGAATGCTTTTTTCTACATTTTTTACGCTTTATGTAATTCCGACCATTTATACAATTGTGGGAAAAAATACAAAAAGGATTGATGCAGTAGAAATTGATCTAAATAAACAGCTTAAAAAATAATATATTTGTTTTTATCTAAATTTTTCTTACAAAGTGTTAGTTGTTTTCTATAATTGTTTGCCATGTCTTTAACTGACTTTGCGTAAATTATAGCCTTCTTATCTTTAGAATAGTTTTTATAATCACCCCAACCTTTATAATACGCTAAGTACTGCTTATATGGATCTTTCTTTGAAATTTTTAAAATCTTATTAGTTTTATGAATATACCAACCTATAAAATCAACTGAGTCTTTAAACCTAGCTCTTGTAGCTAAAGGACTATTAGTTTCTCTTTTATATTGTTCCCATGTTCCTTTAACTGCTTGAGAGTATCCAAATGAACTTGAAGGTCTCTTGAAAGGAATAACTTTAAAAAGTTTTTTTCGTGGTGGCTTAGCTAACCAATCAAAATCACTTTCTTTTTTAACAAAGGCTAGTTGTAAATGAATAGGAGCTCCCCATTTTTTATATGATGCTTTTGCATGCTTATACCAAAGATATCTCTCTTCAAAAATTGCACAACTATTTTGGGTATTTTTAGGAACTGAAGAACAAGCACTTATTATGATCAAAATTGTAAATAATATAATTTTTTTAAAATGAATCACTTACACTTTTATACTAAAAATTAGTTTAGCTTTCTCCACTTTTCTGGCATTATAAAAGACCCTTCCCATACGCCCAGCTTATTTTCTTTTGCGTAAGCTTCATCTCTTATGTAATCTTTTGAATATCTTTTGTACGCTAACGCATTGCCGTTTCTTACCATCCATTTATTAAGATTAATTTTATTCTTAAAACAAGTAGCTAAAAATCTTTTATACCTATCTTTTGATGAAGAGATACATTTTATTTTTGAATTATCAATTTTATCTATTAATTTTTTTTTCGCCATGACACCACATGAATAACTTTTATTAAATTCAAAACCAATTATTGCTGAAATTTTTAGAAATGGTTTTTTACATTGCTGTTTTATTTCTGGGGCGTCAATTCCTTCTAGTCTTATTTTTTTATTGTTAATATGCACAGTGTCGCCATCAATTATTTTTGGCACTCCATAAATTTCTGCACTGTTCAAAGTTTGGGCAAGTAAAAACGTTATGATTAATATTAAAGATGTTTTCGCCATTTTATAAAACTATTAATTAGTAAAATTATAGCTACTCCAGTAAAATTAGCTATTAAATCGTACAATTCAAAAGCCCTATTAGGGACTATTAAGT
>CACOAB010000017.1 GCA_902625125.1 uncultured Pelagibacteraceae bacterium
AATTACACGCACGTGTGTAATATTTTTTCATATTTTTTAAACTGCTGGTTTAGGTTTAAGTCCTAAAGATCCTAGAGCGGAAGACTGTTTGCCATCATCTTCTTTTTCATCTTTAAACGATCTAGTTGGTTTTATATTTTTCAGTATTAAATCTCTAATTTCATCGCCTGATAGCGTTTCATAAATCAAAAGTGCTTTAGCAATTTTATGCAGATCGTCAATTTTTTCTGTTAAAACCTTTCTTGCTCTCTCATAACCTTTATCTACAATCTTTTTAACCTCTATATCTATTTTTTTTGCAGTTTCCTCTGACATATTTTGTTGTTTCGTAACTGACCTTCCTAAAAAAACTTCTTCTTCATTTTCCCCATATGCAATGGTACCTAATTCCGTGCTCATACCATATTTTGTTACCATGTTTTTAGCCATTTTAGTTACCATATCAATATCTGATGAAGCACCTGAAGTTACTTTATCATGACCAAAAATAATTTCTTCCGCAATTCTACCTCCCATAGCTACAGCTATGTCGGCATGCATTTTTTCTCTAGTAACTGATAATTGGTCTCTCTCTGGTAATCTCATAACCATACCCAGAGCTCTTCCTCTAGGAATTATTGTGGCTTTGTGAATTGGGTCCGAAGCTTTTTCGTTTAAAGCTACTATGGCGTGACCTCCTTCGTGATAAGCAGTAAGTTTTTTTTCGTCTTCCGACATAACCATTGACCTTCTCTCTGCACCCATCATTACTTTATCTTTAGCTTCTTCAACGTCTGACATAGTAACAACTCTTTTATTTTTTCTTGCTGCAAGTAATGCTGACTCATTTATCAAGTTGGCCAAATCAGCTCCTGAAAATCCTGGTGTGCCTCTGGCAATTGTTCTTAATTTTACATCCGGTCCAGTACTAATTTTTTTAATGTGGACCTTTAATATAGCTTCTCTCCCTATTATGTCGGGGTTACCAACAACAACTTGTCTATCAAATCTCCCTGGTCTTAATAAGGCTGGGTCTAGTACATCAGGTCTGTTAGTAGCTGCAATTAAAATAATTCCTTCATTGGTGTCAAAACCATCCATCTCAACAAGTAATTGGTTAAGAGTTTGCTCTCTTTCATCATTTCCTCCACCGAGACCTGCTCCTCTGCTTCTTCCGACTGCATCGATTTCATCAATAAAAATTATACAAGGAGAATGTTTTTTTCCTTGTTCAAACATATCTCGTACTCTTGAAGCACCAACACCTACAAACATTTCAACAAAGTCTGATCCTGATATAGAAAAAAAAGGTACGTTAGCCTCACCAGCAATAGCTTTAGCTAATAATGTTTTTCCTGTTCCAGGAGGTCCGATTAAAAGAGCTCCTTTTGGAATTTTTCCACCTAAACGGCTAAATTTTTTTGGATCTTTTAAAAATTCAACGATTTCTTCTACTTCCTCTTTAGCTTCTTCTACCCCAGCAACATCGTTAAAAGTTACTTTGCCCTGAGCTTCATTCAATAGTTTAGCTTTAGATCTCCCAAATCCCATTGCTCCACCTTTTCCGCCTTGCATCTGACGCATAAAAAATATCCATACACCAATAAGTAAAAGCATTGGAAACCAAGATAACAAAATTCCCAAAAGTGATGGCATTTTATCTTCTTGAGGAGATGCAACTATACTTACACCTTTAGATGAAAGTTTATCTACTAATTCTGGATAGTTAGGAGAGAAAGTGTTAAATTTTTTACCATCAGCCAGAACTCCTGATATATTGCTACCTTGTATTTTAACTTCTACTACTCTACCAGCTTCAACTTCGTTTAAAAAATTTGAAAATGGCAATGTATTTCTTTCAGAATTAATCTTATTTGGATCCTGAAACATATTGAATAGTCCTACAGAAAGCAGCACTATGATGACCCACATTATCAAATTTTTTATATTCATAATCTTTAAATAGTTATTAATTTATAATTAACAAGTATATTGTAGTTTTTAATGAGTTGTAAATAAGACAAAAATGATCCAATTTCTCTCTAATTGTTAGTGATTTTCAATTTTAAGACATAAATTCTCGCCTTTTTTAAAAAAAATACAACCTCCTAGACAAGATTTTCTGAAACCACTTTTGTTGAGATTTATTATCAAATTCGCTACTTTTTTTGATCTTAAATCGTAGTAGTTTTTTTTAAGTCGTTTAATTGCCTCATTAATTAGGGCAATTTTTGTGTCGTTATTAAGTTCAGAATATTTCTTAAAATTTATTTCTATTTTGTTTCGTTTTCTTATAATCAAACCTTTAAAAATTTTATCAAAATAACTATCTAGCGTAGATTTGCTTAATGCAAGATTTTGGATTGATTTGAAAATTTGTTCGTATTTTATACCGCTTTGCTCTAAAGGTCTTTTTAATTTTCTCACTTTGGTTCTCAAAAATTTTGAGTTTTTATTTGAGGGATCCATAATATAATTGCCAAAAATAATCTTAGAGATTTTTATTAAGAACTTTTTTTTAATGTCAAGAAGAGGTCTGGATAAATTAACTTGATTATCAATTTTACTGAGTGCTTTCATCGAAGATAGTCCTTTTAGACCGCTTCCTCTAGAAAGTCTTATAAAAAAAGTTTCAACCTGATCTTCTAAATTATGCGCAGTAAGTAATGTTTTAATTCTATTTTTTTTACAATAATTAATTAAAATTTCATATCTAGCGTTCCTGGCTTCAGCTTGGATGTTTCTAATAATTTTTCTTTTATTAATAAAAATTTTAAGATTTATTAGATGTTTTTTTAATAGTTTTTTTACTTTTTTAGCTTCTCGATTAGAATCTTTTCTTATATTGTGGTCAACTAATACGTAGTGAAACTTTGTTTTTTTTTTAAAGGAATAAGATTTAGTCAAAGCTGCTAAAGCTAGACTGTCTGGCCCTCCTGACACTGCTACTAAGTAATTTCTTTTATTCAAAGTATCTAATTTTTTTTTAAAATCTTTGAATAAATCCGATAAATCTTTAAAATCTTTAAAACCGTTTTTAAGATTTACACTTGAATTTTTTTTGCTCATACTGAGCTTTTTGTAACACAGACTTACTTGCTTTTGGGTATTCTTTTTTCAACCCTGAAATCATCTTGCAGCCTTGATCTTTTTCACCTAATTGCACCATAGTAATTCCTAGCTTTAAAAGATTGTCAGGAGCTTTTTTGCTTTTAGGATAATTTTGATACCCATCTAAGTAAGCTGTTGCTGCGTCAGAGTATAATTGCCTGATTCTAAAAGTTTCGCCATACCAATACTGAGCACTTCCTGCCAAATCATGATCTTTATTTTTTTCAATAAATTCTTTCAAAGCAAATTCTGCTGTCTCATAATCTCCTATTTTCATAAAACTAACTGCGAATTCATACTGTTCCTCTGTAGGTTTATCTGGAAGTAACGACTCTCTTTCTTTTGGTTCTTCAGCGATAACTGTTTGAGCACTTTCAATTGAGTTAATTGATTGTTCCTTAGGAAGATTTGTAGTTTGATAAGCGGGAGCTGCTCCAAAATCTTGAGGTTTGGTTGATCCTGGTAATTCCGCTTGTTTTTTTTTTACAGCATCAGTAGAACCGCTCTCTAAATCAGAAAACCTTAACTGAGTATCGGACTGTATTTTTGTTACTCGAGTTGATAATTTATCTAATTTAAAGTTTACTTCTTCAAATTTATTCGTAAGTTCTCTAAATTGATTTTCAATCTCATTCAATTTTAATAGGTGTTTAGTCATTATGTCTTCGTTTAATCCATCGGAACTTATAGAGCTAGAGGATTTTAAAGTAACAACGTCTGATTTTTGATATACCGCTTTTTCTAAAGTTTTTAGATCTTTAGTGATGACTTGAATTTGATCTGAAATAGCCTTTAAGTAAATTTCTTCTTCCTCGGCTATGACGGAGTTTAGAAAAATAATTAATGAAATTATTACTAATGATATAGTTTTTATTAATCCTACAAACATAGTTTATTCTTAATTTCACAAAATGGCAAAAAAAAGACCCCTTTATACAAAGTACAAAGGGGTCTAATTATTTTATAAAAATATTTATTAATTTACTTTTACTGTTACAGATCTTCTGTTTTGTGACCAAGCTAATGGTGATGAAGCTGGGTTAACAGGCTTTTCTTTACCGTAACTTATAACAGAAATTCTTTTACCAGAAATTCCATAAGTCATTAAATAATCTCTAGCTGCGTTAGCTCTTCTTTCGCCTAATGCTAAGTTATACTCTCTAGTACCTCTTTCATCAGCATGACCTTCTATAGTAACAGTAAGTTTTTTATTTTTTCTTAAATAATTTGCCTGTTTCCTTAAAGTTGCTCTAGATGCAGTTGTTAAAGATGACTTGTTAGTCGCAAAAAATACTCTGTCTGGAACACCTGATGCTAAGTACTCAACTGTATCTTTTCCAGTGTATACATCACCATCAATATTTCCTGATTTTTTTGCAGTAGAACACGCACTTAAAATTAAAGTAGCGAAAATTACTAGCAGTACATTTTTTAAATTCTTGTTAAATATCATTTTTTCCCCTGGGTTTATTAATCTGGTTTATTTCAAATTATTCAATATTATTCAAGTGTATTTTACACAAAATACTAGCTTATTTTGATAAAAGAGAGGACCAAGATGGGTCTGAAGCATCAGTTTCTGTTTTAAGCCTTCTTTCATTGTAACCTGTAATATCTATAGACCATAATTTAGCTGAAAAACCCTCTCCTTTACTTCCAGCCTTAGTTTCTCTGTAAAAAACTAATACTCTTCCATTTGGCGACCAAGACGGAGCTTCTTGATAGTAATTCTCTGTCAGTAATCTTTCACCTGTTCCATCTGTTCTCATGACGCCAATATAAAATCTTCCTTTTCGCATTTTTGTAAATGCTATAAGATCACCCCTAGGTGACCATACCGGTGTACCGTATATTCCATTTCCAAAAGTAATTCTCTTAACCCCGCTGCCGTCACTTCGCATAACATAAATTTGTTGTAAACCACTTCTATCAGAGTTGAAAGCGATAAATTTTCCGTCCGGTGAAAATGAAGGTGAGGTATCAATTGATGAATGATCAGTAATCCTCTCAACAACTCTAGATTCTAAATCCATTGTATAAATGTCTGAATTACCATCTTTAGCAAAACTCATAACAATTTTTTTTCCATCTGGTGAAAATCTTGGAGCAAAAGTCATTCCTGGAAAATTTCCTACAACTTCTTGGGTTCCAGTTTCTATATCAAGTAAATAAACTCGCGGCATATTTCTAAAATATGACATATATGTAACCATTTGATTTGTTGGATTGAACCTAGGGGTTAATACTAATTCATTTCCTAAAGTAAGGTATTTTGTTTTTGCACCATCTTGATCCATGATTGCTAGTTTTTTTACTCTTTGATTTTTTGGACCACTTTCTGCAACATAAATAATTCTTGTATCAAAGTAACCCTCTTCTCCTGTCAATCTCTCATAAATTTTATCTGAAATAATATGAGCCACTCTTCTCCAATTAGATGGTGTAGTTGTAAATGCTAAAGCTGTCATCTCCTTAGCGGCTGCCAGATCCCAAAGTCTGAACTCTACTTTTAATTTTCCATCTTTAACCAAAATTTTACCTGTTACTAATGCTTGGGCTTTGATTAATCTCCAATCTTCAAATCTTGGTTTCAAGTGTGCAATATCTGGTTTTTGAACAAAAGCCTCTTTTTTTAATGGGTTGAATAATCCTGTAGACCTAAAGTTATTTTCAACAATCTTAGAAATATCATTACCCAACTCTTTTATCTTAATACCTTCATAATTTTCAGATTTTATATCTACGTGTAATGGAGATATCGCAATAGGTAGAGGGTCTAGATTTCCTCTAGTAATATCAATTTCTATCAATGCAAATAATTTACTAAATGTAAGAAAATTTATTATTAAAATTAAAATAATCTTTTTCATATTATCCTTTAAGCATTTCAGTAGGATTGAAATTCAATTGTAATTCTCTCCATTTTTCATAACCTGTAGGCGGAACCTTTAGTGGTTGGCATAATCTCACAGCTCTTAAAGCACTTTCTGCTAATACTTTATAAAATTTTTGACCAGGTCTATTCATTCTTTGATGATCCAAAATTTCCGACTTCATAATTGTTCCATCTTTTTTTAGTTGTAATTTTATTCTCACTAATAAATCTTCGTCATAAGGTAATCCTAAAGGTACGCTCCAACAACCAAAGATTTGAGCCCTAAGAGCATCTTCTTGTGAAAGAGTAAGACCGCTTGCAAAAGAGTTTTTTTTGCTACTTTGAGTAACTTTATCAGTTTTTTTTTGTTTTACCGCTTCTACTTCTTTTGCCTTATCAATTAAAGCTGCAATTTCATTTGTATCAATTATCTCTTTTTTTTCAAATTCTGAGGCTTGCCTAATTTCAGGCTTCACTTCTTCTGGATTTTGTTTTTTTTTAATGATTTTTTTTTCTTCTTTTTTTTCGTTTGGCATAGGAATTCTATCAGGTTTTTCTTTTGCTTTAGCTGCTGGTGGAGCCTGTTCTGACACCAATCTTTCCTCTTCCTTTTTTTTTGTCTCTTCAATTATTTTTCTTGCCTTAGGAGCATAAGGTATGTTTGTTTTATCCGTTATTTGTATTAATTCTACAGAAACTATAGGCGGAAGATCAATTGGTTCTCTTAGCATAAAGGGTAAACTTAAAATTGTTAATAATACTAAAACAGAGTGAAATGTGATTGAATATATTAAGCTTCTTAACATAATTCATCCTAATTTTTATATGGCTCGGAAATTAAGGCTACTTTAGAAAAACCTGCTCCTGACAAAGTTCCCATAACTTCTAATACTCTTCCATAATTAATATTTTTATCTCCTCTGACATAGATTCTTGTATCAGTTCTGTTTTTAGCAATTGCTAGTAATTTTGGTATCATTTTTTGATATGTAACTTGATGTTCTTGAATATAAATTTCTCCCTTTGAATTTATACTTAAAGTTAGAGGTTCCTGATCATCGGGTAAAGAGTCTGCGGCAGACTCTGGTAAATCAACCTGTACACCAACAGTTAGCAATGGAGCTGTAACCATAAAGATTATTAGAAGAACCAACATTACATCTACAAATGGTGTAACATTTATCTCACTCATCGGTTCTTTTTTTGAGCGTTTAAGATTAAAAGCCATTAATTAAATGATTGACAAGAATCTTTTTGAAAAATTTTCTATTCTTGAAAAATATCTTTGAGTATCACTGTTAAATTTATTATAGGCAACGACTGCAGGTATGGCTGCTAACAATCCTAATGCAGTTGCAAATAATGCTTCGGCTATCCCTGGTGCAACTATTGCTAAGCTAGTATTTCTTGATATTGCGATCGATTGAAATGAGTTCATTATTCCCCAGACAGTTCCAAATAAACCGATAAAAGGTGCTGTAGAACCTATGGTTGCAAGGAACGTGAAATTTTTTTCAACTTTTTTCATTTCGTTGTCAGTTGCGATCTCTAATATTCTTCCAACTCTTGCAGCTTGCACTGCTGACGATTGTCTTTTAGTTTTAACTAATTCAGCCATTGCAGATTTAAAAATAAGTATTGCAGGATCCTGTGAATTTACTGGTAGGCTATTATTAAAACTTTCTGCAGATTTTGCTTTCCAAAATTTTTTTTCGAAATCTTCGATGGAACTGTTAATTTTTTTGAACAATTTAAATTTATCAAAAATGAGCGCCCATGAAAATATAGAGCAAGCGATTAATAAAATGATTACAAATTTTACAACAAAATCAGCTCGCAAAAAGAGCTTCCATAAAGAAAAATCTGTTGCTCCACCCAGACCTACAACTTGCGATGCTATATCTTGTTCCATTGGGTTTAATTACTTTTAGAATGTGTCATGAATTTGGCGTTATTAATTAATTTGGGTTTAATTTTCTTCGGTAAATCTTGTTTCACTGAAAAATCTCGCAATCAAGATAGCATCAGACTTGTTTACATCTTTTTTCTTTGCAAGCTGATTTGACAATTTTGGATACATTTCTATGACTTTTGTCCTGCTCGAATCTTTTGAAGAATTAATCAATTCAAAATGCTTCTTCCATTTTGAGGGCCTCACAAAGAAAATTGGTAAATTTAGCGCTGCACATATACCTTTTATAGCACCAAAAGTTTGACCAAAATTAAACATGCTGGTAACTCCTTGACCAGGCATTGCATTAACCTGCTCCACAACTACAGCTATTTCGTCACCAGAATTAATGTTATCTTTTATAAGATTAACAAGAAGAGCACTGTTAAGCTGTCTCTTGTTTTTTTTTCCTTCGGACATTACTGGCATATCAAACATATTTAAAACTTTATTATTTTCTAATACAGCTATAGCCCCACTTAAACCAGGATCTATTCCTATGATTTTCATTATTGTAAATTTTTTAAGTTAGCGTTAGTAAAAATATTCTGTACATCATCTAGCTCCTCTAATGCACTTAAAGCTTCTAATAATTTCTCACTCTTGTCTTTGCTTAAATCTACATAATTCAAAGGTCTCCATTCTATTGAAGAATAATTGAAAGTTTTAACTTTTTTTTCAAGTTCAGTTTTTATTTTATAAAAATCTTCTTTTTTAGTGATAATTTCAAAAATATTCTTCAAATTAATACAATCATTTGCTCCAGCATTTATAGCAATTTCAAATAATTCTTCCTCTCTTATTTTATTTTTTTCAACGTGAATAACTCCACAATTAGAAAACATATGTGCTGTTGATCCTGTCTCTCCTAATCTTCCTCCATTTTTTTGTAATATAGTTCGAATGCTTGAAGCAGATCTATTCTTATTATCAGTAAGAGTTTCTATTATTAATGCAATATTAGATGGTCCAAACCCCTCATATCTCAAACTCTCATAGTTTTTGTCTCCACTTATTTCCGATTTGCTTATCGCTCTTGAAATGTTGTCTTTTGGCATATTGGCTTGTTTCGCTGCCTGAATAGCTGTTCTTAATCTTGGATTCATATTAGGATCTTTATCACCCAATTTTGCTGCAACAGTTATCTCCCTTGAAAGTTTGGAGAAGATTTTAGATCTCTCTTTATCAGCTCTACCTTTTTTATGTTTAATACCTGCCCAATGAGAGTGTCCTGCCATAGTTAACTAGCTAAACTGCCTCCATGAATTAATCTAGTGATTTTATTTGCTAAACCTGTTTTTAAATTCGTTTCAACAATTACTCCAGATATAGTTCCTTCGCCCTCTGCTGGAAAATGATTTGTTGCATCTTTTTCCTTTAAAAATTTTTTAATTGAATTTTCCTTATTCATTCCTATGACTGAATTATAATCTCCGCACATACCTATATCTGTTTGATAAGCTGTTCCACCATTTAAAATACGAGTATCAGCTGTTGGGACATGCGTATGTGTTCCAACCACACAAGTAGCTTGACCATCAAAAAAATGCCCAGCTGCCATTTTTTCACTTGTAATCTCGCCGTGGAAATCTACGACTAAAAAGTCGACATCTTTTTTCAATTGCATTTTTTTGCAAATATTTTTTGCAGTTATAAAAACATTTTCTGTTTTTCTCATAAAAACATTTCCCATAAGGTTTATTACCCCAACTTTAAATTTTTTATCTTTAGAAAAGTATATTTTATAACCTCTTCCCGGTGAACCATCTACAAGATTTGCAGGTCTCAACAGTCTATCTTCTTTTTCTATGAATTCTGTTGTTTCTTTTTTATCCCAAATATGATTTCCAGAAGTAATTACATCAACTCCAATTTTGAAAAAATCCTCTGATATTTCTTTAGTTATACCTCTACCATCATCTGAAGCATTCTCACCATTAACAATTACAAAATCAATTTTATTAATTTTAATTAAGTCAGGTAATTTGCTAGATAAAGCCTTTCTACCAGAAGCTCCCATAATATCTCCTAAAATCAGTAAGTTCATTAAAAAATTCCTTTTTCTGTGATGATAAAATTTAATTTAACATCATTTTGATTATTCGGAAGTTTATGATGTCTTTGAAATGAAAAAGCAACACCAACTGTCAAAATATTTTTAAATCGTTTTGAGTATTTATTAAGATAACGATCATAAAATCCTTTAC
>CACOAB010000018.1 GCA_902625125.1 uncultured Pelagibacteraceae bacterium
TCTTTGTTTTATTATTAATTTATTTGATAATATATTCTAGACTTTATCATTTAACTAAAAATTAAATTGATATATAAAAACAACGATTATTAAAAGGGCAAGTGGCGGAATTGGTATACGCGCTGGTCTTAGAAACCAGTGCCGCAAGGCTTAAGAGTTCGAGTCTCTTCTTGCCCACCAAAAAATTATGAAGATAGAAGTAAAATCAAAAAAAGGACTTAGAACAATATTATCTGTTATAGTTGATAAAAAAAACATACAGATAAAAATGGATGAAAGACTGAAGGAGCTTCAAAAAGAAGTTGCTTTAAAAGGTTTCAGACCAGGAAAAGTACCTCCAGAAGTAATAAAAAGTCAATTTGGTAAATCTATATATGGAGAGGTAGTAGATAAAATATTAAGAGAGACTACTACAAAAGCTATAGTTGAAAAAAAATTAAAAGTTGCCGGCCAACCAAAAATTGATTTGAAACAGTTTGGTGAGGGAAAAGATTTAAACTATGAATTACAAATAGATTGCTTACCAAGTGTAACTTTAAAAAGCTTTGAAAAATTTAAAGCTACACACTTTAAAGTAAAAATTGAAGATAAAATTATTGAAGAAAAATTAAAAGAAATTGCAAATCAAAACAAACAATTTGAAGATAAAAAGGAAAATGAAAAAGCTATAAATGGTGATCAAGTTATTTTTGACTATTCAGCAACAGTTGATGGTAATAAATTTGACGGAAGTGAAGGTAAAGGTGTCCAGTTGGAGTTAGGAAAAGATCTTTTTTTAAAAGGTTTTGACGAGCAATTAATTGGAGTTAAAAAAAATGATATAAAAATACTGGATGCTATACTTCCAGCAAACCATCCAAAGAAAGAACTTGCAAATAAAAGAGCTAAATTTCAGTGCAAAATCTTAAATGTAAAAAAAACTAAAGATACTAAAATGGATGATGAATTTGCTAAATTAATGGGAGCAAAAGACATCAAAGATCTGAAGTCTTTGATTGAAAAACAAATTTCAGGACAATATTCTCAAGCATTGAATTCGATAACCAAAAAAGAAATTTTAGACCAAATTGAAAAAAATCATCAGGTAGACTTACCGCAAAATTTAATCGATCAAGAAATTTCAATCATGACTCAAAATCTTAAACCAGAAGAAAAAGAAAAACATAGGTCTAATAATGAAAAACTTGCAAAATCTAGAATAAAGCTTGGTTTATTGTTGAATGAATATGGTGAAAAAAACAATTTAAAAGTATCAGATGACGAAGTTAGAAACGAAATTCAAAAACAAATAAAAAGTATGCCTGGACAAGAAAAAATGGTTCTTGAATATTATCAAAAAAACCCTAGTGCATCTCAAAGTTTAAAAGGGTCTATATATGAGGAAAAAATTATCGAACTTATAAAATCAAAAATAAATTTAACCTCTAAAGAGATTAATACTAAGGAGGCTGAAAAAATAATTACTGAATTTAATAAACTAAATGTAGGTATAGACAAATCTAAAACCACTTCTTCTGTAAATAATAAGTCTAAATCAAAAAAAATTAGTAAAAAGTAATCAATAGTTGTATAAACCAAATATGAGTCGCGAATTTGAAGAAAAAATGAATAGTCTTATTCCAATGGTTGTTGAACAAACAAGCAAGGGTGAAAGAGCCTATGATATTTATTCAAGACTTCTAAAAGAAAGAATAGTATTTTTGGTAGGACCAGTGAATGATGCAGTAGCATCTCTAGTTACAGCACAATTATTATTTTTAGAGTCAGAGAACCCAAAAAAAGAAATTAATTTTTATATTAATAGCCCAGGAGGTTTGGTAACCGCTGGTCTAGGTATTTATGACACTATGCAGTACATAAATTCTCCTGTATCCACTTTATGTATTGGTCAAGCCTCATCGATGGGTTCATTTCTTTTAGCTGCTGGTGAGAAAGGAAAAAGGTATTCTCTCCCTAATTCGAGAATTATGGTTCATCAACCATCTGCAGGATTTCAAGGTCAAGCAACAGATATACAAATTCACGCCAAAGAAATTTTATCATTAAAAGAAAGGCTAAATAAAATCTATTCAAAACACACAGGAAAAACGGTTGATGAAATCTCTGATGCTTTAGAGAGGGATAATTTCATGACAGCAGAAGAGGCTAAAAAATTTGGCTTGATAGACTCTGTTGTAGAAAAGAGAAAATAACACACAATATATAGCTGATTTTACAACTTCAACTTGATATGCAATTGCTAGAGTTTTATATTAAACATATTGATTCGTTATGTCAGAAAAAAATAACAAAAATATTTTATACTGCTCCTTTTGTGGAAAAAGCCAACACGAAGTAAGAAAACTCATAGCTGGTCCCACAGTGTTTATTTGTGATGAGTGTGTTGAGTTATGTATGGATATTATTAAAGAGGAAAATAAAAGCTCTTTAGTCAAGCATCAAGACGGGGTCCCGTCTCCGAAAGAAATTTGTAATGTATTGGATGATTACGTGATTGGTCAGAAATTTGCAAAGGAAATTTTATCGGTAGCAGTTCACAACCATTATAAAAGATTAAATCACGAGACAAAAAATAACAAAGATATTGAGCTATCAAAATCTAATATACTTTTAGTCGGTCCAACTGGATGTGGGAAAACTTTGCTCGCGCAAACTCTAGCAAGAATTTTAGATGTTCCGTTTACAATGGCTGATGCTACCACTTTAACAGAAGCTGGTTATGTTGGAGAAGATGTTGAAAATATTATTTTAAAATTACTTCAGGCAGCAGATTATAATGTTGAAAAAGCACAAAGGGGAATAGTCTATATTGATGAAGTAGACAAAATTAGTAGAAAATCAGAAAACCCTTCTATCACAAGAGATGTTTCTGGTGAAGGTGTGCAACAAGCGTTATTGAAAATTATGGAGGGAACTGTTGCTAGTGTTCCTCCACAAGGCGGAAGAAAACATCCTCAGCAAGAATTTTTACAAGTTGATACAACAAACATTCTATTTATCTGTGGAGGTGCATTTGCGGGATTAGATAAATTAATTGATAGTAGAGGCAAAGGTAGCTCGATTGGATTTGGTGCAAAAGTTAAAAATTATAAAGAGCAACCACTTTCTGAAATTATGAAAATGTTAGAGCCAGAAGATTTAATTAAGTATGGACTCATACCAGAATTTATTGGAAGAATGCCAATAATTGCAACTTTAGATGATCTTGATGAAAAATCTTTAATTAAGATTTTGAAAGAGCCAAAAAATTCTCTAATTAAGCAATATCAAAGATTATTCGAATTTGAAGAAGTAAAATTAGAGTTTAATGATGAAGCTATTTTAGAAATAGCAAAAAAAGCTATTTCAAAAAAAACTGGTGCCAGAGGACTAAGATCAATACTTGAGAATATTCTATTAAAGACTATGTTTGAGTTACCAGATATGGAAAATGTGATTAAAGTTACAGTTGATAAAGCCTCAGTAAAAGGCGCTTCTGAACCCATTGTCACATACGGCAAAAAATCATCAACATCAGTAGCCTAAATTTAATTTGTTTCTTGAAATTAGCGTGTTAATCGCCATATTATAAGATAATGAAGGCTTCATATTTAAAACCTCTTTTACCGTTAAGAGACATTGTAATTTTCCCGTCTATGGTTGTTCCACTTTTCGTTGGAAGAGAGAAATCTATCAAGGCTTTACAAGAAGTTATGAAAACAGATAAGTCTATAGTTTTAGTAACTCAAAAAAATTCTGAAATTGACGATCCAAACAGTAAAGATCTTTATCAGTATGGTTGTCTAAGTAAAGTTTTACAACTTCTAAAACTTCCAGACGGGACTGTAAAAGTTCTTGTTGAGGGAGAAAAAAGGATAAAGATTTTAAATTATAGCGAAAACAATAATAATTTTTTAAATTGTGAAGTAGAAATTGTTGAAGACCAAAACGCAACAAAAGAGCTGGAACCTTTGGCTTTTGGATTAGTTAAGAAATTTGATAGATTGCAAGTATTAAGCAAAAAAGATCTTAATGATGGATCAAGTAATTTAAAAAATTTAAAAGACCCGTCTCAGATTGCAAACAACATATCTTCAAATTTAAATATTCAAATATTTGAAAAACAAGAACTACTTGAAATTTTAGATCTTAAAAAAAGATTAGAAAAAATTCATCAATTAATTGAAAAAGAAACAAGTGTACTTTCTGTTGAGAAAAAAATTCGTGGAAGAGTTAAAAATCAAATGGAAAAGACTCAGAGAGAGTATTATTTAAATGAACAATTAAAAGCTATACAGAAAGAACTTGGTGAAATCGATGAAGGGAAAGATGAATTAACAACTTTATCTAAAGCTATTGCTGACGCAAAAATGCCAAAACTTGCTAAAGAAAAGTGTTTATCAGAATTAAAGAAACTTAAGTCAATGAGTCCAATGTCAGCTGAAGCCACAGTTGTGAGAAATTATTTAGATTGGATGACAGAGCTGCCATGGTCAAATAAATCTAAGATTAATACAGATTTACAAAATGCTCAAAAGATACTAGATGAGGATCATTACGGGTTAGAAAAAGTTAAAGAACGAATAATTGAATTTTTAGCAGTACAGAAAAGAATTCAAAAAATGAAGGGACCTATTTTATGTTTGGTTGGCCCTCCAGGAGTAGGAAAAACATCACTAGGTAAATCAATAGCTAAAGCAACGAACAGAAAATTTATAAGGATTTCTCTCGGAGGTATTAGAGATGAAGCAGAAATAAGGGGTCATAGAAGAACATACATTGGATCTCTGCCAGGAAAAATTATCCAGATGATGAAAAAAGCTGGAACTAAAAACCCATTATTTTTACTGGACGAAATAGATAAAGTTGGAAATGACTACAGAGGGGATCCGTCTTCTGCTTTATTAGAGGCTTTGGATCCAGAGCAAAATAAAGAATTTAACGATCACTATCTTGAAGTCGATTACGATCTATCCGATGTAATGTTTGTTACAACTGCTAACACATTAAACATTCTACCACCATTGCTGGATAGAATGGAAGTTATCAGATTATCCGGTTACACGGAGGATGAAAAAGTTAATATTTCTCAAAAATATTTAATCCCAAATCAAAGTAAAAATAATGGTTTAAAAAAAGAAGAATGGACAATTGATGAAAATATAAACAGAAAAATCATTAGACATTATACAAGAGAGTCTGGAGTAAGAAATCTTGAAAGAGAAATTTCTAAAATTGCGAGAAAATTAGTAAAAAAAATTGACAATCGAGAAAAAATTAATATTCCCATCAATGATAAAGATCTAAAAGATTTGTTAGGTGTACAGAAATTTAATTATGGAGAAATAGAAGAGGAGAACAGAGTAGGTGTGGTAACTGGTTTAGCATGGACGGAAGTAGGCGGAGAAATTTTAAAAATAGAATCTGCCGTAATGCCCGGTAAAGGTAAAATGCAAATTACTGGAAAACTTGGGGATGTAATGCAAGAGTCAGTTAAAGCTGCTAAATCATACATTAGGTCAAAAAGTTTAGATTACGGAATTATTCCCCCAATTTTCGACAAAAAAGATTTTCATATTCATGTTCCTGAAGGTGCAACTCCTAAGGACGGGCCTTCAGCAGGTATAGGAATGGTTACGTCAATTATATCAGCAATAACTGAAATACCAGTAGATAAGAAAGTTGCTATGACAGGAGAAATAACATTGAGAGGATTAGTTTTACCAATTGGAGGGCTAAAAGAAAAACTACTCGCTGCTCACAGAGCTGGAATTAAAAAAGTTTTAATTCCTGTGGAAAATAAAAAAGATTTAATAGAAGTACCTAAAACTGTTTTAGACTCAATAGAAATTATACCAGTTAAAAATGTTGATGAAGTGTTAAAAGTTGCTCTTACTAAAGAATTAAAAAGAGTAGAATGGGTTGATGTAGATCAAATATCGAAAAAAGAAAAACAAAAAAAAGAATTAAGCACGCATTAAATCAATCTAACCAATCATTAAATTTTTCAGAATTATTTTGTATGTATTCTGGCAATAAGCTTAAATCAATTTTTTTTAAGATTGATTTTCCAGACCATTTATAACCTCGTTGGTCAACATTGTGATCATACATTACTCTTCTTTCATTTATAAGTTTTTTTAAATCATTTCTCTTAAGCCCACTTTTTTCAAATTCGTAATGATGCGCAAAATTGAGCAATTTTTTTTCTAAATCTTCAGCTGTCCTAATACATGTAAAGTGCCAACCTCCGTCATTAACATATAATAAATTTGAATATCTTTTTTTAGAAAAAAAAGTATCTAAACGCCAAAATGGATATTTTTTTGATTTTATATTACGCAACCATTGGGGTGAAATAAAATTTCTATATTTTACTGCTTTTGATCCAGCCCAAGTAAACTCTTCATATAATAGGTTAAACTTATAATAAAACATTTTTTGCTGAAAAATAACTATATTATTTCCTATATTGTTTTGATCAAGATTTTCTAAATTTGGAATTTCATCTAGATCACTTATTATAATCAAATCATCTGCATCTAAGTTTTTTAAACCTTTTTGTAAATTTTCTCGTTGAAAATAATCTCTAGCCATTCCGTTTAATATCAGTTTTTCTTCTAATATTTTTGATGTATCGCTTTTTTTTGTTTCAATAATATTTGGAGGTTGTTGGTCTACGACTATATATTCGATTTTATCTTTAAACTTATTGTACTTTTGAATATCAAAATTTAATTTTTTTTTACTCCCATTATGAGTATAAGTAGCTTCAGATATGATAAATTTTTTGACGTACTTATCAAGAGCGTTTAACCTTAAGTCTAGCAAAAGGTCTTCATCATAGTACATAAAGCAATCATAAATATTCATGATATTTGAGTTATAATAAATTATAATATAAGTAAATATCTATAAAAATTTGCATGAAAAAAAAGATTATTATAACAGGTGGACTTGGATATATAGGTACTGAATTGTGCAAACTATATTCTGGTGTAAGTTGGCATCATCAAATTACTGTCATTGATAATAGGTTTATATCAGAGAGAGTTAATCAAATTCGTAATTGGAATATGGAATTTGTTCAAGGTGATATACTAGACAAAAATCTTATAAAAAAATATTGTGAAGATGCAGACATTGTTCATCACTTAGCTGGTGTAACGGACGTTCCTAGAACAAAAAGCGAGTCTTCCTCACTTCAAGATGAAAAGATTAGAGAAGTAGGAGAAAAAGGAACTCAAATTATTTTGGATACTATTAGTGATAATTGCAAAATTATTTTTCCTTCTACCCATGTTGTTTACGAGGGTATAAACGAAGTGAGAAAAGACATTAAGGAGAACGAAACTACTAAACCAGTACTATCTTATTCAACTTCAAAAGCAATAAATGAGGAACAATTAAAAAAATCAGGAAAAAATTATATAATTTTAAGACTTGGTTCAGTGTATGGTTATTCAACGGACTCTATGAGAGTAGACATAATGCCAAATTTATTCTCAAAAATAGCTTCTCAAAATGGAACTTTAAAGTTATTTGCTGGAGGGAGACAAATTAAAAGCCTCGTTCCATTAATTGATGTAGCAAGATGTTTTAAATTTATGGAAGAAAAAAATGAAATTAAATCTGAAATTTTTAATTTAACAAAAGAGACTTTGACCGTAAAAGAAGTAGCAGAGATTTGTAAAAAATATAATCCTAAAATAATTCTCAAAGAAACTAATGATGAAATTCCTAATTTAGGATTCTCCCTTTCAAATAAAAAATTGCTAAATACAGGTTTTGAATTTCTTTATAATTTAGATCAAAACATTAAAGAAATGATACAAAAATGGTCTAAACAAGATTTAATCAAAGATTTAGAACACGTAAAGGATGGAGAAGGTTTGTTTGTTGACGATAGAGGGGTAATCAGCAATCATGAGTTAACAGAGCCAATAAATTTAATTGGAATGATTGAGTCAAAAAAAGGTACAATAAGAGCTAATCATTATCACCCTCAACAGGAACAGAAATGTTTATTCACTAAAGGGCAAATAATAGAAATTTTTCAAGATATTATAAATCCAAACGCACCTAAAATTACACAAGTGGTTAATGAAGGACAATTATCTATAATAAAACCAAATGTGGCTCACACGATGGTTTTTACTAAAGATACAACTTTTTTAAATCTTGTGAGAGGTGAAAGAGATCATGAAAACTACGGAATTACACATACTATTAGACATGTTTTTGTTGATGAAAAAGAAAAAAATTTGTTGTTAAAATATTATAAGTTTGATTGTAGATCGTGCGGAAATAATAATCTTAAAAGAGTTGTATCTTTAGGTTATCAACCTTTAGCAAACAACTTAATAAATAAAAAAGATCAAAAATGCGATTTGTACCCTTTGGAAGTTAATTATTGTGAAAAGTGTCATAATTGCCAGCTATCTATTTCAATTGATCCAAAAATAATGTTTTCAAATTATCTTTACACTTCATCAACATCAAAAGTTTTTAGAAATCACTTTATAGAAGCAGCAAAAAAATATTCTAAAGAATTAAAATTAAATAAGAAAAAGTCCTATATTATTGACATTGGTAGTAATGATGGAGTTGCATTAAAACCATTCTTAGATCTTGGATTTAAAAAGATTTTGGGAATTGAACCAGCTAGGAATTTAGCAAAACTTGCAAATAAAAATAAAATTAAAACCTTCAATGGTTTCCTTGAAAAAAAGAATATAAAAAAAATCAAAAAAAATGCAGATTTAATTTTAGCTTCAAATGTATTTGCTCATTCAGACAAGTTAAAAGAAATGGCTGAATGCATGTTAAGTTTATTAAGTAAAAATGGAACTATAGTAATAGAGGTTCAGTATTTAATGAATACATTAAAAGATCTTACTTTTGATAATATTTATCACGAACATTACAATTATTGGTCATTAACTTCTCTTGTAAATTTCTTTAAACAATTTGATGCCAAGATATTCAGATCTGAAAAAGTAGATACCCACGGTGGGTCCATTAGAGTGTATGTAAAAAAAGATAAAAGAGTAAAGATAGAGAGTAGTGTAAAAAAAATGCTTAAAGAAGAAGATAATTTCGGAATAAAAGATTTTAGAACGTACAAAAAATTTGGAGAGGAAGTTTATAGGATAAGAGAAAATGTCTTAGCAAATATTAAAAAACTCAAAGCAAAAAATAAAACAATAATAGGTTATGGTGCTCCTGCTAAAGCAACGACAGCTTTAAAT
>CACOAB010000019.1 GCA_902625125.1 uncultured Pelagibacteraceae bacterium
TTCTTTAACTACATCACCAACTTTTGCAACTCTTTTGTCGGCTAGTTCAGAGATATGTACAAGCCCATCTTGTTTGCCTAAAAAATTAACAAAAGCTCCAAACTCCATAATTTTTACCACTTTGCCTTTGTAAATTTTCCCCATTTCAGGCTTAGCGATCAAGCTTTTAATAAATTCTATTGCTTTATTCCTTGAGGCCTCATCTGGAGCTGCAACTGTGACTTCACCTGTATCTTTTACATCAACTTTTGCACCTGATGTTTCGACAATTTCTCTTATCGTTGCTCCACCCTTACCAATCACAGTAGCAATATCTTTTTTATCAACCTTAATTGTTTCCATTTTTGGTGTGTGTTTTGAAAATTCTTTTCTTGATGTCTTAATAGCTTTATTCATTTCAACAAGGATGTGCTCTCTTCCTGCTTTGGCTTGATCTAGTGCTTTTTCCATGATCTCAAATGTAATACCTGTAATTTTAATATCCATTTGAAGAGATGTAATACCATCTTTTGTACCCGCAACTTTAAAGTCCATATCTCCCAAGTGATCTTCATCACCTAAAATATCTGATAAAACAGAGAAATCTTTGCCTTCTTTAATTAATCCCATTGCTATCCCGGCAACAGGTTCTTTTATTGGTACTCCGGCATCCATTAATGAAAGAGAAGTTCCACAAACGGTTGCCATAGAGGAAGACCCGTTAGACTCTGTAATCTCAGAGACTACTCTTAATGTATAAGGAAAATTTTCTTTTAACGGCAATGAGGAATTAATTGCTCTCCATGCTAATTTACCATGTCCGATCTCTCTTCTCCCAGTTCCTATTCTTCCACATTCTCCGACTGAGAAAGGTGGAAAATTATAATGTAGCATAAAGTTTGACCTTTGCATTCCCTCCAAGCTTTCTAATCTTTGTTCATCATCTGACATTCCTAGAGTTGTCACTACTAAAGCTTGTGTTTCTCCTCTAGTGAAAAGGGCTGACCCATGAGTTCTTGGAAGCACACCTACCTCACACTTAATTTGCCTCACATCGGCTAAACCTCTTCCGTCTATTCTTTTTTTATCTTTTAGAATTGCTGTCCTAACTATATCTTTTTCAAGGGATTTTAATTGAGCCATTGCTTGATTTTCAGTAACATTTTCATCCTCTGCAAACATCTCTTTACATTGAGTTTCTATTTCTGAAATAGCCGTTGACCTTTTTTTCTTATCTATCTCTTTAAAAGCGCTTCTTAAATCTTTCTCAAATTTACTAGATATTTTCTTTTTAACTTCAGAATGATCGATCTCTTCAACTTCCCACTTAGGTTTCCCAGCTTTTTTTGCTAATTTTTCAATCGCTTCAATTACTGGTATAAATTTCTCATGACCAAATTTTACTGCATCTAACATTGTCTTCTCAGACAACCCTGATGTTTCTGACTCGACCATCAAGACTGCATCTTTAGTTCCAGCTACAACAAGATCTAACTCTGATTCTTTTAATTCTTCTACCGAAGGATTTAATAAATATTTTCCATCTTTGTAACCAACCCTGCTTGCAGCTATGGGTCCTTGAAACGGCAATCCAGAAATGGCTAAAGCTGCAGATGCGGCAATGATAGATAGAACGTCAGGTTGATTTTCTCCATCATATGATAAAACAGTAGGAAGTAATTGTACCTCATTCATGAAACTTGAAGGGAATAAAGGTCTAATAGGCCTATCTATCAATCTTGAAATTAAAGTTTCAGCCTCTGTGGGTCGTGCTTCTCTTTTAAAATATCCACCTGGAATTTTTCCTGCCGCATAATATTTTTCTTGATAATTTACTGATAACGGAAAATAATCTTGTCCCTCGTTTAATTTTTTTGCTCCAACTGCTGTAGCAATTACTACTGTCTCTCCCAATGTAGCTATAATAGCCCCGTCTGCTTGACGAGCTACTTTACCTGTCTCTAAAGTTAATTTTCTACCATTAACTTCTAATTCTTCTTTATGTATTTTAAACATTATTTCCTTAAATTTAATTGTTTGATTACTTTTTGATAGGAATCAACATTTTTCTTTTTAAGGTAAGATAGAAGTTTTTTTCTTTTATTTACTGATTTAGTCAAACCTAAAGTTGAATGTTTATCCTTTTTAAATTTCTTAAAATGCTCAGATAATTTTGTTATTTTATCGGTTAACAGACCTATTTGAACTTCTGTAGAACCGACATCTTTACCATGTGTGGCAAGCGACTTAATTGTATCTTTTTTTTTCTTTAACATTTTCATTATTTTTTTTTATAATTTTTTCAATCTTTTCAGCATATTCAAATGAGTTATCTTCAACAAATGTGAGTTTAGGAAGAAACTTAATATCAAGCCTTTTAGATAGGGCTTTTCTAACAAGATGAGAGTACTCCGTCAAGATCCTAACTGTTTCTTTAGTCTCTATTCCACCCAGTGGAATAACGTAAACTCTAGCTGTTTTCAAATCTGGGGTCATTCTTACCTCTGTTACGGTTATAAGTTTTGAATTAAAAGAAGGTATTTTTGCTTCATTTCTAATAAAAAGTTCGCCAAGATTTTGTTTGACTAATTCACCCACCCTCAATTGTCTTTGACTGAATGGTCTTTGTGTTGATTGATCTGTCATCATCTTATATCGATCGTTGAATTTCCTCTGATAAAAAGGATTCTATTACATCTTTCTCCTTGAAGTCTATAAAGTCTTTTATACTAATTCCACATTCTAAGCCTGTGCCTACTTCTTTAACTTGATTTTTTTCTCTGAAAACTGATGAAATTTCACCACTATAAACAACTACTCCGTCTCTAATAATTCTTGCCTTAGATTTTGCCTTTATTTCACCGCTTATTACTTTTGATCCAGCGATTTTTCCTGCTGTAGATACTTTAAATATCTTTTGAATTTCAGCGCTACCTAAAACTGTTTCCTTTATGTCTGGCTCTAATAGGCCAGAAAGTGATTTTTCGACATGATCGATTGCTTCATAAATTATGTTAAAATATTTTATATTAACTTTTTGTTCTTCCGCCAATTTTTTTGCCTCTCTATTAGGTTTTACATTAAACCCAATTAATATTGCATTTGATGCTTTAGCTAGGGACACATCAGTCTCATTAATCATGCCAATGTCAGATAAAATAATATTTGCTTCTACTTCTTTATGTATAATTTTGTTAATCGCCATTTTTAATGCTTCGCTAGAGCCTTGAACATCAGATTTAATGATAATATTTAGTTCATCTTTATCTTTTGTTTCCTCAAATAGAGTGGTTTTATCTTTTGCCAAGACTTTTTGTTTTGCAGAATTGTTTTTTTTAAATTCAGCAAGTTTTTTTGCCTCATCTTCGTCATCAGTTACCATAAATTCTGCTCCGGCATAAGCCGAACTATTCATGCCAAGAATTTCTACTGGCATTGATGGAAGTGCCTCGCTGACCATTTTTCCCTCATAATTAATCATTGCTCTAATTTTGCCCCAAGTATCACCACAAATAAAATAGTCTCCTTTAGTTAATTTCCCGTTACTTATCAAAATAGTTGATACCGGCCCTTTTCCTTTATCTATTTTAGACTCAATTACCACGCCTCTTGCTTTGTCACTAAAAGAAGCTTTAAGATCTAAAATTTCAGATTGAAGCAAAATGCTCTCTTTCAATTTATCTAAATTCAATTTTTTTAGTGCAGAAACTTCTACAAACAAAGTATCACCACTTAAATCTTCTGCTATAAGCTCATATTGCATCATCTCATTTTTAATTTTACTTATATTTTTTTCTGGTAAATCGCATTTATTTATCGCTACTATGATTGGAACTTTTGCTGCTTTAGCATGTTTAATGGCCTCCACCGTTTGTGGTTTTATTCCATCATCAGCTGCAACCACTAATACAACAATATCTGTAATTTTTGACCCTCTTGCTCTCATTTCCGTGAATGCGGCATGACCTGGAGTGTCAATAAAAGTTATTAATCTATTGTCACTTGTCTTTACTTGATACGCACCAATATGTTGAGTAATTCCGCCATGCTCTCCGGAGACTACATTTGAATCACGTAGTGAGTCTAATAGTGATGTTTTACCATGATCTACATGTCCCATTATTGTGACTACCGGAGGTCTGTTTTTTACATCTCCTTTAAATTCTTTTTGTAATTTATTTGTCTCTATATTTGGAGCTTCTTCTAATATTGGTTTATGTCCAAATTCCTTAACAATATATTCAGCCGTGTCTTTATCAATATTATGGTTAATTGTAGCAACAACTTTCATATTAAATAGAAACTTTATAATATCATTAGATTTTTCTGCCATTCGATTTGAAAGTTCCTGAATTGTGATTTGTTCTGGAATTTTTACTTCTCTAATTACTTTTTTAAATTCCTTTTTATCTTCACCGTCTGGTTTCTTTTTTTCTTTAAGCCGAGCACGCTTCACCGAAGCCAAACTTCTTTGTTTTATTTCTATTTCTTCAACATTCAAAGCTCTTGATACTGTTAACTTAAAATCTCTCTTATCAACTGGACCTTTTAGTTTTAATTTACTTTTTCCCGCTGGCTTATTATCCTTTTTAATAAAATCTTTTGTAGCTTGTTGCTCTATAAATTTCCTGGCAAACTTTTTTTTCTTTGTATCAGGATTTAAATTAATATTTGGTGCTGCTGGAGTTTTATTAAATGATTTATTTGGCCTAAAAGGTTTTTTTTTCTCTACTGAAAATGATTTTTTGCCAGATGTAGATATAGAGGATGTATCAATTTTCTTTTTTAAGTTAGATGAAATTGTAAGTGTTTTTTTTTTGTCTTTATCCATAACATTATTTATACGCTATCTCTCTAGCTGCCATTATTAAATCATCAGCTTCTTTTCTTGATAAAGAAAACTCTTCAAGATAACCGTCAATTCTAATTTTTTTTCCTTTTATTTCATCAAAACCACCAATTAACTCATCCGATGAAAGATCGGCAAAGTCACTCAGTTTTTTTATGTTTTTTTGACCTAAGATCACAAGCATACCTTGAGTCATTCCTTTTAGACTAATTAATTTTTCTTCTACTCCTAATTCTTTTAATTTTAATGCAACTGCTTCCTTTTCTTTAATTAAAGTTTCTTTTGATCTAGAAATTAATTCTTTTGCAGTTTCTTCATCTATTGCCTCTATTTTTGAAATATCCTCTGGGTTAGATTGTGCAATTTCATCTATAGAAACAAAACCCTCCGAAACTAAAAGTTGCCCCAAAGTTTCATCGACTTCAAGATTTTTTATTAAAGTTTCTGTTCGATCTTTAAATTCTGCTTGTCTTCTATCCGAGTCTTCTTTGTCAGTAAGTATATCTATTTCATAATTAGTTAGTTTTGAGGCCAATCTTACGTTTTGTCCTCTTCTTCCTATTGCCTTACTTAAGTTCTCTTCCGTTAAAATAATATCAATTCTTTTGTTGTCTTGATCGATTAATACTCTTTGTATTTCTGCAGGTGATAAAGACTCTGAAATTAAAGTAGGCAAATCCTCGGTCCACTTAATAATATCAATTTTCTCTCCATGAAGCTCATTCACAATAGTTTGAACTCTACTTCCTCTCATACCAACACAAGCGCCGACAGGGTCGATAGATGAGTCTTGAGAATGTACACATATTTTAGCTCTGCTACCGGGGTCTCTTGCTACAGATTTTATTTCTATAGTTCCTTCATAGATTTCAGGCACTTCTTGAAAAAATAATTTTGCAAGAAACTGGGGGTGAGCTCTTGATAAAAAAATCTGATGACCCTTCAATTCTTTTCTTACCTCATAACAATAAGCTTTTACTCTATCTCCAGTTTTTAGAATTTCTCTTGGTATTAATTCATCTTTTTTTATAACTCCTTCGGCTTTACCTAAATCTACAATTACATTGCCATACTCTAATCTTTTAATAATCCCGCTTAAAATTTGACCTTGCTTGTCAATAAAGTCTTCGTACTGTCTATTTTTCTCAGCTTCTCTTACACGGCTACTTATAACTTGTTTTGCGCTTTGGGCTGCAATTCTTCCAAAATCAATTTGGGGTAATTCCTCGAAAACTTTTTCTCCAATCTTTAAATCTTTATTGCTTGGATTAATTTTAAGAGCTTGTTCTAGTGAAATCTCTCTTGCGGAGTCCTCAACTTTTTCTACAATATCTAAAACTTTTTGTATTTTTATATCACCTGTTTCACGATCGATTATAACTTCAATATTATTGTCGTTTCCAAATTTAGTAAGAGCCGCCTTTTGTATAGCGCTCTCCATTGATCCTATAACTAGTTCTTTATCAATTGATTTTTCGCTGGCTACAGCTTCAACAATTCTTAAAAGTTCTAATTTATCTAATCCTCTATTTAACATTATATAAAACCTAAAAAAAAATGGGCTAGTGCCCATTTAGAAAGTTCAGTTATTTATACGTTATTTAGAAGAAAATTATGGTTTTTTCAAGATTACAATTTAAATAAATCAGTTTTATCGGTTTTTTCCCATGTAAATTCCCCTTTATTTGTTGGCTTTCTGCCAAAATGTCCATAGGCAGAAGTTATTTCGTATATAGGATTATTAAGTTTTAACATTTCCCGAATTCCCCTTGGTGACAAATTAAAATTATCTTCAATGATTTTTCTTACCTTATCAGTTTTCACTTCATCACCTGGGGCTAACTTAATAAATATTGATAGAGGCTTTGAAACACCTATTGCATAAGCTAATTGGATTAAACATTTATTTGAGACGCCTGACGCGACAATATTTTTAGCTAGGTATCTTGATGCATAAGCTGCAGATCTATCTACTTTTGTAGGATCTTTACCAGAAAAAGCTCCACCACCGTGTGGTGCTGCTCCACCATATGTATCTACGATTATTTTTCTTCCGGTAAGACCAGTATCTCCATCTGGTCCACCAATAATAAATTGACCAGTTGGATTAATATAAATTTCTTTTGGATTAAGATCTGATAAAAAATTTTCAGGTATAGATTTTTTAATATATGGAATAATAATTTCACGGACTTTTTCTTGATTAAGTTCCTTAGAATGCTGAGTAGAGATTACTACTGAGGTAACCTTAATTGGTTTTTCATTTTCATAAAGCATCGTAACTTGGCTTTTAGAGTCCGGCTCTATACCAATTAAGTTGCCACTTTTTCTGTCTTCAGCCATAAGTCTTAAAATCTTATGCGAATAATAAATTGGGGCAGGCATTAATTCTTCTGTTTCATTACAAGCATATCCAAACATGATACCTTGATCACCAGCACCTTCATCTTTGTTATCTTTTGAATCTACTCCCATTGCTATATCCGCTGACTGTTCATGAAGGAATGTCTCAATATTTGCAGTCTTCCAGCTAAAACCATCTTGGTCATAACCTATGTCTTTAATACAATCTCTTACTTTAGATATTAGCTCATCTTTTTCAATTTTTGGTCCACGTGTCTCTCCAGCTAAAACTACTTTATTAGTAGTAGTTAAAGTTTCGCAAGCTACTCTTGAAACAGGATCTTTGGATAAATATGAGTCAACAACCATATCAGATATTCTGTCACAAACTTTGTCAGGATGTCCTTCTGAAACTGACTCACTAGTAAATAAATATTTATTATTTTGCATTTTTTTCTCTGTATATAAAAAAGAATAAAAGATATGTAATTAAAACTATAAAGAAGATCAAATCATTTTTAATCTTATTTGATTTTATTAACGGAATATCAAATTCTATACTTCCTGCTTCATTTCGATTTAATTGTTTGATTACTCTACCTTTATTATTGATTATTGCACTCACACCTTTATTTGCTGACCTTAATAAGAAAGTATCATTTTCTATTGCTCTAAATATTGATTTAGCAAAATGTTGATCCGGTCCAATTGTATCGCCGAACCATCCGTCTTCAGATATATTTATTATAAGATTGGTATTATCATTTGATTTTTGTATTAAGTCAGGGAAAATTATCTCATAACAGATCAAAGGTAAAATATTTAACTTATCTATTATAAGGTTTTCATCATCAAGACCCTTTAAAAATGATCCATGACCCTCAGTAATTTTTTTTAAACCAAAATTATTTAAAAGACTTTCAAACGGCAAAAATTCACCAAACGGTACAAGTTTTCTTTTATCGTAACTCTTAACAATTTCAAACTTATTGTTAACAACAATCATACTATTAAAAAATCTACCTGATGGGGGGTCTTCTTTATTTGTTCCAAATATTATCAAATGTTTTTGAGAAAAATTATTTGTAATCAAATCTTTGAAAATTAAGATTTCATCATAACTATAACCACTGAAAACTCCCTCCGGCCAAATAAATATAGTTTTCTTATCTTTATTTGGCTCACTATACCTTATTAATTTTTTAAACCTTT
>CACOAB010000020.1 GCA_902625125.1 uncultured Pelagibacteraceae bacterium
TTGAGTTTATAAATTTTGAAATTACTTCAGAGTGAAATTTTGGATCAGGATAAACTTTTCTAACTGGAGCTTTTCGTTTTCTAGACATAAATTACTTTGGTTTTTTTGCTCCGTAAAGAGATCTTCTTTGTTTTCTATTTGCAACACCTTGCGTGTCTAAATTACCTCTTAAAATATGGTAACGGACTCCTGGTAAGTCTTTAACTCTACCGCCTCTTAATAAAACTACTGAATGTTCTTGTAAGTTGTGGCCTTCACCAGGAATATAAGCCGTAACTTCAAAACCGTTGGACAATCTTACTCTCGCAACTTTTCTTAATGCTGAGTTAGGTTTTTTTGGAGTTGTAGTATAAACTTTTACGCATACACCACGTTTGAGTGGCTGTCTTTCAAGTGCTGGAACTTTATTTCTAGCTACAGGTTTTACTCTACTTTTTTTAATCAACTGATTAATTGTTGGCATAATAGTATTTTGAAGTTGAAATAAGGAAAACCTTCGATTGCATTTGTTAGTGTTTAAGGTTTTAATACACCTTACTTCTAACATTCAAAATTTGCCGTAAACTAGCATTGAATTAATAAAAGTCAATATCTAAGCGGATTTAAATGGTATTTAGGCCGTTTGTTCGGGCACTTCTGGTGCGGATTCTAGCTCTTGTTTTTTAAGTTCTTCTAATCTTGCTTTATCTTGCTCTCTTGCCTGTTTATCCCAATCTATTTTTGTTAGACCAGTTCCTGCAGGTACTAATCTTCCGACTATAACGTTTTCTTTCAAACCTTCTAAAGAGTCTGTTTTTCCTTTAATTGAGGCATCTGTAAGAACTCGTGTTGTTTCCTGAAAAGATGCTGCTGAAATAAATGAGTTTGTTTGCAATGAGGCTTTGGTGATGCCCAGCAAAACTCTCTCAAAAGCGGCTGGTTTCTTTTTTTCTTCTCTTAATTTTTCATTTATTACATTTATGTCTAATAAATCAATGACCTCACCAGTTAATAGCTCAGAGTCACCTGGGTCTTTTACTTCAACTCTTTTTAGCATTTGTCTAACTATAGTTTCAATATGTTTGTCATTTATTACAACTCCTTGAAGTCGATAAACTTCTTGAACTTCTGAAACAAAATATTCTGTAAGTTTTTCAACTCCTAATATTCTAAGAATATCATGCGGAGCTGGACTGCCATCTAAAAGATATTCCCCTTTTTTAATTTTTTCACCTTGATTAAAGTTTACGTGTTTGCCCTTTGGAATTAAGTAATTTGAAGTTTCACCACTTGAAGAAACAATAGAAATTTTTTGTTTACCTCTTACTTCTTTACCGAACTCTATTACCCCATCATTTTCAGCTATTATTGCACTGTCTTTTGGTCTTCGAGCCTCAAATAATTCAGCTACTCGAGGCAAACCTCCTGTTATATCTTTAGTTTTAGAAGTTTCTTTAGGCAATCTTGCAAGAACATCTCCAGCTGATATTTTTTGACCATCTTTTACTGAAAGAATTGTATCTGGAACTAAATAATATCTGGCTTCGTTGCCATCAGCTTTTTTAATAATTTCACCTTTTTCATCTCTTAAAGTAATCCTAGGCTTTAATTCTGAGTTCTTAGAGGAAGATTTCCAATCAGTTACAGATTTAGATGATAAACCTGTAGCGTCATCAAGAGTTTCTGTTAGTGAACTGCCTTCCATTAAATCCATATAATTTACTATACCGCCTGTTTCAGCAATTACTGGTAATGTATAAGGATCCCACTCTGCTATTTTTTTTCCTTTATCTACTGTATCACCATCTTTAAAAAATAGTTTTGATCCATAGTTTACTTTGTAAATAGCAAGCTGTCTTCCGTTATCATCTTCTATACTTAGTTGGGTATTTCTTCCCATTACAATTATATTTTTCTTTGAGTCCTCAATTAAATTTTTATTTATAATATTTAATTTACCTTTAGTTTGTGAAATAATTTGTGACTCCTCTTTAATCTGTGCAGTACCACCGACGTGGAAGGTTCTCATTGTTAATTGTGTGCCTGGCTCACCAATCGATTGAGCAGCTATCATGCCAACAGCCTCTCCAACGCTGACAAGTTTACCTCTAGCAAGATCACGACCATAACAAATTTGACAAACTCCCTTTGTTGATGCGCAAGTTATAACTGAATAAACATTAACTGATTTAACGCCAGCCGCATCGATTTTCTCACAATCTAATTCATCTATTAATCTATCTTTTTTAATAATAACTTCTCCTGTAACTGGGTTTTTTATATTCTCAGCTATAACTCTACCCAAAACTCTCTCAGATAAACTTACTAAAATATTTCCACCCTCAATAATTTCTGAAATTGTTACAGACGATCGTTTTTTCGGATCACATTTTTCTTTTGTAATTTGTACATCTTGAGCAACATCACAAAGCCTTCTAGTCAAATAACCAGAGTTTGCAGTTTTTAAAGCCGTATCTGCTAAACCTTTTCTTGCTCCATGAGTTGAGTTAAAATATTCTAAAACTGAGAGACCTTCTTTAAAATTCGCAATAATTGGAGTTTCAATAATTTCGCCTGAAGGTTTTGCAATTAGTCCTCTCATCCCTGCCAATTGTTTCATCTGAGCTTGTGATCCCCTTGCACCAGAGTCTGCCATCATATAAACTGAGTTAGTTTCTATTCTATCATCTTCATAAACTTTTTCTGCTGATGAGATTTCTTTCATCATCTCATTAGCTACCGTATCTGTGCATTTAGACCAAATATCAACCACTTTATTGTATTTTTCACCTCTTGTAATCAATCCATCAGAATATTGTTTTTCATATTCTTCTATTTGTTTTTTTGTACTCCCTATCAAGTTCTCTTTGGTTTTTGGAATTATTAAATCATCTTTGCCGAACGATATTCCTGCCTTGAATGCATGTTTAAACCCTAGAGTTTTTATTTTATCACAAAAAATTACAGTTTCTTTTTGGCCGCAATATCTAAAAATTGTATCTATTACCTCAGAAACATTTTTTTTAGTAAGTAATTTGTTAACTAGGGTAAACTTAATGTTGTGATTTTTTGGTAAAACATTGGCTAATAAAAATCGACCAGCTGTGCTTGTATGTTTTTCTATAACAAGATTTCCATCTGCATCTATTGTATTAAAAATTGAAACTATTTTAGAGTGCAAACTTATTGATTTGTTTTCTAGAGCTTGTTCAATCTCTTCTATACTTGAAAATATTCCCTTAGGTTTCTTATCGTTTTCTCCAGCTTGAGAAAGATAGTATATACCTAAAACTATATCCTGGCTCGGCACTATTATTGGCTTACCGTTTGATGGACTAAGAATATTATTGGTAGACATCATTAAAACCCTTGCTTCTAATTGAGCCTCTAAACTTAAGGGAATATGTACAGCCATCTGATCTCCATCAAAATCTGCATTAAATGCAGCACAAACTAGAGGATGCAGTTCGATAGCATTTCCTTCAATAAGTTTTGCCTCGAATGCTTGTACACCTAATCTGTGTAATGTTGGCGCTCTATTAAGAAGAATTGGGTGTTCTCTAATAATATGTTCTAGTGAATCCCAAACTTCACTTTTTTCTTTTTCTACTAATCTTTTTGCTTGTTTTATTGTAGTTGCTAAACCCAACTTATCTAATCTAGCGTATAAAAAAGGTTTGAATAATTCTAACGCCATTTTTTTTGGTAAACCGCATTGATGTAACTTCAGTTCTGGTCCAACAACAATCACTGATCTACCAGAGTAATCAACTCTTTTACCTAATAAGTTTTGTCTAAATCTTCCTTGCTTACCCTTAAGCATTTCAGCTAGAGATTTTAGAGGTCTTTTGCCGGTGCCGGTGATTACTCTACCTCTTCTACCGTTGTCAAATAAAGCATCTACTGACTCTTGCAACATTCTCTTTTCATTTCTAACAATTATGTCGGGTGCTTTAAGATCCAGAAGTCTTTTTAATCTGTTGTTTCTATTTATTACCCTTCTATACAAATCATTTAAATCTGATGTAGCAAATCTTCCTCCATCCAACGGAACTAATGGTCTTAATTCTGGTGGAATTACAGGAACAGAGGTTAAAATCATCCACTCAGGTTTGTTTCCTGAATTTATAAAAGACTCAATTAATTTTAATCTTTTAATAGTTCGTTCTTCTGTAACTTTAGATTTTATGTCTTTAAGAGACTCTCTAAGCTTTTGTTGTTCTTTTTTTAAGTCTAAATTTACTAAAATTTCTCTAACAGCTTCTGCACCTATCCCAGCTGTGAAAGCATCTTCTCCAAATTCTTCTTGAGCCTTAAGCAAAGCTTCTTCGGAAATAAGTTGACCTTTTTTAAGTGTGGTTAAGCCTGGTTCTACAACTATAAAACTCTCAAAATATAAAACTTTTTCTACTTCCTTTAATTTCATGTCTATAGCTAATGAAATTCTGCTAGGTAATGACTTTAGGAACCAAATGTGTGCTACTGGACAAGCTAGATCAATATGACCCATTCTTTCTCTTCTTACGTTCGACTTAGTAACTTCAACACCACATTTTTCACAAATAATCCCTCTAAACTTCATTCTTTTATATTTGCCACACAAACATTCATAGTCTTTTACAGGTCCAAATATTCTTGAACAAAATAATCCATCCTTTTCAGGTCTAAACGTTCGGTAATTAATTGTTTCTGGTTTTTTTATTTCACCGTAAGACCAGGATTTGATTTTTTCTGGGCTAGCTAAAGTTATCTTAATACTATCAAAATTATTTTCTTGAGTAATATTTTGATTTTCAAAACTTTTTGTTAAATTTTTTTCCATAATTAATTTAATTCTATATTTAATCCAAGAGCCCTTATTTCTTTAACTAATACGTTAAAAGATTCTGGGACACCTGACTCAAAATTATTATTTCCTTTAACAATTGTTTCATAAACTTTCGTTCGGCCTGCAACATCATCAGATTTAACAGTTAGTATTTCCTGCAGTGTGTAGGATGCCCCGTAAGCCTCTAGAGCCCAAACTTCCATTTCTCCAAATCTTTGTCCTCCGAGTTGCGCTTTACCACCAAGTGGCTGTTGTGTTACTAAACTGTAAGGTCCAGTCGATCTTGCATGAATTTTATCCTCAACTAAATGATTTAATTTTAACATGTAAATAATACCAACAGTGACCGGTCTATCAAATCTTTCACCTGTTTGACCGTTCCATAAATGAGTTTGACCTGAATTCGGGAGTTTAGCTAAATCTAACATTTTAGTGATATCTCCAGTGCTGGCACCGTCAAATACAGGTGTGGCTATTGGCACGCCGTTAGATAGATTTTGGACTAATTCAGCAACTTCTTTGTTGGATAACTTAGAAATTACCTCTTCGTAGTATGATTTCCCATAAATTTCTCTTAATTTTTCTCTAATTTTTTCTATTTCTTTATCAAAATTTTTTAAATGTTCTTTTATTTGATCACCTAACTCAGAACATGACCAGCCTAGATGTGTTTCTAAGATCTGACCAACATTCATACGGCTTGGAACTCCTAATGGATTTAAAACTATATCGACTGGTTTTCCGCTTTCCATATATGGCATGTCTTCTACAGGAACAATTTTACTCACAACTCCTTTATTTCCATGTCTCCCAGCCATTTTATCTCCTGGCATAAGTCTTCTTTTCACTGCAACAAAAACTTTAACAACTTTCATAACGGTTGGTAATAAATCGTCACCTTGTTGAATTTTTGTAACTTTATCTTCGAATCTCAATCTTATATCTTCAGATGCGTTTTCAAATTGATTTTTTAATGTTTCAAGATCAGTATTTAATTCTTGTTTTTGTAAAGGAATTTTCCAAAGATCTTTTAAATTTAAATTTTCAAAATCATTTTGATTCAAAGTTGTTCCTGGTTTTAAATCTTTAAAATGTTTATTAATACTTTGACCGTTTAGTAAGTCTATTGCCCTTAATTTAATATTTCTATTTAGGATTTCTTCCTCTACTTTTTTGTCTTCTTGAACCGACTCAATTTCAGCTCTTTCTATGGCTATAGATCTTTCATCTTTTTCAATTCCGTGTCTGTTAAAAACTCTAACATCAATCACGACACCAGTACTACCCGACGGTAATTTTAATGAGGAATCTCTTACGTCTGTAGCTTTTTCACCAAATATTGATCTAAGTAATTTTTCCTCAGGACTAGATGACGTTTCACTTTTTGGTGTAACTTTTCCAACCAAAATATCTCCTGGTTTTACTTCTGCGCCTACATATACAATGCCAGATTCATCAAGGTTTCTTAAACTTTCTTCACTAACGTTTGGTATATCTCTTGTTATTTCTTCTGCGCCAAGTTTAGTATCTCGTGCCATTGACTCATATTCTTCTATATGCACTGAAGTAAATACATCATCTGTTACGCATCTTTCTGAAATTAAAATAGAGTCTTCAAAATTGTACCCTTGCCATGGCATGAAAGCTACCGTAACGTTTTTTCCTAATGCTAACTCACCAAGTTTAGTTGCTGGACCATCGGCAATTATGTCTCCTTTTTTTATCTTATCTCCAACCTTTACCAATGGTTTTTGATTAATACATGTATTTTGATTAGATCTCTGAAATTTAGATAAATTGTAAATATCTACCGCTGATTGGGATAAATCAGTTACTTCAGTAGCTTTTACTACAATTCTCTTTCCATCTATCTTGTCAACTAAACCGCTTCTCTTTGCAACAATAGTAACACCTGAGTCCAAAGCTACATCTGACTCTATGCCTGTACCAACTAAAGGAGACTCGGGTTTTAACAAAGGGACCGCCTGTCTCATCATATTTGAGCCCATCAAAGCTCGGTTAGCATCGTCATTTTCTAAAAAAGGAATTAAAGCTGCTGCAACTGAAACTAATTGTTTTGGTGAAACGTCAATATAATCAATATTTTCTCTTGAAGATAATTCGAAATTTAAATTCTTTCTACAGGCAACTAATTCTTCTACAAAAGATCCATCTTTATTCAAAACTGAGTTTGCTTGCGCGATTGTATGTTTTTCTTCCTCTATAGCGGAGAGATATTTTATTTCAGAAGTAACTTTTCCATTAACTACTTTTTTATAAGGGCTTTCTATATAGCCAAATTTATTAACTCTACAATACGTAGCTAAACTATTTATTAATCCAATATTAGGTCCTTCTGGAGTTTCAATTGGACAGATTCTTCCGTAATGAGTCGGATGCACATCTCTTACCTCGAAACCCGCCCTTTCTCTAGTTAACCCGCCTGGGCCTAAAGCAGATACTCTTCTCTTGTGTGTTATCTCGGACAATGGGTTTGTTTGATCCATAAATTGAGAAAGTTGTGAAGTTGCAAAAAAATCTTTCAATGATGTTGTAATTGGTTTAGCATTTATTAAATCTTGTGGCATAGCAGATTCTATTTCTAAAAATGTAGACATTTTCTCCTTTACTGTTCTTTCCATTCTTAAAAGGCCAATCCTAAATTGGTTTTCTACAAGCTCACCTACTGATCTAACCCTTCTATTTCCAAGATGATCAATATCATCCACGTCTCCTTTGCCATCTCTTAAATCTAGCATAAATTTAATAATAGCAACGATATCCGCTGTCTCTAAAATGGTTTTCTTAGGGCTGATGTTTAAATCTAATTTTGAATTAAGCTTCACTCTACCAACTTCTGATAGGTCATATCTTTCTTTTTTAAAATACAAATTTGTAAATATTTCTTCAGCTATCTCAACAGAGGGAGCTTCGCCTGGTCTTAAAACTTTATAAATATCATTTAATGCTTCAATTTTACTTATGTTCTTATCAATTTTTAAACTTTCTAAAATATACGGACCTTTATTTATTGGATCGATATTAACAATATTTAATTCATTTTCTCCTTGAGAAATTATTTTTTCTAACTGTTCTTCTGTTATATCAAACCCCGCCCCAATGAGTATTTCTCCATTATTTTTATCTTTAATATCTT
>CACOAB010000021.1 GCA_902625125.1 uncultured Pelagibacteraceae bacterium
TAAAGATAATGATAAATTTTGGGCAAAAGAAGGAAAAAGAATTACTTGGATAAAAAAATATACAAAAATTAAAGATGTTAAATATAGTAAGGAAGAAGTTAAAATTAAATGGTTTTATGATGGAACTTTAAACGCCTCAGCTAATTGTATTGATAGGCATCTTAAAAAGAATCCTAGCAAGACTGCAATTATTTGGGTTGGTGACGATCCCGCTGACTCTAAAAAAATTTCTTATAAAGAGCTTCATCAAAACGTAAGTAAAGCAGCTAATGGACTTAAAAGTTTAGGTGTCCAAAAAGGTGATCGGGTAACAATTTACTTAACAATGATACCTGAACTTGCTTACGTTATGCTTGCCTGTGCAAGAATTGGTGCAGTTCATTCAATAATTTTTGGTGGCTTTTCGCCAGACTCAATTGCAACAAGAATAACTGATTGTGAGTCAGAATATTTAATTACAGCAGACGAAGGTGTAAGAGGAGGAAAAATAATTCCATTAAAAAAAATAGCAGATGAAGCTTTGGATCAATGCCCAAATGTTAAGAAATGTGTAGTTGTGGAGAGAACAGGGAATCAAGTAAATTGGAACAATGAAAGAGATGTTTCCTATAAAAAATTAATTTCTTCTGTTTCGACTAAATGCGATCCTGAGGAAATGAGTGCTGAGGATCCACTATTTATACTCTACACGTCAGGATCTACAGGAAAACCTAAAGGCGTTTTACATACAACAGGGGGGTACATGGTTTATGCTTCAATGACACATCAGTATATTTTTGATTATAAGCCTAACGATATATATTGGTGCACTGCAGATATTGGGTGGGTAACGGGTCACAGTTATATTATTTATGGTCCATTAGCCAATGGTGCAACTACAATTATGTTTGAAGGTGTACCGAACTATCCTGATAATTCAAGATGGTGGCAAATTGTAGATAAATATAAGGTAAATACATTTTATACCGCTCCCACTGCTATTCGTGCTTTGATGAGAGAAGGAGAAGGGCCAGTAAAAAAAACTAATAGAAAATCTCTAAAATTACTTGGCACAGTGGGTGAACCAATTAACCCTGAGGCTTGGATGTGGTACTACAAGACTGTAGGTGACTCTAGATGTCCAATAGTTGATACTTGGTGGCAAACAGAGACAGGAGGAATATTAATTGCTCCACAACCAGGTGCCATCGATTTAAAACCAGGTTCAGCAACAAAACCATTTTATGGAATAAAACCAGTACTGGTTGATAAAGATGGAAAAATAATAAAGGGGGAAGGTCAGGGAAGATTATGTATGGCTAGTTCTTGGCCAGGACAAATGAGAACTGTATATGGTGATCATCAAAGATTTATAGATACTTACTTTTCTCAATTTGACGGAAAATATTTTACCGGCGATGGATGTAGAAGAGACAAAGACGGTTATTATTGGATAACTGGAAGAGTAGATGATGTAATTATTGTTTCAGGACATAATCTTGGAACGGCAGAGATTGAAAGTGCATTCGTAGCTCATCCTAAAGTTGCTGAAGCTGCGGTTGTCGGCTTTCCACACAGTATTAAAGGTAACGGGTTGTATTGCTATGTAACCCTTAATGCTGGCGAAAATCCTACCGGAGATTTAGAGAGAGACTTAAAACAATGGGTCAGAAAACAAATTGGCCCTATTTGCTATCCTGACGTTATTCAATTTGCTCCAGGTCTACCAAAAACTAGATCGGGTAAGATTATGAGAAGAATTTTAAGAAAAATTGCTGCTAATGAACCTGATAATTTAGGTGACACGACAACACTAGCTGATCCTTCTGTGGTTACTTCACTAGTTGAAAATAGACAGAATAGAGATTAATTAAAATTTAAGTTTTTTGTTAATTTTTTAAATTCATCATCAATTAAATTCCACTTTAATCTCATTGAATTTAAAACAATCTCTTTATCTAGAATTTTAAGCTCATCAGCGATAGGTGACCATTGATAAAGTGCATAACAACTTTCTTGAAAAGGATTTTCCAAATAATAATTTTTAAAATTTACTTTCTCGTATCTTTTTAAAAAATCGGATTTTGCCTTTTCAAAAATCTCAAGACTTAATCCATTATTTTTTTCATCATTGATAATATTTAGATAAATCTCTTTGCAATCATTATTTTTTAAATTTTTTTCATTTATCAAATATGAAAAAGTATAAAAAACACAATCGGCTAAAGCGGTCATATAAATATTCCATTTAGCGATGTTAATTGATTTCGAAAACTCTTCATCTTCCACCATTAATGTGAATTTGTGACCCATTCTAGTTTTTAAGTATCCGTACAAAGTATTTTGTGTAACGTGTGCAGACCTTTGTTGAATAAATTTTTGTAAATCACTTTTGGAATTTATACTTTTGAAATAGCTAGTGAGCTTTTCAACGGGGAAAAGATATTCACCCATAGTTTTGAGAATAATTAGCAATTTTTTAATATTCAATTTCAAGTTGTATTTTAAAAACCCCAGTTTTATTGATCTTATAGCATTTCAAAGTGGTTTTAGGGTCCTTTTTTCTCTTTAAATTGAACTCATAATGGGTAAGGTTCTCCCAACAAATAATACTTTTTACGTAAAAAGTTAAAAATAAATAGGGGGAAATATGTCAAATAAAGACGCATATTGGAATAAGACCAAAAACCATATGATCGTAACATTGGTTCTTTGGGCTTTCTTCTCATTAGTGATCTTCATGTTTGGTTCTGAACTGAACACGATGTCTTTTCTTGGCTATCCACTAGCATATTATATGACTGCGCAAGGTTCACTTCTTGCCTTTGTAATAATTTTGTTTTGGACTGCAAATAAACAAGAAAAAATCGACGAAGAGCATGGGTTCTCAGAAAGAGAGGACGACTAATGTTTAAAGGAGATTTTATACAAAACCTTCCTAAAATATACGGGACCTACACTGGTGGTTTCTTAGTATTCATCATTTTGATGGCTATTGCGGAACAAGCAGGTGTGTCAGCTAAAAACATCGGAGTGATGTTCGTAGCTTTCACGGTTTTGATTTATGCCTTAATCGGTTATTTATCAAGGACCATACAAGTAGATGCCTACTATGTTGCAGGAAGACAAGTGCCTACCGTATTTAACGGGATGGCAACAGCAGCTGACTGGATGTCAGGTGCATCATTCGTAGCTTTAGCGGGTGGAGTTTACTATGGTGGCTATACTTATATGGCCTTCTTAGTAGGTTGGACAGGCGGATATGTGCTTGTTGCAACTTTAATGGCTCCGTACCTAAGAAAGTTTGGATGTTACACAGTTCCTGATTTCATTGGAACACGATATGGAGGTAATCTTGTAAGAGCTTGCTCTGTATTCGTGCTTTTCATTGCATCATTTACTTATGTAACTGCACAAATTAATGCTACGGGAACAATTGCTTCTAGAGCTCTTGGAATACCATTTGAAGCTGGTGTATGGGTAGGATTAATAAGTATTCTTATCTGTTCAATGCTTGGTGGAATGAGAGCCGTAACTTGGACACAGGTTGCTCAGTACATTGTATTAATCGTTGCTTATCTAATACCAGTTTTCTGGATTAGTAACAAAGTTGGTGGGGGTGTATTCCCGCACTTAATGTTAGGTGACGAGGTTGCAAGACTTGGTGAACTTGAACAGCAATTTGGACTAGTTAAAAACAGCGCCGCAGATATGAAAGCAGCTGGAGTACCAGGAGGATTGAAATATATCTCTGGAACTCACTCTGGAGTACCTGAAGGTGGAATGGCTGTCTGGAAATACTTATCGTTAGCGATTTGTATGATGGTGGGAACTGCATCGTTACCTCATATCTTAATGAGATACTTTACAACTCCTACAGTAAGAGCAGCAAGAAAATCAGTAGCTTGGTCGCTATTCTTTATTTTCTTACTTTACTCTTCAGCGCCTATGTTAGCGACATTGTCTAAGTTGGCATTAATGGATCCAAATCTACCAACTGGAATTATCGGAAAATCTATTTCTGAAGTTCAGTCAATAGAATGGGTACAAAGATGGTCTGAAGTTAAACAAGTATTTATCGCAGACTTTAATGGTGACGGTATACTTCAGTTGAACGAATGGTTCATGAGAGGTGACGTTGTAGTATTAGCTACTCCTGAAGTAGCGGGACTACCGTTCGTAATCTCTGGACTAGTGTTTGCTGGAGGTATGGCTGCAGCCATGTCAACTGCTGACGGTCTTGTATTAGCGATATCAAATGCTTTATCTCATGATATTTACTACAAAATCATAGATCCAAAAGCTGATACAGCTAAAAGACTTTTAGTTGCTCGTGTACTTCTAGTATTAATCGGAGCTGCTGGTGCTTACATAGCCTCTTTCAGGCTAACAAGTATCTTAGGTTCGGTTGCTTGGGCATTCGACTTTGCAATGTCAGGCTTATTCTTCCCACTTGTACTTGGTGTATGGTGGAAGAGAGCTACTAGAGCTGGTGCAATCGCTGGAATAGTAACGGGAATTTTATCAGGATTATTCTACCTATTATGGGTATATCCAAAATTCTCAGTTCCAATTTTCGGTGGTGTGAACGAACCATTCTTAGGTATTGACCACTTAAGATTTGGTTTAATCGGTGCACCTATTTGTTTAGTTGTAATGGTTGTTGTAAGTTTAATGACTAAAGAACCAAGCCCAGCTACTCAAAAAATGGTAGACGATACAAGAATACCTACAGGTAAAGCTATTCTTGGTAAGCAACACTAAAAAATAATTATTTAAAATTAAAAGGGGCGATTTTTTCGCCCCTTTTTTTTTAACTAAATCATGATACTTTAAAGATATGATTCCTACTTGGGCAATTGTTCTAGATTACGTGTTAGGGACAATTATGTGGACTTTAATTGGTCGAGCATTTATGAACATCTTTCAAAGAGAAGACTCCACATTCTTTTTCATGAGAGTTTTTGTAAAATATACAAACCCAATCATCAACCTATTTAAATTTATTACACCTAGTTTTCTTTTCGGTCCATTTATTGCCCTATATGTTGCATGGTTTTTTTACTTATTCAGGTTTTATGCAATGCCTTATCTTTTAGGTTACGATGTATGGGGAATGCTCGCTTTTCCACTTGAAAGTGATTTTTCTAGACAACTTTACCAGTTATTCAAATAATACCTTAATTTTTTTGACAAAGTTGGAGTTTAAAATATAAACAAATTATGAGCGGTATAATTAAAATTTCTCCTTCTATTTTATCTGCTGATTTCAGTAAATTAGGCAATGAAGTGATCTCTTTAGAAAAAGCGGGCGCCGATTATATTCATATTGATGTTATGGACGGTCATTTTGTTCCAAATCTTACCATTGGACCTGAGGTTATAAAAAAATTAAGACCCCTTACTAAAAAAATATTTGATGTTCATTTAATGATCTCACCAGTTGATAATTTTATTAAAGATTTTGCAGATGCGGGAGCAGATATAATCACTTTTCACCCAGAAGCTACCCCAAACGTTGCTAAAACAATAAAATTAATAAAAAATAAAAATAAAAAAGTAGGAATTTCTTTAAAGCCAAAATCAAAAGTTGATTTAATAAAAGATTATTTAGATCAAATTGACTTGGTTTTAATAATGAGCGTGGAGCCAGGTTTTGGGGGACAAAAGTTTATGCCGGAAGTTTTAGAAAAAACTAAAACTGTAAGAAAAATAATTGATGAAAAAAAATTAAACGTAGATGTAGAAATAGATGGCGGGATAAATTTTGAAAATTGTTCCAAAGCAAAAGATGCGGGTGCAAATATACTTGTGTCGGGGTCTACTGTGTTTAAAGAAAATAAAGGTGACCTAAAAAAAAATATAGAAATTCTCAGAAACAATTAATAGATGTTCGGCCTGAAAAGTGTCTATTTGTATTTTACCTCGTATCAAATAACATTAATTAAATTCTTTAAAAAATTGTATTTTTCTTCAAAGAACTATAATAAATCTTTGGAGACCAGAACACCGCAACAGGTTTATTATAGTCCTAACTCATTTCTGTTGTCTATAATCACGTCTTATAACAATCAATCTTTTCAAATTAATGATGTCGATCCAAATATTTTTTGGCTGGAAGATAAAAAAAAAGATACTAATCAAATGCATAAATTTTTTTGGCTTAACTTTATCGACAGAAAAACAGATAATAAAAAATTAAAAAAAATTATTTATATTTGGATGTTAAAAAATTCAAAATATAAACAACAGATATGGGAAACTTCAATTTTAAGTGCAAGAATTACAAGTTGGATTCTGAATATAGATATAATCTTAAATAATAGCACCTTTGATTTTAAAAAAAGCTTTTTAAATTGTATTATTAGTCAAACTAATCACCTAAAAAGGAACATTAGATTTGAAAAAGATCTTTCAAAAAAAATTGAGATTTTGACTGCAATTATTCTAACCGGTCTGGCATTTAAAGAGTATGAAGAAAACTTTGATACTGGTATCAAAGAATTAGAGGCACTTGTAAAAGTTTTTTTTGATAATAATGGTTTTCCTTTATCACGAAGTCCAAGTGACTTAATATTTTTCTCAAAGTATTTTATATTTTGTAGAGAGGTAATTAAAGATAGCCAAAAATATATTCCAGAGTTTTTAGAGGATATTATAGAAAAAAACCTTAGTTGTATTCACTTTATTAAAACACCAGATGATCAAATGCCTTTATTTAACGGGGCAACATCTACTAATCTTAATAGTATAAAAAAATATTTAGATAATGTTAAAACGGAGAACAAAAAAGTTGGTAGCTTAGGAGGTTTATATAAGATAAAACACAAGAATCATTTTTTACTTTTAGACATTGATAGACCCCCTCAAAAAAAATTTTCACAATCTTATCAGTCAGGGCCTTTATCATTTGAATATTTTTTAGATGGAGTAAAAATAATCACTAATTCTGGATTCGGAAATCATATTTCTAAAAAAGCAGAGTTACTTAGTAGGCTTACAGCTTGTCAGTCGACGTTGACAATTAACGATACCTCAATTACAAAATTTGAAGAAAACGAAATTATTAGTAAAATTTTCGGAAACTCAATTCAAAATAGTTTTAAATCTTTTGATTTTTCCTCAAAAAATGAGGATGCCTTAATAGGATGTTCTGCATCAAATAATGGTTACGAGAAGAAATTTGGATGTGTGCATAAGAGAGAATTGTACTTAGATAAAGAAAACAATTATCTAAAAGGCATAGACCATATTATTAAGGCAAAAGATGGTTACCCAATTAGGTATGCTTTTAGATTTCATATCAATCCTGAGCTTGACGTTGTTAAAACTATGAGCGGAAATAGCGCTTTAATCCAAATTTCTAAAAATAAATCTCTTATCTTCACTGTTAATGAC
>CACOAB010000022.1 GCA_902625125.1 uncultured Pelagibacteraceae bacterium
AAATTATTAATTTTTCATGCAATGAATACCTTAAACAGGAGATTTACTAAACTAATCGTTGGTTACCATACTCACAATGTTGAAGCTAAAAGATTTTATAAAAAACTTGGTTTTAAATTAAGGCTTCAGCAAGATATTTATCATTATTACCGATAAGAAAAATCAATCTATATTTTATTCATGTGTGGAATAGCTGGTTATCTTGGAAAAAAAAGAATAAAGGAAAGCGATCTTAGCAATACCCTTTCCTTGATGCGTAATAGAGGGCCAGACTTTTCTGATGTATATTCATTAAAAATTAACGATAATTGCGGAATACATTTATTACACAGTAGATTGAGTATTATTGATCTTCATAAAAGATCAAACCAACCTTTTTTCAAAGACAACTATGTTTTAATTTTCAATGGTGAAATTTATAATTTTTTAGAACTTAAAAAAAATCTAATTAATAAAGGTATACATCTTCAAACCAATTCTGACACAGAGGTTCTACTTAACTATTATATTCTTTACGGCGAAGACTGCGTAAGCCATTTTGATGGAATGTGGAGTTTCGCTATATATGATATTAAAAATAAAAAACTTTTTTTGTCTCGAGATAGATTCGCAGAAAAACCAATGTATTATTATAAATGTGAAGATGGCTTTTATTTTGGGTCGGAAGTTAAATTTATTAAATCTCTAGTCAAAGAAAGTTTAGAAATAAACGTTGAAAAAGTTAATAAATTTTTATCTTTCGGAGCACGATCTTTATTTAAAGATAATCAAAGTTTTTTTAGGAATATTTTTTTACTAAAAAATTCTGAAAATTTAATTTGTGATATAAATCTAAATTTAAAAAAAAAAAAATACTGGAATCCAAATCCAAAAATTAATTCTAAAATAAATATACATGAAGCTATAGAACACTCTACACTTCTTTTATCTAATACAATTAAACTTAGAATGAGATCTGATGTTGATACTGCTTTCTTATTGAGCGGAGGTATTGACTCTGGAGGAATAGTTTCAATAGCGGGTAATACAATGTCAAAAAAAATTAATACTTACTCAATAATTGATAATGACGAGAGATATAACGAAAGTCAAAACATAAAAAAAATAACCGATACTGTAAAGTGTAACAATAAAATAATTAATACGTCAAAAAACAATTTTATAGATAAGTTAAAAAAAATAATTAATTATCACCAAAGTCCTGTATTTACTTTAGCCCAATATTTACATTGGGAACTTATGTCTGAAATTAAAAAAGATGGGATAAAAGTGGTTATTTCTGGAGTAGCAGCTGATGAAATGTTCAGTGGCTATTATGATCACTATTTGATTCATTTATCACTTTTCAAAGATAACAACGAAAAATTTTTGATAAATCAATCATTATGGAATAAATATATTAATCCTCATATTAGAAACCCAATTTTTAAAGAAAGTAAGTTATTCATAAATAATCCTAAATTTAGAGACTACATTTATGATAACAGTAAAAACTTATCGAAATATTTAATCAATGCCTCAGCTTTAAAATTTGAAGAAGAAAATTACTCAACAAATATCTTTTCCAATAGAAGAATGAATGAACTTTTTAATGAAACAGTGCCAGCTATTTTAAACAACGAGGATTTAAATTCTATGATGAATTCTATAGAAAACAGGTCTCCGTTTTTGAGTAAAGAACTATTTGATTTTTGTTTCTCTTTACCTCCAGAAATATTAATTCAAAAAGGTTTCTCAAAGTATATCTTAAGAGAAAGTTTAAAGAATCATCTAAATGAAGAGGTAAGATTAGATAGGCAAAAAAAGGGATTCAACTGTTCTATTTTATCTTTAATCAATTTCAAAGATAAAGAGATACAAGATTACCTTTTAGACAAAAACTCTGAGATTTTTAACTATATAAACTTCGATCAATTTAAAAATATTTTTAAAGAGGACTTAAATCAAAATTATTTGAACAAGTTTCTTTTTTCATTCGTGAGCACTAAGATGTTTTTGGATCAAAATAATATATGATTAAGTATTGTAAAACCTGTCTACTACCTAGCACAAAACCATATATAAAATTTGATACCAGCGGTATTTGTAAAGCTTGTTTATTTCATAAAGAAAAAAATCAAATTAAAAATTCTTTTATTAATTGGAGGGAAAGGAAAAATGAGTTTGTTAAATTAATTGAAAAAATAAAAAAAATAAATGCTCCGAACTATGACGTATGTGTGCCGGTAAGTGGAGGAAAAGATAGTATTAGCCAAGTAAGCCATCTATTAAATAAACAACTTAGAATTTTATGTATTAATATAGACTATGGTATCAAAACTGAAATTGGGAAAAAAAATTTAGAATGTATATCACAAATGGGAGCGAACTTATTGATATACAGACCTGATTTGATAATTCACAAAAAAATTATGAAAATTGCATTGGAAAAATATGGGGATCCTGATCTTATGAGTCACTGTTTGTTGCATGCACTTCCAATTCGAATAGCAATACAAAAAAAAATACCGTTAGTTCTGCTTGGAGAAAATGCAGCGTATGAATATAGTGGTTCTAAATCTTACAACGAAAAGGAAATGAGCTTAAAATGGTTTAAACATTATGCTTCAAATTCAGGCATAACTCCCAAAAAATTTTCAAGAGAAAACAAGATACCTTATAGATATCTTAAAGCATACGATTTACCATCTGATGATGAATTAAAAAAGACACAACCAGTTTTTTGCAGTTATTTTTTTAAATGGAGTTCAGAAAAAAACTTAATAATAGCAAAAAAATTTGGTTTTAAACCGTTAAAAAAAAATTCAGAGGGAACTTATAGAAACTATGTTGGTATTGATGAAAAAATTAACCGAATTCATCAATACATTAAACTTTTAAAATTTGGATATGGAAGAGCCACAGATCATGCTTGCGAGGATATAAGAAACAAAAAAATTTCAAGAACTAAAGGAATTTTGCTTGTTAAAAAATACGACAGAGTCAAACTAAGTAATTACTATATTAATGATTTTTTAAAATTTATTGGAATTACAAGAAAAAAATTTAATAGAATTCTCTCTAAATATACAAATTATAAAATATGGAAAAAAAATGATAAAAAACTAATTATCCGAAAGAATAATTTTAATTAAAAATGAAATTTATAAAAAAAAACAGAACTTTCTTGGCAAATAAAAGAACAAAGATAAAATTAAAAAACATTGGCTGTATTCAATTAAAAAAGAACGATCATTTAGTAATTGAAACAAGCAGAAAGAAAAATGAACTTTGTGCAATGGAGTGGGGTTTTTACATTACTTCATCTTTAAATCAAAGACTTAAAAAACAAAAAATTTCAACTTATCTTATAGAAAATAATACCAAAAAAAAATTTGTTTTACTGGTATTAGATAAAAAAAAAAAATTATTTATGAAGTATTGTAAAAGTGAAAAATTTAAATCAATTAAAAAAATCAATTAAGATTTAAAAAATTGGCGCAAAACTATCTAATATCTTCTCCTATTAAGCAAACTTGGCCCAAGAAGTTAGACAATAAGCTAATTTTTTGTTCTGAGTCAGCTGTTCTTTCAAACGATGGAGATCAAAATAACTATTTAAAAAATAGTATTATTAATTTTAGATGGAAAAATAAATCATTACTTATTTCAGACATTAAATATTTGGATGAATTATTTGGAAAAATTTTAAAAATATTATCTAAAAAATTAAATAAACTGCATAATAAAAACCAAAGCCTAAGATTTTGGAAAATTCTGATTGGTCCTTGGCTGTCTCTTTTTATTCACGTTTATTTTGAAAGATGGCAAAATATAAAAACTGTGTTTAATAATCACAAGATTGATAGATGCGTTTTTTTAAATTTAGATGAAAATTTATTTAGAGCTTTTGATAATAGAGAATTTAAAAATTTAGTTAATAGTGATATTTGGAATCAATATATTTATCAGAGCATTATTAAAAATTTTTTAAGTAAAAAAAATATAATATATTCAAAAACAAATTTTAAAAATCAACAGAAATATTCAGAAAATGCGAAAGCTGTATTTACTGAAGATAATAAAAAAAAGAAAATTAGTTTCAAAAATTTAATTTTTTCATCCTTTAATTTATTTAATAGAAGAAATTATGATTATTTTATATATAAGCCGTCTTTAGGATTTAAAAATGAACTTGAATTATCCAATGAACTTCACCAAAAACCAATTTTTCCAATTCCCGATTTAAAAAAATCTACATCCTCAAACTACCAAAAAAGTAGAAACGACATAAAATTTTTATTTAAACCAAAAAATCTTTTTGAAAAAGAATTACATAAGATGTTAATTAATCAAATTCCTTCGATTTTTATAGAAAATTTTAACCAATTAGAACATTTCTCAAAAAATTCTAATATACCTCAAAATCCAAAAATAATTTTTACCTCGGAAGCAATTTGGTTTGATACTAAAATTAGTTATCATGTCGGGAAATTAGTCGATAAAAAATCTAAGCTTATTATCGGACAACATGGTGGTGCATTTGGGTTATCAAAACTACATTGGCCTGAAAAATTTGAGATAGATATCTCAGATAAGTTTTTAAGCTGGGGATGGAATGATAAAAAGGAAAAAAAGATTAAGAAGTTTTTTATTTTAAAGAATATTAAGAAAAAAAAATTAAATCAAGACAAAGTATTAATTATGTTAAAGATAAGAAAAAGATACTTTCACTCCATGGAGTCTTCCTCAGGTACAGAACTCTATAGTGATTTTATTAAAAATGTATCAACTTTTTTATTTTCTCTTAAAAATGATATAAAAACAAAAACTATTTTAAGATTACCACCTAATTCAAATAATTTTGATAATGTAGATTTTTATTCAAATCTAGAAAACAAATTTAAATTTAAGAATTCTGAAAAAATTAATACTGCTTACAATAGTTCTAAAATTGTAATTCATCCAACTAACTCGACTTCATTTCTAGAAACACTAACTCTAAATATTCCATCACTATTAATTTTAGATAAAAACGATAACCCGTTTAGATCAAGTTCTAAAAAATACGTTGATGGTCTTTTGAAAACTAAAGTTCTTTTCTTTAACCACCTTGAGGCTGCTAAATTTTTAAATAAAATTTGGGTTAATGATATAGATTTATGGTGGAATGATAAAAAAACTCAAAATGCAATATCACAGTTTAAAAATAGATATGCAAGTAAAGCAGATAATATTAATAAGGAAATATTAAAATTATTAAAATGATTAGCCTTAGAAAAATTTACAACTTTTTTATTTTTAAGATAATATTTATTTATCTTAAAACAAAAGGTATTAAAATAAGCTTCCAATCTAAATTTCACTCCTTTCCTAAACTTAAGATAAATGGTTTATCAAGCAATATAGAGATTGGCTCCATAGAAGTTCTTGGTACTATTGATTTAAGAAATAGAGAAAACGGAAAGATAATTTTAGAAGATAAAGTAAAAATCGAGTCAGATTGCCGTTTTGTCTCTGCAAGGGAAGGAACAATTAAAATAGGCAAAGGAACAATAATTACAAAAGGAGCAGTAATAAATGGAGGTGGAAATGTAATTATTGGAGAAAACTCCATTTTAGGCCCTAGAATAACTATCAATGCTAATGAACATGTTTTTAAAAAAGGGGTATTAATAAAAGACCAAGGATTCATTCACAAAGATATAATAATCGAGGATGATTGTTGGTTTGGAACCAATGTAGTAATTAATAAAGGAGTTACTATTAAACGAGGATCTGTAGTTGGAGCTTGTTCTTTAGTGAATAAAGATACAGAAATTGACTCCATTAATGCTGGCGTCCCATCTAAAAAAATTTCAGAAAGAGTAAAATAATAACAAATTATGTCTACTAATTTATTTTACAATATTGCTAAAAAAAGATTATTTAAAATTTGTAGAAGCATAACAGGAAAAGGAGTTAGAGAAACTTTAAATATTTACAAAGAGCATCATCCTGATTTACAAATAAAAAGAATTAGATCAGGAGAAAAAGTATTTGACTGGACAATACCAGATGAGTGGAATATCAGTGATGCTTATGTAATCGATAAAGATAATAAAAAGATTATTGATTTTAAAAAAAATAATTTACATTTAGTAAACTACTCTATTCCAATTAATAAATTCGTAAAAAAAAAAGAATTTTTAGACCATTGCCATTCATTACCAAAACAACCTTCTGCAATACCCTATGTAACTTCGTATTATAGCCGGGACTGGGGATTCTGTATCACTGACAAAGAAAAGAAAGTTTTCAAAAAAAAATACCTATCGAGTGACAAATTTAAAGTTGTAATCAAATCAAAATTTAAAAAAGATGGATATTTAAATTATGGAGAATTAGTAATTAAGGGTAATTCGAATAAAGAAATTCTTATTTCAACATATGTATGTCACCCATCAATGGCCAATAATGAGCTTTCAGGTTCTATAGTTTCATTAAGTTTAATTTCCTTTTTCAAAAAAAAAAGGCTCAATAAAACTCTAAGATTTATATTTATACCTGAAACTATAGGGTCTATAGCATATATAAATAAAAATTATAAAAGATTACAAGAGGACACTATAGGCGGCTATAACTTAAGTTGTATTGGAGATGAAAAAAATTACTCCTGCATATTATCGAAATATGAAAGATCAATAATCGACAAGTCATTAATTGAAGCTTTTAAGCAACTTAAGATAAAATATAAAAAATTTTCATTTCTCAAAAGGGGTTCTGACGAACGACAATTTAATCATCCCGGTGTAAATTTACCAGTAGCAACAATTTGTAGGACAAAATTTTTAGAATATCCAGAATATCATACTTCCTTAGATAATTTTGATCTTGTTACACAAAAAGGTATAAACGGTGGATTTAAAGTTGTAAAAAAAGCTATTCAAAACATCCAAAAAAAAATCATACCAATATGTAAAGTAATTTGTGAACCAAAATTAAGTAAAAAAAAACTCCACAAAAATTTATCGATTAAATCTAATTTTAGTCATCGCAGTAACACAAAACTATTACTTAGCTTCCTGCAATATTGCGATGGAACGAATGATCTTGAAAACATTGCACAAATTCTAGATTTGAAAAAAAAAGAAGTTCTCAGCCTTTATAAGATTTGTAAAGAAAATAATTATTTGGTTTAAATGAAAATAAATTTATCATCAACCTCGTATTTACTTAAAGATAATAAAAATTGGAATTTTATGTCTGAAAGAAAAAATATACTTTTTTCTAATTATGGAGAAATATTTGATTTTAATGGGACAAAGAAACATCAAAATCTGATAGATGTAAAAATTATCTTCTTATCTGATATTATTGAAAATTTTTCTTTAAAAGAGAAAAAAAGTAATTTT
>CACOAB010000023.1 GCA_902625125.1 uncultured Pelagibacteraceae bacterium
TAAATTGCTAGCTCTGCTGGAACAGAAAAAACCCTTACATTTAAATAAGTATTAATTAACTTTTGAGTTTCTGCAGAAGTATTGAAAAAATGCTGAATAGAAATATTAATTAAAGGTTTTAAAATTAAAATGATTAAAGCTATCGTCATAGCAATCACAAAATTTCTTAATAATGTTCTAACTATTTCTCTATAATCACCCCTGCCATAAGCTTGAGAAACAATTCCAACTGTACCCATTCTTAAAAAGCCAAAGCTCCAAATCACCATAGTCATTACTGATGTAGCGATACTTGTTGCTGCAAGATATTTTGTTTCTCCTAAATTTCCCATTAAGCCAGTGTCGACAATTCCAACTAGAGGAATTGCCAAGTTTGAGAAAAAAACTGGAATGGACAACAAGATAATTTGTTTTTTTGAAAATTTTGATGAATATTTTATCAATTTCATTTTTTTCTTTAAAATTTTAAAATATGCTTATATACATTTATTAATAGATTCCTAAGAAAATGTTAGAACAATTTATAATCACTTCTCAAATTCTTATCATTAACATTGTGATGTCTGCGGACAATGCCATCATAATAGGTATTATTGCAGCAAACTTTGCACCTGATAATAGAAAAAAAATTATTGCTTGGGGAGTGGCGGCTGCTTTTATATTTAGGATTTTTTTTGCAACTGGCGCAAACTTTATTTTTGAATTTGCTTGGGTTAAAATCTTGGGAGGAATAGCGCTTCTCTGGGTCATAAATAATTTAAGACAAGACTTTTTTGGTCAAAATAAAATTAGGTCTCCACAATTAAAATCTAGAGAGACAACAACTTTTTTTGCTGGTGTCTACCAAGTATTAGTTGCTGATTTAACTTTAAGTTTCGATAATGTTATTGCTGTAGTGGCAGCTTCAAAAGGCAATTTTCATATTATGGTAATTGGTTTATTGTTGTCAGTATTCTTAATAGCAACTTTAGCTAGTTACTTTGCCGATTTTATAAAAAAACATAAATGGCTTGGTTATTTAGGTTTAGCAGTAATTTTAATAATCGCGCTTCAATTAATAATAGGTGGTTTGGTTAACTACGAAGTTCTTTCAATTAATGAAAAATACGAATTCTTGATTGCGATATGATAGATTTTTGTATTCTAGGGTCAGGAGTCTCTGGCTCTACGATAGCAAATTTATTATCAAAAAAATATTCTGTAAAGGTTTTCGATAAAGCAAGAGGTCCAGGTGGTAGGTCTTCAAATAAAAGATTTAAGAGTAATTTAAGCTTTGATCATGGAGTTCAATATATTTCTCCAAAATCAAAACAATTTTCAAAATTTATACAAAAACTTTATAAAAATAAAACTCTTAAAATTTGGGATGAAAATCATCTTGATTTTACTTTTGAAAAAAAACCTCTTTCAGTTAGATATATTGGAAAAAAAGCTAACAATGATTTAGTTAAATATAATCTTAAAGGTATAAAGCGGTCTTTTGCTTCTCCAATAACTAAGATTAGATTTATTAAAAACTATTGGGAGGTTACTCTTCACAACAAATCAAAACATCATTTTAAATCATTAATAATAACTTGTCCGTTTCCACAATTAAAAAAATTAGCAAAAAACTACCTTGACAAAAAAATTTTAAAACTAAAAGTGCAAATGAAACCAAACATTACTGTAATGATTGCTTTAAAAAAACAAAAAAACCTTCCTATTAGTTCAATCAAATTTGATGATGACACTTTAGCTTGGGCTGCTAATGAAAATAGCAAAAAAAGATTTAAATCTAATTTAAATTTATGGACTCTCCAAGCTACTCTTAAATGGTCAAAAAAAACTATTAACAAATATAAAAATGATAAATCAATTATGAATCAATTAATTACACGCTTTATAAAATTAACAGGATTTGAGCAAAATAAAATAATCTTTAAAAAAATTCATGGTTGGAAATATTCATATAATTATGAAAAAACTCCATACTTAAGTATCTGGAATAAGAAAATTAATTTAGGTGTATGCGGAGATTGGTTTAGTGGACCAAAAGTTGAAAATGCCTGGCTAAGCGCTAATGATCTTGCAAAAAAAATAAAATAACTAGAAAATACCTTTACTACTTTTAGATTTATCTTTTATTGAACTTTTAACCTCTACGTTTAAGCCCATTAAATCTTTGGCTTTTAATTTAGGAAGATTTTGCACACATTTTAAAAATCGATCTGACTCTTTTTTAGAAATTATTCCATTAGTTAAAGTTCTGAATTTATTAATATATTCTTCTCGTGTAAAAGGTCTTTTTCCTGCTGGATGAGCATCAGCAACATTAATTTCCTCAGATATTGTAGATCCATCTTTCATGGTGATTATTACTTTTCCACCAAAACATTTACTTTCAGGATTAGGGTCGTGATATTTTTCAGTCCATTTTGCATCTTCTCTTGTTGAAATTTTTTTCCAAAGCTCAACTGTACTTTTTCTTTGCGCCCTTTTAGGTGTATAAGATTTTATGTGGTGCCAGGCTCCGTCTTCAAGTGCAACTGCAAAAATATACATTATAGAATGGTCTAAGGTTTCTCTGCTTGCTTTTGGATCCATTTTTTGAGGATCATTTGCCCCAGTACCGATTACGTAATGAGTATGATGACTAGTTTCAATTACAATGTTATTGATGTCACTAACATTAGAAATCTTTTTATGTAGGCTTCTAGCTAGATCAATTAAAGCTTGAGATTGATATTCCGCTGAATGCTCTTTGGTATAAGTTTCAAGAATTGCTCTTTTAGGCTCGTTAATATTTGGTAATGGGACTATATATTCTTTATCTGGTCCTGATAACACATAGGCAATAACACTATCTTCTCCCTCATAAATTGGTGATGGTGCACCCTCACCTCTCATACATCTGTCAACTGCTTCCACTGCAAGCTTGCCAGCATGAGCTGGTGCAAAAGCTTTCCAGCTAGAGATCTCTCCTTTTCTAGATTGTCTTGTTGAGACAGTGATATGTAATGCTTGCTGTACTGATTGATAAATTAAATCTGTTTTTAAATTTAATAAACTTCCTAAACCAGCAGCAACGCTTGGTCCTAAGTGTGCTATGTGATCAATTTTATGCTCATGTAAGCAAATACCCTTTACTAAATTAACTTGCACCTCATAACCTGTAAGAATTCCTTTAATTAAATCTTTTCCATTACATCTTTTTTGTTGTGCCACTGCTAGGATTGCAGGAATATTGTCACCTGGATGACTATAATCTGCTGCTAAAAAAGTATCATGATAATCTAGTTCTCTTACGGCAGTTCCGTTTGCCCATGCAGCCCATTCACAATCGACTTTAATTTTTGAATTTAAACCAAAAACAGTTGCTCCTGATTTTCTAGGGTGAGCTAACGCCATGGCTCTAGCTGATATAACAGGTCTTCTATTAAATGAAGCAATAGCGACTGAGGCGTTATCTATAATTCTATTGATAACCATATCAACTGCATCCTTATCTATTTTTGCTTTATCTGATGAGATCTCTGCAATTTTCCAGGCCAGTTGATCTTCTTTTTTTAGATTTGATTTTGATGGATGAACTTTTACTTTTATATCTCTCATTTAATTAGCAAGCATATTTCTTAAAACGTATTGTAAAATTCCTCCGTTTTTGTAATACTCAATTTCATTAGCTGTATCAATTCTACATAGCATTTGAATTTTTTTACTTGTTCCGTCTTGATATTTAATCTCGCACGTTACTTCTTGTCTTGGTTTTACACCTTTATCAATATCAATGATTGAAATTAATTCTACTCCTGAAATATTTAATTTTTTACGGTCAAAACCTTCTTTAAATTGAAGAGGTAAAACTCCCATTCCAATTAAATTTGATCTATGAATTCTCTCAAAACTCTCTGCTAAAACAGCTTTAATTCCTAAAAGTTTAGTTCCTTTTGCTGCCCAATCCCTTGATGAACCTGTCCCGTATTCTTTTCCAGCTACTACCACTAAATCATTATTTCTTTTTTTGTATTCCATTGCGGCCTCGTAAACGCTCATTACTTTTCCATCTGGCTGTAAAGTTGTGAATCCACCTTCAGTGCCCGGAGCCATTTCATTTCTGATTTTAATATTTCCAAAAGTTCCTCTCATCATTACTTCATGATTTCCTCTTCTCGCGCCATATGAGTTAAAATCTTTTTGTTGTATTTGATGCTTCATAAAATAATCACCTGTTGGACTCTCTTTTTTTATACTTCCGGCTGGTGAAATATGATCTGTTGTTACTGAGTCAGCCAATAACAAAAGAATTCTAGCATCATTAATTGGTTTAAAACCCTCTGGTTGGTCAGGTAAATCATCAAAGAATGGTGGTCTTTTTACGTAAGTAGAATTTGCTTCCCAGTTATAAATATCACTATCTATTGTATTAATGGCTTGCCATTCTTTAGGTCCTTCTGAAACATTTGAATATCTTTGTTTAAACATATCTGCATTTAAAGAACTTAACATTAAATCTTCAATCTCTTTATTGCTTGGCCAAATATCTTTTAAGAAAACATCTTTACCATCTTTGTCTTTACCTAGTGCAGACTTGTACATATCAAAATTCATATTACCTGCTAAAGCATAAGCTACAACTAATGGAGGGGAGGCTAGGTAATTTGCTTTTACATCTGGATTTATTCTCCCTTCAAAATTTCTATTTCCAGATAAAACTGAAACAGCATAAAGATCGTTTTTATTTATTGCATCTGAGATATTTTGATTCAAAGGTCCAGAGTTACCAATACAAGTGGTGCAGCCATAACCAACTAAATTAAAACCAAGTTTGTCTAAATATTTATTTAAACCAGCTTTTTCCAAATAGTCAGTTACAACTTGTGATCCTGGTGCTAAAGAAGTTTTTACCCAAGGTTTAACTTTTAATCCTTTTTCATGAGCTTTCTTTGCCAAAAGACCTGCACCAATCATTACGCTTGGGTTAGAAGTATTTGTGCAGGATGTTATTGCAGCAATTACAATATCACCATCTTTTATATTAAAATCAGTACCTTCAACTTTAACTTCGATAGCCTTATCTCTTTTTGCATTTTCTTTATAAACTTTTGCAAAAGCAGTTGAAGACTCTGTAAGTAAAACTTTATCCTGCGGTCGTTTAGGACCAGAAATACTTGTAGTTACACTGCTAACATCTAATGAAAGAGTATCAGTAAACACAACATCATTGCTTGCCCAAAGCCCTTGTTCTTTTGAATATTTCTCAACTAAAGCTATTGTTTCTTGGTCTCTTCCAGATAATTTTAAATATTTAAGAGTTTCATCATCGACTGGGAAAAAACCACATGTTGCTCCATATTCGGGAGCCATGTTAGCAATTGTTGCTCTATCAGCTAAAGTTAAATCTTTTAAACCTTCACCATAAAATTCTACAAATTTCCCAACCACACCTTTTTTTCTAAGCATTTCAACAATGATTAAAACTAAGTCCGTAGCAGTTGTTCCTTCTTTTAATTTTCCTTTAAGTTCAACTCCAACAACTTCAGGGATTAGCATCGAAATAGGCTGACCTAACATAGCAGCCTCTGCTTCTATTCCACCAACACCCCAACCTAAAACAGATAAACCATTTACCATTGTTGTGTGACTATCGGTTCCAACTAAAGTATCTGGATAAGCATATAAATCATTTCCGCTCTTTGATGACCAAACAACTTTTGATAGGTACTCTAAATTTACTTGATGACAAATTCCTGTACCAGGAGGCACAACTCTAAAATTATCAAATGCTTTCTGTCCCCATTTTAAAAATGAATAACGCTCACCATTTCTTAAAAACTCTCTTTCAACGTTTTGGTTAAAAGATTTTCCTGAAGCATATTCATCGACCATTACAGAATGATCTATAACTAGATCCACTGTAGATAATGGATTGATCTTATCTGGATTCTTATTTTTATCTTTTACCGCATCTCTCATTGCTGCAAGATCTGCAATAGCAGGAATTCCTGTATAATCCTGTAATAAAGTACGCGCAGGTCTGTAAGCTATTTCTGTATTTGATTTTTTATTTTTAAGCCAATCCTTTAAAGCCAATATTTGTTTTTTATCTACAGTTGTTTCATCTTCATATCTAAGAAGATTTTCTAATAATACTTTGAGAGATTTAGGAAGTTTTGATATTCCATCTAATCCATTTTTTTCTGCTGTTTTTAAATTAAAAATTTTGTAATTTTTTCCTGATGATTTAAGAATATCTAATGTTTGAAATGAATTTTTACTATTAAATTTCATGCGCTATACATAGAACAAAATCACGCAAACGATAAGTAAAAAAGACATTGTATAATTAAAATTCTTAATAAATTTATCACTTGTGGCGAATTTTCTCATGTATTTTCCCATCAAACACCAGCCAGTTTGACTGCCTACAGCCATTAGAAACCAAAGTATAGTTAATACAATTGAGTCTCTTAAATAATTATTTTCTGTATCAACAAATAAAGATATTGATGTAAGACCTACAATTATACTTTTTGGATTTACGAATTGAAAAAAGAAAGTATTTATAAAAGTCACTGGTTTTGGACTTAGTTTTTTATCTTTAAACTGGCCTCCGAAAGATAATTTATAAGCCATATACAAAAGGTAAATTGATCCTAAAACTTTTATAATTGTTTGAATAAATTGATATTTTTGAAAAATCGAAACAGATCCTAGTTGCAATAATATAATTAAAAGTGTCCATCCAATTATAACTCCTAACATAGTTGGAATGGCTTTCTTGACACCAAAATTAAAAGCTGTGTATGACGTCATTATATTATTCGGTCCGGGTGAAAAGGCCGTTGCGATCCCAAATAGGATCATAGGAAATAATTGAGATGTCATTTAATGAGGTGCTCTAAATCTATTATGACAAGCCGAGCAGTTGCTCCACATCAATTCTTTTTGAATAGCTCTGAGGTCATCAGCTGTATCAATTGCTTTTGCGAGTTTAAGCATATCGTTTGATGCTTTTTGCATTAATGCATTAAATTCATCTTTGTTTTCCCAAATGCTAGGAAGGGCTTCTGTTTTAAAACCCTCTTTAGTATTATCAGGAAAATAATCTAAAAGTTTTTTATAGTTTTCAGACATTTTTTTCATTATGGGTTTAGCGTCCTCTTTTTTACCCGACTTTAATAAAATAGAAATTTTTTTACCATTTTGATAATTTTCACTAAACATCGCTTTTCTCCCTTTAATGATTTCTTCAACACTTTGGGCATAAACAAATGTTGAAGCAAGAGCAAAAATGAAAACGATAATTAATAATTTGAATTTTTTCATAAGTTGTTAGTAT
>CACOAB010000024.1 GCA_902625125.1 uncultured Pelagibacteraceae bacterium
ACGCTTTCTGTTTTTTTTAGCTCCCAAGGTCTTGCTTCAAAAGCGTAAGGTTTAGATGTTAGTGCTCCGACAGGACATAAATCAATAACGTTAGCAGATAGCTCCGACTCCATTGATTTTTCTAAATAAGTTGTGATTTCCATATTCTCACCTCTGCCAATGGCGCCTATTTCTGGAACTCCAGCAACCTCGGTTGCAAATCTTACGCATCTAGTACAATGAATACATCTTGTCATTTGGGTCTTAATTAAAGGACCCATGTATTTTTCTTTCACATCTCTTTTATTCTCAACAAATCTAGATTTATCTACACCATAATAAAGTGACTGGTCCTGTAGATCACATTCACCACCTTGATCGCACACTGGACAATCCAAAGGATGATTGGCTAGTAAAAATTCCATTACACCCTTCCTAGCTTTCTCGACTAGAGGGGTATTTGTTTTTATATTCATTCCCTCAGCAGCCGGCATAGCACAAGATGCGATTGGCTTAAGTGACTTCTCCATTTCGACTAAGCACATTCTACAGTTTCCAGCTATTGACAGTTTTTCGTGATAACAAAACCTTGGAATTTCTACATCCGCTAATTCACATGCCTGAAGGACTGTCATTCCTTTTTCAAACTCAATCTCTTTTCCATTAATTGTAATCTTAGGCATTCTTATTCTCCAACAAATGTTGATCAACTAGATAAGGATTATTTAATTTTTTCTTAATTAGTGGTTCTTCTCTACAACGGCTCTCAACTTCCTTTCTAAAATGTCTGAGCAAGCCTTGTACAGGCCAAGCTGATCCTTCGCCAAAAGCACAAATAGTATGACCTTCAATTTGCTTAGTAACATCAGAAAGCAATTCTACGTCACTATAAGTTGCTTTTCTTTTTACCACCCTATCTAAAATTCTCCACATCCACCCAGATCCCTCTCTACAAGGCGTACATTGACCGCAACTTTCATGTTTGTAGAATCTCGCGATTCTAGCCATACACTCAACAATATCCTGATCTTTATTAATAACCACTATCCCTGCTGTACCTAATCCACTTTTATTTTCAATTAAAGAATCAAAGTCCATTGTGATTGTATCGCAAACACTTTTTGGGAGTAAAGGCATAGAAGAACCGCCCGGAATAACCGCTTGAAGGTTATCCCATCCGCCAACTACTCCGCCCGCATGTTTATCGATTAAATCTTTTAAAGGTATTCCCATTTCCTCTTCAACATTGCAGGGCGAATTTACATTACCTGAAATGCAAAATATCTTGGTACCAGTGTTTTTAGATTTTCCAATTGATGCAAACCACTTTCCTCCTCTTCTTAAAATTGTGGGAACTACGGCTACAGTTTCAACATTATTAACTATTGTGGGACACCCATACAAACCGACTAGCGCAGGAAAAGGTGGTTTTAGCCTTGGTTGTCCTTTATTACCCTCAATGCTTTCTAATAAAGCGGTTTCCTCACCACAAATATAAGCTCCAGCACCGTAATGAATATGAATGTCAAAATCCCATCCGGAACCACAAGCGTTTCGTCCTAAAAAATTTTTCTCATACGCTTGATCTATTGCATTTTGTAATCTTCTGCCTTCGTTAAGATATTCTCCTCTAATGTATATGTAACAAATATGAGCATTAACAGCGTAACCAGCAATCAGACATCCCTCTATTAACTTTTGAGGTTCAAATCGTAAAATATCTCTATCTTTGCATGTACCAGGTTCGGACTCATCTGCGTTAATAACTAAATAGTGAGGCCGTGATCCAACCTCTTTTGGGGCAAAAGACCATTTAAGACCAGTTGAAAAGCCTGCTCCTCCCCTTCCTCTAAGTTCGGAAGTTTTAACTTCGTTTATTATCCATTCTCTACCTTTAGAAATTAAATCTTTAGTATTTTTCCAATCATCACGTTTTAAAGAGTTCTCAATATCCCAACCAAATTCGTTGTAAAGATTTTTAAATATTTTATTTTCTTTTTTAAGCATGTTTTTCTCCATTACTTATTGAAATTTTTTCTGGAGCAGTATTTTTTCTACCACGATAAGAACCCGGCTTTAGAGGCTTGTCATTAATTAAAGACTTAAGTATCTCTTTAGCACTTTTTTCATCTAAGTCTTCGTAATAATCGTCATTTACTTGAATCATAGGTGCGCTTACGCATGCTCCTAGGCACTCTACTTCCATCCAAGAACAGCTACTCTTTTTGGAAATTTCATTTTCATTAGGAGAAATATTTTCTTTACATAATTTTACTATTTTATCAGCTCCTCTCAATAAACAAGGCGTAGTTGTACATACTTGTATGAAATGTTTTCCTACAGGAGCTAAATTATACATTGAATAAAAAGTAGCAACCTCATAAACTGAGATATAAGGCATAGCTAAAAAATTGGCTATATATTTCATTGCTGCCAATGGTATCCAATTATCATTTTGTCTCTGGGCCAAATAAAGCAAAGGCATAACTGCACTTTTTTTATTTTTTTTGGGATATCTTTTCAGAATTTCCTCAACCTTTTTCAAATTTGCAGTTGAAAATTTAAATTCTTCAGGTTGATTATCGTGAACCTTTTTTACACTCATCTATCTACCTCCCCAAAAACTATATCTAATGAACCAAGTACAGCAGGCACATCTGCCAGCATGTGGCCTCTAATTAAATAATCCATCGCTTGAAGGTGAGAAAAACCAGGTGCCCTAATTTTACATCTGTATGGTTTGCTGCTCCCATCAGATATTAAATAAACACCGAATTCCCCTTTTGGAGCCTCTACAGCGGTATACACATCTCCTTTTGGAACTCTGTAACCTTCAGTAAATAATTTAAAGTGATGTATTAGAGCCTCCATTGATTGTTTTATATCATCTCTATGTGGTGGAGAAATTTTATTATCGATAGATTTAACTGGTCCTTTAGGTAATTTCTCAATACATTGAAGAATAATCTTTACACTCTCTCTCATCTCTTCAATTCTACAAAGGTATCTATCGTAACAATCACCATTTTTACCAATAGGTATTTTAAAATCTAAATCTTTATAAACTTCATATGGCTGTGACCTTCTTAAATCCCAAGGTACGCCTGATCCTCTTAACATCACGCCAGAAAAACTGTGATCAAGCGCCTCTTGTTTGGATACTATACCAATCTCTACGTTTCGTTGTTTAAATATCCTATTATCTGTAAGTAAACCTTCTAAATCATCGATAATTTTAGGAAATGATTTACAGAATTTCTCAATGTCTTCAATAAGTTTCAATGGGATATCTTTGTGCACGCCACCGGTTCTAAAATAATTTGCGTGCAATCTTGAACCTGAGGCTCTTTCATAAAAAGTCATTAAAGTCTCTCTTTCTTCAAATCCCCATAGAGAGGGAGTTAGCGCACCTACATCTAATGCTTGAGTAGTTACGTTTAATATATGACTTAATATTCTTCCAATTTCGCAAAAAATAACTCTTATATATTTAGCTCTAATAGGAACTTCTATCTTTAGTAGTTTTTCAGCTGCCAATGCAAAAGCATGTTCTTGATTCATTGGAGCAACATAATCTAACCTATCGAAGTATGGTAAAGCTTGAGTGTAAGTTTTCTGTTCAATTAATTTCTCGGTACCTCTGTGAAGTAAGCCAATATGCGGATCGGCTTTTTGAACTATTTCTCCGTCCAATTCTAAAATCAATCTCAAAACACCGTGTGCTGCAGGGTGTTGTGGACCAAAATTAAGGCTTAATGATTTAGTTTTTTTTACCATGTTTATCTAATTTATTTATTTCTTGAATATAATTTGTCCCCTCCCACGGACTCTCAAAATCAAAGTTTCTGTAATTTTGTTCAAGCTTTACTGGTTCATAAACAACTTTTTTATCTTTCTCGCTGTACCTAACTTCATTAAATCCAGTTAAAGGGAAATCTTTTCTAAGCGGATGGCCTTTAAATCCATAATCAGTTAAAATTCTTCTTAAATCAGGATGATTTTTAAATTTAATTCCGTACATATCAAATACCTCTCTTTCCATCCAGTTTGCAGAGGGAAAGATTTTAGTGATAGAACTAATATTTTGATTTATTTGAAATTTAATTAAAATTTTTATCCTTGTATTATGCTCGTGAGACAATAATAAATAAATGAGCTCAAATCTTTTTTCATTATCTGGGTAATCTACTCCAACAATATCCACTAATTGTTTAAATTTACAATTTGTATCTGATTTTAAAAATTGAATAACTTCCAGTAAATCATTTTCATTTATAAATATGATTAGTTCATCATTTTGAATGGATGATTTATAAATTTTACTTGTAAGTTGAGAATTGACAAGTTTTTCGATTTTATGAATGTCTGAAATCATCTTTGAATAGTGCCTTCTCTTCTAATTTTTTTTTGTAATTGTAAAATTCCATAAAGCAATGCTTCCGCGGAAGGTGGGCAACCAGGGATATAAATATCAACCGGAACAATTTTATCACATCCTCTTACAACTGAATAAGAGTAGTGGTAATAACCTCCACCATTAGCACAGCTTCCCATCGAAACAACATATCTTGGTTCAGGCATTTGATCGTAAACTTTTCTTAAAGCTGGTGCCATTTTATTTGTTAATGTTCCAGCTACTATCATCACATCAGATTGTCTTGGTGAAGCTCTTGGTGCGGCTCCAAACCTTTCTAGGTCATATCGAGGCATTGAAGTTTGCATCATTTCTACTGCACAGCAAGCAAGACCAAAAGTCATCCAATGCAAAGATCCTGTTCGAGCCCAATTAATTAGGTTATCACTTGATGTAGTTATAAAACCTTTTTCAGCAAAATCTTTTGCTAAATCTTTAAATTCCTCAGGAATTTCTTTTTGTTTTTTTAAGATTGACTCAATTTTTATTCCCATTCTAAAGCTCCTTTTTTCCATTCATAAATAAAACCTATTGTTAATACTCCAAGAAAAAACATCATTGACCAGAATCCTAAAGTCCCAATTCCACCTAAAGAAATAGCCCATGGAAAAAGAAAAGCAATTTCTAGGTCAAAAATAATAAATAAGATTGCTACTAAGTAAAACCTTACATCAAACTCCATTCTAGAGTCGTCAAAGGGCTCGAAACCACACTCATACGCAGATAATTTTTCTGGATCAGGATTAGAAGGAGCAGCTAAATAGTTAGCTACAATAAAACCAATACTCAAAAATAGAGCTATAAAAAGAAAAATAATTATAGATAGGTAATCTGATAAAAAATTATAAATCATGTTTTTTATTAATATCTACCTCAATACCGTAGTTTGAGGATTCTTATATTAATGATTATTATTTATAACATTTTAACTTCAAGAGTACAGGACAGAAGGAAGCATTTTTGTATAATGAAAAATGTTATTTTTAGACACTCTAGATGAAAATCATTATCAACTAGTGGCGGGAGTGACGGGACTCGAACCCGCGACCTCCTGCGTGACAGGCAGGCGCTCTAACCAACTGAGCTACACCCCCACAGTTATCAAATTTAATGGTGGGCGGTAAAGGACTCGAACCTATGACCCTCTCGGTGTAAACGAGATGCTCTACCAACTGAGCTAACCGCCCTATTAAATAAAACCGAGATATACAATAAAAACTTTATAAAGTAAAAAAGTATTTAAATTGTTATGTAATTTATATAAATAGCAGTATTATTAACTAATTATGATTTTAAATTGTAATTCATGCGGTAAAAAATTTGTCGTGCCCGACAGCGCTATAACCGCTGCTGGGCGAGTTGTACAATGTGGCTCATGTGGGAACAAGTGGAAGCAATTTCCAACCACTAAAGTAAAACAAACCCAACCAATTATTGAAAGTAAAAAAAAGGTTTCAAAACCAATTCAAATTCCAAAGAAAATACAAAAACCAAAAAAAAACAAAAAAAATATTTTAAGAAAACCAAGAGAAATAAATTTATATTCTGCAGAATATTTAGAAAAAAAACATGGCATTAAACTTGGCGAAGAAGTTATAAAAAAGCCATCATCAAGCAAAGTCTCATTTGGATTCTATAACTCGTTATTATTATTTTTGGTAATAATTATTATTTTTTCAAGAGGACTGTATTTCTTTCAAGATTTTGTTGTACAAAAATTACCAT
>CACOAB010000025.1 GCA_902625125.1 uncultured Pelagibacteraceae bacterium
TATACAGGATTTAAAGAAATGTTAGATGGTAGAGTAAAAACTCTTCATCCTAAAATACACGCAGGAATACTACATGATAGACAAAACAAAAAACATAAAAGTGAGATGTCTAAAAAAAATTTTCCACCTATTGATCTTATTGTGGTCAATTTTTATCCTTTTCAAAAAATAGTCACTAGTACAAAAAACCCAAAAAAAATAATTGAAAATATCGATATAGGTGGGCCAACGATGGTAAGAGCTGCTGCAAAAAATTTTAAAAACGTTACCATAGTAACTAATAAAAGTGATTATGGATCTCTAATTAGTGAGCTGGACATTTTAAAAGGTAAAACATCTTTAAAATTTAGAGAACTTATGTCGTCTAAAGCTTTTGGACTTACTGCTTATTATGATGCAATGATTGCTAATTGGTTTAATAAAAAACTTAATATTAAATTTCCAGAGCGAAAAACAATATTTGGCAGAAAATTAAAAAAATTAAGGTACGGAGAAAATCCGCATCAACAAAGCTCTATATATGTAAATGACTATGAGGATAAAAAATTGAGATTTGACCAAATTCACGGAAAAGAATTAAGTCATAACAACTACAATGATATGTATGCATCATTAGAAATTTTAAATTCCTTAAAAAAGAATTATGGTACAGTAATTATTAAGCATGCTAACCCTTGCGGTGTATCTGAAAATAAAGTTCCGTTGAATTCTTTTAAAAATGCGTATGCTTCTGATCCTGTAAGTGCTTTTGGAGGAGTCATTGCTTGTAATTATAAAATTAACAAAAAGATAGCTATTGAAATTAACAAAAATTTTTTAGAAGTTTTACTAGCCGTAGGTTTTGAAAAAGATGCCCTAGAAGTGCTTAAAAGAAAAAAAAATTTAAGGATAATCGATATTTCAGATTTTAAAATAAAAAACCATACTTCTGTTAAGTCATTTGAGGGATCCTTTTTAGTTCAGTCTAAAGATAATATTATTTTAGATAAAAAAAAGTTAAAATGTGTAACTAAATTAAAAGCTAGCAAAAAAGAATTAGCAGAAATTCAATTTGCTTATAATATTTGTAAACACGTCAAATCAAATGCGATAGTTATCTGTAATAATTTTTCAACTATTGGCATTGGGGCTGGTCAACCAAGTAGATTAGACAGTTGTAAAATTGCTGTTCAAAAAGCTAAACAATTTCAATCTTCAAAAATTAAAAACTCAATAGCAGCATCAGATGCTTTCTTCCCGTTTGCCGACGGTATTAATACTCTAATAAAAGCTGGTGTGAAAACAATAATCCAACCGGGTGGATCAATTAGAGATCAGGAAGTAATAAATGCAGCTAATACAGCAAAGATTAAAATGTTTTTTACAGGAATAAGGCACTTCAACCACTAGTCAATTTTATCTATTTTAGCTGCTAGAATGAAATCGCTTTCTGCAAGACCTTTAATAGCATGAGTAAATATTTTTACTCTGCTATAACCCCAACCAAAAGAAATGTCGGGATGATGATTTTCTTCTTCTGCCAAATTTCCAACTTTGTTGACAAAATTTTGACTTTCTTGGAAATTCTTGAATTTAAAATCCTTAATTAAATAAAAACTTTTACCATCGTCACTTTTAACGTCCCATCCATCGACTTTCTTTAAATACTTATGTATTTCACTGGTATCAAATGGGGGAATGTCTCCAGCACAAGCAACACATTTTTTTTTTGATAAATCAGTCATTACTAATAAATTTTAACGGGTATGCTTATATTTTAAACTAAAAAACATACTCTGGAGCGGGCAAAGGGGTTCGAACCCTCGACCTTCTCGTTGGCAACGAGACGCTCTACCACTGAGCTATGCCCGCAATTATTTAAGTATAGTACACACTCTCATCAATGGTCAACCATTATAAAATGCCGCTACCTACAAGTAAATTTTTTTTATATACTAGAAAGATGAAAAAATTTCCAAATGTAATTCCAGTTTTTCCTTTAAGTGGTGTCATATATTTTCCAAACACAAATCTACCATTAAATATATTTGAGCAAAGATACCTAAACCTAGTTAATGATGCTTACAATAAAGATAAGTTTATGGGAATGGTTCAGTCCAAAAAAGAAAATGACTCTGTTTACGATATTGGCTGCTTAGGTAAAATAAGTGATTACCAAAAAAGCAGTGATGGAAGAGTTTTAATTAATCTTACGGGTGTTTCCAGATTCAAAATATTAAAAGAAATATCAAACAATAAATTATATAGGGAGTTTGAGGTAGATTATAAAAATTTCACTAATGATTTAAATGATAAGGTAGTTGAGATAGACACAACTGCTCTAATGGAAAAGGCTAAAACTTTTTTCAAAAAAAATGGTCTACTCTTAAATTGGCAAGAATTCGAAAAATTAGATTATACGCAAAGGATTAACACATTGGCAATGATTTCTCCTGTTACAAATGAAGAAAAACAAAAACTATTAGAAGCAGTTACTTTAGAAAGTAAAATGAATACTCTTAAAAATATAATTAATTTTTATTTATATGAAACAGGCGTAAACAACCAAACAATTCAATAATTTTAATTTGCTGACTTATTCATAGAGTCAAAAAAGTCAGCGTTATTCTTTGTATTTTTAAGCTTTGCAATAAGAAACTCGATTCCATCCATTGTTCCCATTGGACTTATAATTCTTCTAAGCACATTCATTTTAGAAAGATCATCTTTTTCAAATAATAGTTCTTCTCTTCTTGTTCCAGATCTAGTGATATCAAGAGCAGGATAGATCCGTTTGTCAGCGACTTTCCTGTCCAAAATTAATTCTGAATTACCAGTTCCTTTAAATTCCTCAAAAATTACTTCATCCATTCTGCTTCCCGTATCTATTAAAGCAGTGGAGATAATTGTTAATGAACCACCCTCTTCTACGTTTCTTGCTGCGCCAAAAAATCTTTTTGGCCTCTGAAGGGCGTTTGCATCTACACCCCCAGTTAAAACTTTACCTGAGCTTGGGATAACAGCGTTATAGGCTCTTCCCAATCTAGTTATGGAGTCTAATAAAATTACAACATCTTTTTTATGTTCAACTAGTCTTTTCGCTTTTTCAATAACCATTTCAGCTACCGCTACGTGTCTAGAAGCAGGCTCGTCAAATGTTGAGGCTACTACTTCCCCTTTTACAGATCTTTGCATATCTGTAACCTCTTCAGGTCTTTCATCTATTAATAAAACCATTAAATAACATTCTGGGTGATTTGCTGTAATTGATTGGGCAATATTTTGTAGGATAATTGTTTTTCCTGCTCGAGGCGGAGAAACAATTAATGACCTTTGTCCTTTGCCAATAGGACTAACTAAATCTATTAATCTTGCAGTGTTATCTGGTTTTTTCTCAACTTTCGTGGTTTCAACTTCTAACTTGATTCTCTCATTTGGATAAAGAGGTGTTAAATTATCAAATGCGATTTTGTTTTTTCCCTTTTCTGGTTCATCAAAGTTAATTTTATTTACTTTCAAAAGTGCAAAATACCTTTCCGCATCTTTTGGACCTCTGATTTCTCCTTCAACCGAGTCTCCAGTCCTTAAACCAAATCTTCTAATTTGGCTTGGACTTACATAGATATCATCTGGGCCTGGTAAATAATTCGATTCTATAGCTCTCAAAAATCCGAAGCCATCTTGTAAAACTTCGAGCACACCTGTCGCTGTAATTTGCTCATTTTTTTCAGCTAGTTTTTTTAAAATTGCAAAAAGAATTTCCTGCTTTCTTAGGGTGCTAGGGTTTTCAATACCAAGCTTTTCTGCTTCGTTTATAAGTTCAGCTGAATTCTTTTGCTTTAGTTCTTGTAAGTTCATGAGAATAATTAGAATAATAGGGAAGTATTAAAAATATATGACTTTTTAATAAAAATTCAAGTGCTATTATAATGGCTTAAAAACCACAACAAATACAACAACAATTAGAATTATTGTGGGAACTTCGTTAATAATTCTAAAAAATTTAGACGATTTTGAGTTATGATCAATAGCAAAATCGTTGAGATATTTGCCTAATAAAAAATGGTAGATGGTTAAAAGTGTTACCAGTGCAATTTTGACTTGCATCCAGAGCTCTAAGAAAATGTCTACCCCAAGACTGTGTATCAATAATACGCCGAACAGCCAAGATAACAACATAGCTGGCATCATGATGTAGTTATAAAGTTTCCTTTCCATAACCTTAAATACGTCTCTTTGAGATTCATGCGAAGCTTCGGAATGGTATACAAAAATACGAGGCAAATATAATAATCCTGCCATCCATGATATAACAGCTACCAAATGCAAGGATTTAAATAGTAAATATAAATTCATTTAAATGTATTTAGTTACTAAATTTTTTAAAAGATCAATATGATCGGCATTATCATTAAGGCACGGTATCAAATCAAAATTTTTACCCCCGTTACTTAGGAAACTGTCCCTTCCTTGTATATCAATTTCTTCTAAGGTCTCAACACAATCTGACGCAAACCCTGGACAAATTACAAGCAAGTTTTTAATCCCCTCTTTTGGAAGAGACTCTAAAGTTTTATCTGTGTAAGGAGTAAGCCATTCCTGAGGACCGAACCTGGATTGAAAAGTGGTTCGTATATCTATTAATGTAAACCTCTCTTTTAGTAACCTTGTAGTTTTCTGACAATAACAATGATAAGGATCTCCTTTATCAAAATATTTTTTAGGTATTCCATGATAAGATGAGATTATTAGGTCTGGCTTCCAATTTATCGAGTTTAATTTTTTTTCAATACTTTTTGACAAAGCGCTTATATAGAGAGGTTCGCTTTCATAATGGGGAATTACCTGCAGGCTAGGTTGCCATCTCATGCCCATTAAAGATCTGTAAACTTCGTCACAAACTGTCGCTGTAGTTGCGGCAGCGTATTGAGGATACAATGGTAGAACTACTATATTCTCACAACCTAAATCTTTTAATATATTTAATTTAGATTTAATACTTGGGTTGCCATACCTCATTGCAAAATCGACGATTACATTTTCACTTCCTATTTTGTCTTTAAGTTTCTGTGCCTGATTTCTTGTAAAATACAATAGAGGAGACTCGTTAGTTTCTTTCCTCCATATCTTCTTATAAGCATGTGCGGTCTTTGATGGTCTAAATGTTAATATAAATAGATTTAATATGATTTGCCATAGTATTGGGTTAACCTCTATAACTCTTCTGTCTGAAAGAAATTCTTTCAAATATTTCCTTATATCCCACCAGCTTGTAGAGTCTGGTGTTCCTAAATTTATTAAAAGCACACCAGTTTTTCCAAACTTTACTTCTGGGTGACCATCTTGCATCATTAATACTCCTTATAAAATTTAATTAATTTTCCAACTTTATCTGGATCTGTTTCCGGAAGCATACCATGTCCAAGATTAAAAACATAAGGCAATCCTTTATATGCATCAAAATATTTTTTTGCATTACTAATTATTTCTTTTTCGGGTAACAATAAAATTTTAGGATCTAGACCTCCTTGAATAACTGTATTTTTCAAATTAGTTTTAGCCCATTCAATGTTGATGTCATAGTCTATGTTTAAGCCATCTGGTTTTACTACATCGTTAAACTCCTTATAATTTTCCTTTATGCCTTTAGGAAAACATATAACGGGAATTTTTTTTCTTTTACAAAATTCTACCAATTTTTGATTTGGTATATAACAATACTTTGGTAAATCCTCATGTGGTATTAAT
>CACOAB010000026.1 GCA_902625125.1 uncultured Pelagibacteraceae bacterium
CGTAACTGAGAAAAATATAATCGTATAAGATTTTTGAATATAATAAATAATAGATTACAAAAAAAATATTTAAAGAGACGATTGAGGCTAGTCCTCCACTTCGAGTGATAGGAAGATCATGAAAAGCTTGTGGTTTTGAAAAATCTTTATCAAGTAAAACTCCTCCTCTAATCTTATGAGAGTATTTACTCACAATTAGAAAAATAAAAAAACTTATCAAAGCAAAAATTGATAAAAAACTTGCTTCAATTGACTCATTTCCCATTTATTCTTTATCCTTTGTTATTTTTTTTAAATATATAAATTCCAAGAAGTATTACAACTAATGATACTAATACTTTCCAAGTAATTACTTCATCCATAAGAAAATAACCAAAAATAATTCCAAAAATTGGGATTAAATATGCTACTTGGGTTTGAAAAACCAAACCATTTACTGTTAAAATTCTAAATCTAATTAACCATGCTAAACCTGTTGCGATTACACCTAGGTATAATAATGAAAGAGTAGATGCCAAAGTTGGAGATGATTGCCACGGTGTTTCAATGATTAATGAAAATGGAAGAAGAAAAATTACCGACCATAAAGTTGTAGAGGTTGTTACGTTTTCATTCTTTTTATTTTTTAATTTTAAAGTTAACAAGCCGCCAATACAGTAAAATGTTGATCCTAAAATAGTTATAAGTGCATAGATGTAATTTTCATTATTAATAATAACTTTATCAAAGAATAATAATATAATTCCACTAAAACCAATTAAAACACCTAAAGATTTTAGATAGGATAGTTTTTCATCATTAGTAAAAAAATGTGCGAGTATTGAACCGCTTAAAGGCGTTGTGCTCATTAATATTGCTGCAAGGTAACTATTAATTTTTGCAGTCCCAATAGCAATGAGAACGAAAGGTATTGCAATATTGCAAAGGCCTATTAACGCGTACCAATTCCAATTCTTGCTAAAAGCCTCTATTTTTATTTTGCTTATTCTACAAAGAATTAACAGTGGTATGCTTGCAAAGATTACTCTTACTAGAGCAAGTGTTATTGGTTCGTAAGAATATGTGGCTATCTTAATATTAAAGAAAGATGACCCCCAAATAACAGCTAGTAAGATTAATAAAGATAAATCAAAGGTATTTGCTTCTCTCATAGTAATTTTAATGTGTGGATATGTGATAAATGCATAGCTGATATATATATTTAATTATACTATAAAAAACATCCTTATATATGTTCGCTACAATTAAACAAAATTTTTAAAGGAGCAAAATGAGTTCTAAAGACATTCTTAAGTTTATAAAGGATAAACAAGTAGAATTCGTGGATTTAAGATTCACCGATCCCAAAGGTAAACTTCAACATCTAACTATGGACTCCACAGTTGTTGATGAAGATATGTTGGATAATGGGGTGTTTTTTGACGGTTCTTCAATAGCTGGTTGGAAAGCCATAAACGAGTCAGACATGATTTTAAAACCTGACTTAGAAAGACCAATAATTGATCCTTTTAACTCTCATACAACAGTTAACATATTTTGTGATATTTTAGATGCAGTTAAAAAAGATCCTTATGGAAGAGATCCAAGAGGAACTGCAAAAAAAGCTGAAGCATATCTAAAAAAGTCAGGAATCGGAGATAAATCATATTTTGGACCAGAGCCAGAATTTTTTGTTTTTGATGACGTAAGATTTAAAAACGACATGAATGAAACTAGTTTCAGCATAGACAGTTCAGAAGGTCCATACAATACAGGAAAAAAATATGAAAATGGTAACATGGGTCATAGGCCGGGAATTAAAGGCGGTTACTTTCCAGTGCCACCAGTCGACAGTGCTCAAGATATGCGGGGAGAGTATTTAAAAGCTCTTAAAGACATGGGAGTAAAAGTTGAAAAACATCATCATGAAGTAGCGCCAAGTCAACATGAGTTAGGAATGTACTTTGGAACTTTAACAAACATGGCAGACAACGTTCAACTTTATAAATACGCTGTTCAAATGGTTACTCACTCATTTGGAAAGACTGCTACATTTATGCCGAAACCAGTAAAAGGCGATAACGGTTCAGGAATGCACTGTCACCAGTCTATTTGGAAAGGTAACACACCGGTATTTATGGGTAAAGAGTATGCAGGTCTCTCTAAAGAGGCATTATATTATATAGGTGGAATTTTAAAACATGCTAAAGCAATAAATGCTTTTGCAAACGCAACAACAAATAGTTATAAAAGATTAATTCCAGGTTTTGAGGCGCCTGTAATATTAGCTTACTCTGCAAGAAATAGGTCTGCGTCTTGTAGAATACCAATAATAATGAATCCAAAAGCTGCAAGAATGGAGATAAGATTCCCAGACGCTGCAGGTAACCCTTATTTGACATTTGCTTCGATGTTGATGGCTGGCATAGATGGGATTAAAAATAAGATAGATCCGGGTAAGGCTTTTGATCAAGATTTATATTCATTGTCTGAAGATGAAGTTAAAAAACTTCCAACAGTATGTGGTTCTTTGAGAGAGGCAATGCAAAGTCTTGATAAAGATAGAAAGTTTTTGACTGAAGGCGGAGTATTTACTGATGATCAAATAGACGCTTATATTGAATTAAAATTCCAAGAAATTTATAAATTCGAACATACACCTCATCCAATCGAATTTGAGATGTATTATAGCGGCTAAACTTTAAAAGACTCTCCGCAACCACAGCGTTCTGTTTCATTGGGGTTCTTGAATATAAATTGAGATGAAAAATTCTCTCTCTTATAATCCATTTCTGTTCCTAGAAGATACATTATTGCTTTTGGATCTATTAGAACCTTTACTCCTTTATCCTCTACAATTTCCTCATTAGGTTTAATGTCTTTCGCATATTCCATTATGTAGGACATTCCCGCGCAACCACCGGATTTAACTCCTACTCTAACTCCAATAGTTTTTTCTTCAGCTTTTGACATTATTTCTTTTATTCTTTCAGCTGCATTTTGGCTTAATTTAATAATCTGTTCACTCATAAATTTAATTCTAACTTTGCTGCTTCAGACATCATATCCTTAGTCCATGGTGGGTCCCAAACTAATTTCAAATCTACGTCCTCAACACCATCCAATTTTAATATATTATCTTTAACCATTCTAGGCAAACTTTCGGCAACAGGGCAATTAGGAGAAGTTAAGGTCATTTCTATATTTATTTTTTTAGCCTCCTTTATGTCAATTTTATAAATAAGACCCAGCTCATATATATTTACTGGTATTTCAGGATCATAAATTTTTTTTATTTCTGAGACTATTTTATCTTTCAATTCACTCATTATTTTTTATTTACTGCTGACAAGCAAGTATGCCAAGCCATTGTTGCACATTTGACTCTCATAGGAAATTCTTGAACACCAGATAAAGAGGTAATAGTAGTTATCTGGTCATCTGAGAGGCTATTTATTGTGATTTTTGTTTTATTTTTGATCATATTTAAAAAGTCATCATTAATTTTCTTTAAAAATGATAAATCTTTACCTTTAATTATTTCAGTTAAAATAGAGGCTGAAGCTAAAGAAATTGCACATCCCTCACCTTCAAAACTTAAATCTTCTATTTCTTTATCTTTATTAAGTTTTAAATAAATATGTACTTTATCACCACATAAAGGATTGTGAGCTTTTGCATCATTCGTATAACCCTCACACTTTCCTTTATTTCTAGGATTTTTTCCATGATCTAAAATTATTTCTTGATATAGCTCTTTAAGTTCCATTTAATTTTGAAATACTTTCTGACATTTTTTAATAGCGTCTGATAATTTGTCTATATCCTCTTTGTCATTATAAACTCCAATTGAGGCTCTAGCTGTAGCAGGTATGCCAAGTTTATCATGTAATATTTGACAACAATGATGTCCGGCTCTTATTGCAACACCATCATCATCTAAAATAGTTGCAATGTCGTGAGGATGAATATCTTTTAAAGTAAAACACAAAACTGATCCTCTTACTTTAGGATCTCCAATTATATTTACGGTATTATTTTTTTTAAGTTTTTCTAACCCGTATTGTAAAACCTTATTTTCGTGAGATGCAATATTTTTAATCCCTAATTTTTCAATAAAGTTTAGGGACTCTGCAAATGCAACTACTTCTGCGGTTTGCATTGTTCCAGCCTCGAATTTTGTATGAGCGTCAGCAAAAGTTATATCGTCTTTTTTTACCTCATTAATCATACCACCTCCGCCTTGATATGGTGGTAGATCATCAACCCATTTTTTTTTCATATACAATATCCCTAGGCCGTTTGGTCCATACATTTTATGACAAGAAATTGCATAAAAATCACAACCTATTTCTTGCATATTAATTTCAGAATGTGGCGCACCTTGAGTGCCGTCAATTAATACTGGAATATTTTTTTCTTTTGCAAGATCTACAATTTTTGCAATCGGCAGAACTGCTCCTGTAACATTTGATATATGTGTAATCGCAATAATTTTAGTTTTACTAGTTATAAGTTTTTTGATTTCTTCTATTTCAACATCGCCGCTTTCATTTACTTGAGCAAATTTTATTATTGCTCCTTTTTCGGTTCTTAAGAAATTCCAAGGGACATAATTAGAGTGATGTTCTAGCTCGGTAATTAATATTTCATCACCTTTATCGATATATTTTTTTCCGTAAGATGTGGCTACTAAATTTATTGCTTCTGTAGCACCTTTTGTAAATATTATTTCTTCTCTATGCTTAGCGTTTAAATATTTTTGAACTTTATCTCTTGTTGCCTCAAATCTATTTGTCGCTTTTACTGCAAGAGTATGAACACTTCTGCCAACATTAGAAAACTCTGTTTCATAAAAATTTGAGATTTTGTCTATAACAATTTTTGGTTTTTGCGAAGAATTTGCACTATCTAAATATACCAATGGCTTGCCATTAATTTTTTGTTTAAAAATTGGAAACTCTTTTTTTATGTTTTTAATATCCATTAATTTGTCTTTCTAATTTCTCTATTAAATAATCCTTCAATTTTCCCTCATTTAATTTTTCTAATATTTCTCCAAGAAAACCATTGATGAGCATTTTAAACGCATCTTTTTCAGGTATCCCTCTTGACTTTAAATAATGTATTGACTCTAAATCTATGCTTCCGGATGTCGATCCGTGAGAGCATTTTACGTCATCAGCGTAAATTTCTAGTTCAGGTTTTGCGTCAAATTCAGCTGCATCATCTAAAATTAAAGCTCTACTCAATTGATATGCATCAGTTTTTTGTGCAATATTTTTTACAAAAATTTTTCCCTGATAAACACCTTTGCTTTCATTGCTTAAAACATTTTTTACTTTTTGATAACTTTGACAATTTGGTGCACTATGATTAATACGTGTCTTTATTTCTTGATGTTCGTTTTTCACTAAGTTCAAAGCAGAAAAAATACTACTTTTTGAATGCTCCTCGTTAAGATTAATTTCAAAGTCAATTTTATTGAATTTTAAACCTGATGTAATTAAGTAATTTTCAAGATTAGAATTTTTTTCTAAATCACTCTTTAAATATTTAT
>CACOAB010000027.1 GCA_902625125.1 uncultured Pelagibacteraceae bacterium
TGGTAACAAAATTATAAATGGACTTAAAAAAATTAAAGTTCATATAGAAAAAGGTAATTTTGAATTCAAAGAAAAATTTGAAGATATTCACTTAAACATTGAAAAAGCTTTATTTGAAATTATTGGCCCTTCAGCTGGATTTTTACACACTGCGAGATCAAGAAATGATCAAGTAGTAACCGATTTTAAATTATGGATCAAAGAAGCAACAAAAGAAATTTTGAAAAGTATTTCTTTAGTCATGAAAGCTTTGATTAGAAAAGCTGAAAAAAATACAGATACTGTTATGCCTGGTTTGACGCATTTAAAAAATGCACAACCCATTTCTTTCGCCCACTATCTATTGTCTTTCTATGAAATGTTAAAAAGAGACAAAAAAAGATTTGAAAATAATCTTAATCTTTTAGATGAGTGTCCATTGGGATCAGCAGCACTTTCTGGAACATCATACAAAATAGATAGAAATTATACTGCTAAAAAACTTGGGTTCAAAAAGCCAACAGATAATTCGATTGATGCAGTATCAGATAGAGATTTTGCAATTGATTTTTTATATGCCTCTGCTGTTTGTGCAATGCATCTATCAAGATTGGCAGAGGACTTTATTATTTATAATTCTGAAGCTTTCAATTTAATTTCATTTAAAGATAGCATGCTAACAGGATCTTCAATAATGCCACAAAAAAAGAATCCTGATCCTGCAGAATTAATTAGAGGAAAAGTTGGAATAAATTATGGAAAGTTAAACGCAATGCTAACAATAATGAAGGGTCTTCCAATGTCTTATTTCAAAGATATGCAGGACGATAAGGAGTTAGTTTTTAGTGGATGTGATACTTTGAAAGATACTTTATTAATGAGCGCTGAATTAATTAACTCTGTGAATGCAAACAAAGCAAATATGCTTTTTATGGCTAATCAAGGATATATAACAGCAACTGATTTTGCAGACTATCTTGTCAAAAATAAAAATTTATCATTTAGAGAGTCTTACTCTATTTCAGCAAAACTCGTTAATTACGCTGAAAAAAATAAGAAGATGTTATTTGAATTAAATTTGGAAGAAGTCAAAAAATTTTATAAAGATTTAGATAAAAGTGTTTTAAAAGTATTTGATGTTAAAAATTCTATGAATGCAAAAAAATCTCATGGAGGAACATCTGTAATTAATGTTAAATCAATGATAAAAAAATATAAAAGGGAAATTTAATGAAACTTATAACTGTTTTTTTCTTAATGATATTTATTTTAACTAGTTGCGGAAAAAAATCTGAGCCTAAATACCAAGGTAAAATAGATCAGGTCAATATAATTTCATAATCTTATGCAAAATTTAAGATATGTAGGTAAAAATTTATTTGTTGAAAAACTGTCAATCAAAAATATTTTAAAAAAAAATAAAACACCCTTTTATATCTATTCAGAAAATCAAATTGCTTTTAATTTTTTAAAGTTTGCTGACACATTTAAAAAAACTAATCCTTTAATTTGTTTTGCTGCGAAATCTAATAGTAATACAAATATACTAAGAGTACTTGGTAAATTAGGTGCTGGAGCTGATGTAGTTTCAGGTGGTGAATTATTGAAAGCCTTAAAGGCAAGCATTAGGCCTAATAAAATTGTTTTTTCTGGAGTGGGTAAAACTGAAGATGAGCTAAAAATTGCAATTAATAAAAAAATTTTATTAATCAATTGTGAGTCTGAAAGTGAGGCCAAATTAGTAAATAACTTAGCAAAAAAATTAAGAAAGAAAGTTTCAATTGGCTTTAGATTAAATCCTAACGTTGATGCAAAAACACATAAAAATATATCAACTGGCAAAGCAGAAAATAAATTCGGTCTATCAATAAAAAATTTTAAAGTTTTTCTTAAAACATTAAAATCTTTTAAAAATGTAAAATTAGATGCTTTAAGCGTGCATATTGGTAGTCAAATTTTAAGTGATGCACCTTTTAGAAAAACTCTAAATGTAATGAGTAAATTAATAAAAGAATTAAAACTGAATTTAAAATATGTCGATTTGGGCGGTGGCTTCGGTATAAATTATACTGATAAAGAAAAACCAATTAATTTAAGTAAATATTCTAAACTGGTTCATAATTTTTCAAAAAAGTTAAATTGTAGAATAATTTTTGAACCAGGAAGATCAATTATTGGTAATACGGGATTATTAATTAGTAAAATTCAATTTATAAAGAAAGGCACGAATAAAAATTTTATTATACTAGATGCTGGAATGAATGATTTTATGCGTCCTGCTTTGTACGAAGCTTTTCACAAAATTATTCCTATTTCTAGAACATTATCAAGAATGAGAGGTAAAATAGAATTTGTAGGGCCAATATGTGAGAGCACTTGTAAATTTGGGGTTTATAAGAACTATCCTAAAATAAAAGAAAATGAGTTTGTAGCTATAACTAATGTTGGAGCATACGGTTCGTCTTTATCATCAAATTATAATACTAGGCCATTAGTTGCTGAAATTTTAATCAATAAAAATAAACTTAGATTTATTAGAAAGAAACAAAATTTACTTAAATTGATTAATTCTTAATGCAATTAATTAGATCATTAATTTTTAATATTTTTTTATACGTTGGCCTCATAACTATTTTTATTTTAGCTATACCAACATTAGTTTTACCAAGTAAATTCACAATATTTTTTGGCAGGCTGTCAGCAAAATATATAGTGTTAATTTTAAGAATTGTCTTAAATACAAAAGTAATCTTTCATGGAATAGAAAATCTCAGAAAAGTAGAAAATTATTTTGTTGCTTCTGCGCATCAGTCTATGTTTGAAACTTTTGCTCTTCAAATACCTTTGGATGGTCCAATTTTTATTTTAAAGAAAGAACTCCTTAATATTCCATTATTTGGTTGGTATTTGAGAAAAATAGGTTCAGTAGCAATCGTTAGAGAGACAACAACAAAAGAAAATTTAAATTTTTTTGATAAAGTGAAAGAAAGAATTGAAAAAAGTAAAAGACCACTTTTAATATTTCCACAAGGAACAAGGGTGAAACTTGGTGAAAACCCCCCTTTTAAAAAAGGAGTTGGTAGAATTTACAAAGCTCTAAACTTACCCTGTATTCCTGTTGCTCTTAATACCGGTAAAGTTTGGCCAAAGAATAGTTTTATGAAATACCCAGGTGATATTCACATTTCATTTTTAGAACCAATCGTGTCGGGTAAAGATAGTGAAGACTTTATCAAAGATATAGAAAATCAAATTTATACTGAAATAAGGAAGTTCTCTTAATTATTTTCTTCCAAAACCTGGCTTATCAGTGTCCTGACCAGCTTCAATAATTTCTTTTCTTACTTTTTTAGTTGATGAAAAAATCTCTAAAAGTTTTTTACTATCTTTATTTTTAATAGCATCTTTAATTTCACTAAGATTTTTTGAGTAATTGTCTAAAACCTTGAGGATGTTATCACTATTATCAATAAATATATCTTTCCACATTAAAGGGTCTGATGCTGCTATTCGTGTAAAATCTCTCAATCCACCTGCGCTATATTGAATAACATCATCCTTAAATTTATCTTCATTGTTAATTGCTGTTTTTACAATACTGTAAGCCACAGCATGCGGTAGATGGCTGGTTAATGATAAAACATAATCATGGTCTTCAAATGTCATAAACTTAGTCTTGCTACCAAGCTTTGACCAAAAATTTTCTAAAGATTTTATCTTATCCTTGGCTACATTTTTTTCTGACGATATTATGCACCATCTGTTTTGAAATAAACTTGCAAAACCTGCCTCGGGACCACTGTATTCTGTACCAGCTATAGGATGTGAAGCAATCCAATTAACATTTTTTAAATTTAAATTGCTAATAATTTTATTCACTTCTTTCTTTGCGGAACCTGTATCAGTTAAAATTACATTTTCTTTTAAATTAGACTGAATAGAAAGTAATATTTCTTTGTAGCTACTTAAAGGAGAAGCAATTACTACTAAATCAGAGTCCTTAACTACATCTGAGATATTGTTGCAAATTTCTACAGAAAAGTTTTTTTTTAGATAATCGATAACTTTCGATGATTTATCGTAAATACTTATTTCAGACGCTAATTTTTTTTCTTCTATTGCTCTCAAGATAGAAGAGCCAATTAAACCACATCCAATAATACTAATCTTATTAAACATTTAATATTCTTTTTATTTTAGAAAGTAATTTTCTATTTTCTTTGCTTTTTCCAATTGTAATTCTTAATGAGTTCTTAATACCATAAACATCCATTTTACGAACTAAAATTCCTGCTTTAGCTAACAATTTAAAAACTTTTGATGAATTGATTTTAACTTTGTTAAAATTAACCAATAAAAAATTACCTGAGCTTCTATTGGTATCAATTTTCATTTTTTTAAATTCATTAAACATTTTTTTATTCCAGTTATTAACGTGCTTAATTTCTTTACTTAACCAAGAGCTATCT
>CACOAB010000028.1 GCA_902625125.1 uncultured Pelagibacteraceae bacterium
AATTTTTTCTCTATTTTTAAATAAATATATTCTAAAACCAATTGGACTTTTGGTAAAATTTAGCGATGGAATTAAAAAAAAATCTAATCAAACAATTGATATAAATAAAGTTTTCGTAAGAGACGATGAAATTGGAAAATTAACGCAGTCAATTGATGAAATGACAAAAGAATTACAGCAGAGAACTAACAGAGCAGAAACATTCTCAAACGATTTAGCTCATGAAATAAGAAATCCACTTGCATCTTTAAAAAGCGCTTCTGAACTTTTAGACAAAACTACTGAGAAAAACGAAGGTGAAAAACTTCTTAAAATAATAAATCATGATGCTGAACGGATAGAACGATTAATAACGGATTACACTCAAATGCTAAAAGATGAAGCTTCTTTATCTCGTGAGAAAATGAGTAAAATAAACTTAATTGAAATTATTAATGGCGTAGTGGAAGATTTTAACCAAGATCTAATTAATCAAAATAAAAAAATCGAGATAAGAGTCATAAATAAAATTAAAAGTAAAAATGGATATTTTATATTTGGTATAAGTAATAGAATAGAACAGGTTATTGCAAACTTATTAGACAACTCTATTTCCTTCAGTCAAGATAATCAAAAAATTGAAATCGGTCTTGAAGAAACCTCAAGTAATCTATTACTATCAGTTAAAGATGAGGGACCCGGTTTTGCTGAAACATCACCTCAGAAAATCTTTAAACGTTTTTACAGCAACAGGCCCACGAGTTTTGGAAAACATTCTGGCTTAGGCTTGAATATTGTAAAAAATATTGTTCAATTACATAAAGGCACAATAGCAGCTTCAAACAGGCTGAATGCAAAAGGAGCACAGGTTGAGGTTTTACTTCCTAAATTGTCCTAACATTATTTCTTGCTATGGTTTATTTATGTTGATAATAACTCCTTCAATATGGCGCAAGATTATAAAGTAAAAGACATCAGCCAAGCAGATTTTGGTAGAAAAGAAATTTCTTTAGCAGAAACAGAAATGCCAGGACTTATGGCTTTGAGGAAAGAGTATAAAGGCAAAAAACCTTTAAAGGGTGCAAAAATCCTAGGTTGTCTTCACATGACAATACAAACCGCAGTTTTAATTGAAACTTTAGTAGAATTAGGAGCTGAAGTTAGATGGTCTTCATGTAATATTTTTTCAACACAAGATCATGCTGCCGCTGCAATAGCAAAAGCAGGTATTCCTGTATTTGCTTGGAAAGGTGAGACAGAAGAAGAGTACTGGTGGTGTGTTAAACAAACTATCGAAGGAAAAAAAGATTGGAAACCAAATATGATTTTAGACGATGGTGGAGATCTTACAGCCTTAATGCATAAAGAATATAAAAATTTATTAAAAGACGTTAGGGGAGTTTCAGAAGAAACTACAACAGGAGTTTTAGCACTTAAAAAAATGGAATCTAATAAAGAATTATTAATCCCTGCTATAAATGTAAATGATTCTGTTACAAAATCTAAATTTGACAACCTCTATGGTTGTAGAGAAAGTTTAGTAGACGGCATAAAAAGAGCTACTGATGTTATGATGTCAGGTAAAGTAGCCATCGTAGCTGGATTTGGGGATGTTGGTAAAGGAAGTGCAGCTTCATTACGTCAAGCAGGTGCAAGAGTTATGGTTACCGAAACAGACCCTATATGTGCGTTACAAGCTGCTATGGAAGGCTACGAAGTTGTTGTTATGGATGAAGCTATTCAAGACGCTGATATAGTTGTAACCGCTACAGGGAATAAAGATATAGTCACAGCAGATCATATGAGAAACATGAAAGACAGAGCAATACTTTGTAACATTGGTCATTTTGACAACGAAATTCAAGTTGAGGCATTAAAAAATTATAAGTGGGACGAAATAAAACCTCAGGTTCACGAAATTGAATTACCTAGTAAAAAAAGGATCATCCTTTTAGCCGAAGGTAGATTGGTTAATCTTGGATGCGCTACGGGACATCCAAGTTTTGTGATGAGTGCTTCATTCACAAATCAAGTAATTGCTCAAATTGAATTATGGAATAATTCAGATAAATACGAGAAGAAAGTTTACGTGCTTCCAAAACATCTTGATGAAAAAGTTGCAATGCTTCATTTAGAAAAAGTGGGAGCTAAATTAACAAAAATGTCAAAAGAGCAAGCCGATTATATTAGCGTTAAACCATCAGGACCTTTTAAACCAGATACTTATCGCTACTAACAGTAGCTAATGATTGTTAAATCTTTAGAACATTTAAATCAAATATCTAAATCAATTTCAAAAAAATTAGAAAATGGAGATTGCATTTTCTTAATTGGTGAAATCGGTGTAGGGAAGACTACATTCACAAGATTTTTAATTAATAACTTACAAAATCAAAAAGGACTTAAAGAAACAGATGTGTTGAGTCCT
>CACOAB010000029.1 GCA_902625125.1 uncultured Pelagibacteraceae bacterium
TGTAGGTAGGGACGTAGAACAAATCATCAGAGATTTAATTGAGATTGCTATAGCAATGGAAAGAGAGAAAAAAAGAAAAGAGGTTAAAGCTAAAGCGGAATTAAAAGCTGAAGAAAAAGTCCTTGATGCTCTTGTAGGAAATAAAGCTAGTGTTGCAACAAGAGAGAGTTTTAGAAAAAGATTAAGAAGTGGCGACCTAGATAACAATGAAATTGAGATAGAAGTTCAAAATTCACCTGCAGGGCTACAAAGTTTTGAAATTCCAGGTATGCCTGGAGGAAATGTTGGTATGGTGAACCTTGGAGATATTCTTGGGAAATCTATGGGCAACAAAAAGGGTAAAAAGAAAAAAATGACTGTAAAAGAATCTCACGATATTTTAGTAGCTCAAGAATCTGATAAAATGATTGAGGAGGATAAAATTATTAAAGAAGCAAAAAAAGCTACAGAGGAAAATGGAATAGTATTTTTAGATGAAATAGATAAAGTTTCTGCAAGAAGTGATAGAGTTGGTGGAGATGTGTCAAGGGAGGGTGTTCAAAGAGATTTACTACCTCTTATTGAAGGCACAACGGTAAGTACCAAACACGGCCCAATAAAAACTGATCATATTTTATTTATCGCATCAGGTGCGTTCCAATTAGCTAAGCCATCTGATTTGTTACCTGAATTACAAGGTAGGTTGCCAATAAGAGTTGAATTAGATGCCCTTAAAGAAGATGATTTTAAAAGAATTCTTAAAGAACCAGATAATAGTTTAATTAAGCAATACAAAGAATTACTCAATACAGAAAATGTCAATCTTGTATTTACTAATGATGGAATAGATATGCTTGCTAAAATTTCCGCAGAAGTTAATTCATCTGTTGAAAATATTGGAGCTAGAAGACTTCACACTATAATCGAAAAAGTTTTAGACGATATTAGTTTCAATGCTACTGACAGAGCCGGGGAAACAATTTTATCGCTAGATTTAATTTTTTTAATATCAGAGGTAACTTCTAAATTAACTTTCCCTTTAGCGACCTCTGTAAAAGAGTTAATGACTGAGCTTATATTGCCCGATTGGTAGTCAACAATTGTGACGTTCATCAAATTTAAATAGAACCTTTAGTCGAAGGTATTGAGTTTTTAATTCTTTTATCAACTTCTAGAGCATCTTTTAATGATCTAGCTAAACCTTTATAACACGACTCAATTTTATGATGGCTATTCTCACCATAAATATTTTCTACGTGCAGAGTAACTCCTGCAGACTGTGAAAAAGCTTGAAACCATTCTTTAAAAAGTTCTGTATCCATCTCACCTAGTTTTTCTACTGGTAAATTTACTTTCCAAATTAAGTAAGGCCTGTTTGATACATCAATTGAAACTCTGCTCAAAGTTTCGTCCATCGGTATCATGGTTGAGGCATATCTTCTAATACCTTTTCGAGTACCAGCAGCTTTCTTTATAGCTTCACCGATAGCTATACCTGTATCTTCTGTAGTGTGGTGTAAATCAATGTGAGTATCGCCCTTCGCATTTACTTCTAAATCAATTAAAGAATGCTTAGAAAGTTGCTCTAACATGTGATCAAGAAAACCTATTCCAGTTTTTATTTTATATTTTCCTTTGCCGTCTAAATTTACGGAGACTGAAATACTGGTTTCTTTTGTTTTTCTACTAATTTTTGCTTTTCTAGCCATAAATTATCTCTGATTTATCTTTGATATATATATAATCAGTCATTTTATCAATAAATCAGATTTGCTATTGAAGATCTTGAATTAATCTCCACATATAACATCATGAATACAGCTGAAAAGTGGCATGGAACAACGATTGTCTTGCTAAGAAAAAATGGCGAAACTGTAGTAGCTGGAGATGGCCAAGTTAGTTTAGGTAATACTGTTTTAAAAAGCAAAGCCAAAAAAGTTAGAAAAATTGATAGCAGGGGAGTTATAGCAGGTTTTGCTGGCTCAACTGCAGACGCACTTACTTTATTCGAAAGGCTAGAAGCTAAGCTTGAAAAACACGCGGGGAATTTACAAAGAGCTGCGGTTGAACTGGCTAAAGATTGGAGAAGTGATAAGTTC